>NZ_CEXBBO010000051.1:0-18308 GCF_982611455.1 Stutzerimonas sp.
AAGCTGGAAGCTGGAAGCTGGAAGCTGGAAGCTGGAAGCTGGAAGCTGGAAGCAAATCAAGGTTGGCGCATGATTGAGCAATGGCAAAGCTCTTGTCTGTATAGCCTGAGGCTACTGCCCAGCTTCCATGGATCGCGCTTCACCGATCCATGGAAGCCAAGGTGGATGTGAAAAGCGACATCCACCCTGCTGAGGCACCTGGCTTCCGGCTACCAGCCGCTTCTTAAAGCTTTATCCAGGTCGCTTTCAGCTCGGTGTACTTGTCGAAGGCATGCAGCGATTTGTCGCGGCCATTGCCGGATTGCTTGAAGCCGCCGAATGGCGCAGTCATGTCGCCACCATCGTACTGATTGACCCAGACACTGCCGGCACGCAGCGCCTTGGCGGTCAGGTGCGCCTTGGACAGGTCCGCGGTCCACACCGCCGCCGCGAGGCCATACGGTGTGTCGTTAGCGATAGCGACGGCTTCGGCGGCGGTATCGAAGGTGATCACTGAGAGCACCGGGCCGAAGATTTCCTCTTGGGCGATCTTCATCGCATTGCTCACGCCGTCGAAGATGGTCGGCTCGACGTACAGGCCGCCCGTGTCTTCCATGGTCCGCTGGCCGCCGATAAGCACCTGGGCGCCATCGTCGCGACCGGCTTGGATATAACCGAGTACGGTATCGAGCTGCTGGGTGTCGACCAGGGCGCCGACATTCGTGGCTGGGTCCAGCGGATTGCCTGGTTTCCAGCCCTTGAGCGCTTCGACCACCAGCGGCAGAAAGCGCTCCTTCACCGAGCTCTCCACCAGCAGACGCGATCCGGCTGTGCAGACTTCCCCTTGGTTGAAGGCGATGGCACCAGCGGCAGACTGGGCGGCGGCCTCGAGATCGGGCGCATCGGCGAAAACGATGTTTGGGCTCTTGCCGCCCGCTTCCAGCCAGACGCGTTTCATATTCGATTCGCCGGCATAGATCATCAATTGCTTGGCGACCCGCGTGGAACCGGTGAAGACCAGCGTATCGACATCCATATGCAGCGCCAGCGCCTTGCCCACGGTGTGTCCATAACCCGGTAAAACATTGAGCACGCCCGCCGGGATCCCCGCCTCGATGGCTAGCTGCGCCACGTGGATCGCGGTCAAAGGCGACTTCTCGGACGGTTTGAGTACAACGGAATTACCGGTGGATAGCGCCGGGCCAAGCTTCCAGCAGGCCATCATCAATGGGAAATTCCACGGCACGATGGCCGCCACCACACCGACCGGCTCGCGGGTGACCAGGCCCAACTGGTCATGCGGGGTCGCCGCCACTTCATCGTAAATCTTGTCGATCGCCTCGCCCGACCAGCGCAGCGCCCGCGCTGCGCCGGGAATATCCACACCCAAGGCATCGCTGATTGGCTTGCCCATATCGAGGGTTTCCAGCAACGCCAGCTCCTCGGCATTGGCTTCGAGCAGACCGGCAAAGCGAATCATCACCGCCTTGCGCTTGGCCGGCGCCAAACGCGACCAGACGCCGGATTCGAACGCCGTGCGCGCGCTGATCACCGCGCGGTCGGCATCGGCGGCGTCACAACTGGCGACCTGAGCCAGCACCCGGCCATCCACCGGGCTGATGCAGTCGAAACGGTTACTGGCACTGGATGCGGTGTATTCGCCCTGGATGAAAGCCCGTCCTTCGATGCGCAGGTCGCGGGCACGCTGTTGCCAGTCGGCGAGTGTCAGGGTGGTCATGAGGTGTCCTCTGGAATCATCAAATAATCAGAAAGGCACCCTAAACCAGCGGCGCCAGACGTATCAATATTTTTTACGAAGGCGCGGTTTTCGCCTTGTTTTGTTCGTTTTATAAAACATAGACTCAAGAGAGCCGCGATGCGAGCGGCTTGTGTCTTAGAGCATAGTCATCGAACCCAAGAACCTCCCGGAGCGAGCCATGGCCAACGATCCCGCCGCGTCTGCCGAACATTTCTGGATGCCCTTCACCGCTAACCGTCAGTTCAAAGGTAGCCCACGTCTGCTGGAAAGAGCCGAAGGCATGTATTACACGGACACGGACGGGCGCCAGGTAATCGATGGCACGGCGGGACTCTGGTGCTGCAACGTCGGGCACGGCCGCCGGGAGATCACCGAAGCGGTGAGCAGGCAGATCGCCAGGATGGACTTCGCTCCGACCTTTCAGATGGGGCATCCGCTGCCGTTCGAACTGGCCGAGCGTCTTGCTCAGATCAGCCCGGCTGGGCTCAATCGAGTGTTCTTCACCAATTCCGGTTCCGAATCGGCTGATACTGCATTGAAGATTGCATTGGCGTATCAACGAGCGATCGGTCAAGGCAGCCGCACCCGCTTGATCGGTCGCGAACTGGCCTACCACGGCGTCGGCTTCGGTGGCATTTCGGTCGGCGGTATGGCCAACAACCGCAGGGCTTTCGGCGCGCTGCTACCAGGCGTCGATCATCTGCCGCACACCCTTGACCTGCAGCGCAACGCCTTTAGCAGGGGCCTGCCGCAGCATGGCGTGGAAAAGGCCGAAGAGCTGGAGCGGCTGATCACTCTGCACGGCGCTGAAAATATCGCGGCGGTGATCGTCGAGCCGATGTCCGGGTCGGCCGGGGTGATTCTTCCGCCGCAGGGCTATCTGCAGCGCCTGCGCGAGATCACCGCCAAACACGGCATTCTGCTGATCTTCGATGAAGTGATCACCGGCTTCGGACGGGTCGGTGAGGCATTTGCCGCACAACGCTGGGGCGTTACGCCGGATATCCTCACCTGCGCCAAGGGCCTGACCAACGGCGCGATTCCCATGGGCGCGGTGCTCGTCGACGAGAAGATTCATGACGCCTTTATGCACGGCCCGGAAAGCGCCATCGAGTTCTTCCACGGCTACACCTATTCAGGACACCCGGTGGCCTGCGCCGCCGCGCTGGCGACTCAGGAGATCTATCAGCGGGAGAACCTGTTCCAGAAAGCCATCGAGATCGAAGGATACTGGCAAGACGCGCTGTTCAGCCTGCAGGGCCTGCCGAACATTATCGACATCCGCACCGTTGGCCTGGTCGCCGGCATTCAGTTCGCCGCTCACGCCGATGGCGTCGGCAAGCGCGGCTATGAGGTATTCCGTCAATGCTTCGAGGATGGTCTGCTGGCCCGCGCCAGCGGCGACACCATTGCCCTTTCGCCCGCGTTGATCGTTGAACGCGAACACATCGACGCAATGATCGAGCGGCTCGCCGATGCGATCCGCAAGGCTGGCTGACAGAAAGATATATGCCTTGGCACGCCTGCGGCCTGCATTCGCCGCGGGGCGCGCCTCCCACTGAGCGGTTCGGTGCAGAGTTGGGCTCTGGCTTTTAGCTTTTGTGGGAGGCCCGGCCGGGGCGAAGCGTTTGGCGTTCCACAGCTTTAAAAAAGCTACACCAGAAACGAAAAAACCCGCCGATTGGCGGGTTTTTCCTTCAAGGGCCGATCAATTACTTGATCTTGGCTTCCTTGTACATCACGTGCTTGCGTACGACCGGATCGAATTTCTTGATTTCGAGCTTGTCGGGGGTGGTGCGCTTGTTCTTGTCGGTGGTGTAGAAATGGCCGGTACCGGCGCTAGACACCAAACGGATCAGGTCACGCATGATAGTTCTCCTTAAACCTTTTCGCCGCGAGCGCGGAGTTCAGCCAGAACGGCGTCGATGCCGCGCTTGTCGATAACGCGCATGCCCTTGGCGGTCAGACGCAGACGTACGAAGCGGTTCTCAGACTCGACCCAGAAGCGGTGATGCTGCAGGTTCGGCAGAAAACGACGACGGGTTTTGTTGTTCGCGTGGGAAATGTTGTTCCCGGTTACCGGACCCTTACCGGTAACTTGACAGACTCTCGACATGCCTCAGCCCTCTAAAACCACATGCCCAACCCGGCATGGGTTGGCCGCTTGAATTCACTAGTCATTTGGCGCTCAGCGCCGCGTTTCATTGGGGTCTTACCGGCTACGCAGCACGCGAAGAAACCGGGCCCCTAGAAAAGAGCGCTGCTTTATATCAGAAAGCCCCTTGAGCAACAAGCGCGAAGTGGCTTTCTTCGCCAGCTCCGCCTGCATGATCACGCCACAATCAGCGCGTACATAGGCTTGCAGCGAACTGCCGTTCGTCGTGCTGCGGTCAGATGGTTGGCCTCTTTACTATAGACGAAGCGAGCAGCGGCACCGGCGCCGTGTGCGCTATGCAGGTCGGCGCAGCAGTCTGTCTCGATCATCATATGAGGGACTATGAGAGTCGCTTCGGCGAATTCATGTTTTACTGTGCGAAATTTCGTGCCGTTATCAACACTATGCGCTAAGTTTTCAATACCAATGTGATGTGTTCACCTGCACGATCCGGCCGTGCCAAGGCCACACTGCCGACCAATGGGGCGATCTGCTATCGTTCGCCACCGCTGCCCACTACCAGACAGACCGATATCACCATGAGCGACATCGAAGACACCGAGAACCCCAAAGACCGCAAATTCGTCGAGGCCCTTTCCCGCGGCCTGGATGTGCTGCGCGCTTTTACCCACGGCTCGGTGGTGATGGGCAATCAGGACATCGCGCGGATCACCGGGCTGCCCAAACCCACCGTGTCGCGCATGACCTACACGCTGACCAAGCTCGGCTACCTCAGCTACTCGCAGCAATTGGAAAAATACCAGCTCGACTCCGGCGTGCTCGCGCTGGGCTACGCCTACGTTTCCAACCTGCGTGTGCGCCAGCTGGCCAAGCCCTACATGGATGAATTCGCCCGACGCACCAATACGACGGTCGGCCTGACCTGCCGCGACCGGCTGTCGATGATCTACATCGAGAACTGCCGTCCCGCCGAAGTTTCGACGCTGCGCATGGATGCCGGCGTGCGCCTGCCGCTGGCCACCACCTCGGCTGGCCGCGCCTTTCTAGCAGCCACGCCGGAAAAGGAGCGCGAACATCTGATGGCAGCGCTGGAAACCAAGTACGGCGATGACTGGCCAGCGATGAAGCAGTCGCTGGAGGAATCCTTCGAGGAATTCCGTCAGCACGGCTTCTGCCTGTCATTGGGCGATTGGGACCGCAACGTGAAAGCCGCTGGTGTCCCTCTGCACCTGGCCGACGGCAGCATCATGGCGCTGACGTGCGGCGCACCATCGTTCCAGCTCAGCGAGGAAACCTTGAAGGGATCCCTCGCACATCAGCTGGAAATGCTTGCTCGCGATATCGAGAGCCTCGGCGTCTGATCTAGACGCTACCACTAGGCTCTGACGCTGGCCCAAGCGATCTCGGCGAGCAGATCGCGGCAATCGGCCAGTTGCGTTCGCGAACGTCCGGCCAGCCAATTGCGCGCCATGTCGTGACAAGGACCGATCACCACGGCGAGAAAGCAATCACCCGGCATCCGTCGAAAGGCCCCGCTCTCACGGTGGCGACGCAGGATCGCCCCGACCCGCTCGCCGTGAGCATGATTGACCTCACGCAACTGTTCGCCCATCTCCCCCGCTTCGACCCGCCCACGGTTGTGCAGGACGAAGCGTGCCCAATCCGGATTCGCGACGACCCAGTCGATGTAGCTGGTGACGAACAGCCTGACGCAGGCTTCGGCGTCCAGCGTCTCGATCAGCCCGGCCTCAAGCAGCGCGGCATATTCACCGATGCCCTCCAGATACAGCGCGGCGATGATTCGCTCGCGGTTGCCAAAATGGTGATATAGGCTGCCGATGCTGGCGCCAGAGCGATCACGAATCATCTCAATGGTGGTCGCCTCCACCCCCAACTCGGTGAAACAGCCAAGCGCGGCCTGAAGAATTTCCTGCTTGCGGCTACTACGGGCCATCCGGCCTCCGACTAGAATAATTTTCTAGAATTAATTTCTACCGCTCGTATACTGCCCCGATCCAGGCATCATAAAAAGACCGGAGAACAGGCATGGCGACGATACAGGCTGAAGCGTTAACGATCGACAACGGCAATGGCCATCTACTGTCCAGCTGCTGGTATCGCCCTGCCGGTATGCCACGCGGCGCAGTGCTGATCGCACCGGCGATGGGCGTCAAGCAGCGCTTCTATGCCGACTTCGCCAGCTGGCTCGCCGAGCAGGGCTTTCTGGTCGTGACCTTCGACTATCTCGGCATGGGCCAGTCCCGCTAGGTATCCCTGCGTCAGCTCAAGGTGGACGTCCTCGACTGGGCCCGCCACGACTGCAGTGCCGTGCTGGCAAAGGTTGCGGAAGCGGCTGGGGAATTGCCGCTCTACTGGATCGGGCACAGCGTCGGCGCGCAGATTTTGCCCCTGGTTAAAGATCATGAGCGGCTCGCCCGCATCGTGACCATCGCCGCAGGAAGCGGCTACTGGCGCGAAAACAGTCCGCAGATTCGCCGCCAGGCATGGTTGCTCTGGCACGGTTTGGCCCCGCTGCTCACATCTCTTTTCGGCTATTTCCCCGGTGGGCGTATCGGCGCGGTCGGTGATCTGCCCGCCGGGGTCATCCGTCAGTGGCGCCGCTGGTGCCTGCATCCCGAGTATCTGGTCGGTGTAGAAGGCGAGTCGATGCAACGCGCTTTCGCATCCGTGCAGACGCCGATGACGTCCCTATCATTCACCGACGACGAGATGATGTCGGCGCGTAACACCGAATCACTGCATGGCTTCTACACTGGCGCACCAAAAGTCATGCACCGCATCGCTCCGAGCGAAATCGGTGCGGATCGTATCGGCCACTTCGGCTTCTTCCGCCGAGCCTTCGCGCCTACGCTCTGGACGCACTGGTTGCTCCCGGAGCTGGAGCAGGGCCACCAGGGTCAGGCTGCCGCGCAGGCAGCGGCAACATAGCTTTTCGTCGCCGGCGACATATGTGGACCGCAACCCCGCCTGAGTCACGTCTGCAATCGTAGGGTGGATCACGCTCTACCGATCCACCGCAACGCGGCGCCGATCAGCCGCGTGGATGTAAAAAGCGACATCCACGCTACCGAGCGCAACCCCTTCCCAACATCCAGCACAGACAAAAAACCCGCTCCTGAGAGCGGGTTCTGTTGTCACGCGATCTCAGGCGATCACGCCACCTGCATCAACTTCGCATAGGCCTTCAGATGATGATCATCGTCACCGAACTGGTGGGCGATCATCACCAGGCGCTTGGCGTGGTGGGCGAGGTTGTATTCCCAAGTCATGCCGATGCCGCCGTGCAGCTGGATCGCCTCTTCGGCGACCTTGCGCGCGGCGCGGGCGCAGATGTATTTGGCGGCGGCGATGATGCGGCGGCGGTCGTCGTTGTCTTCGCCGTCGGCAAAGGTCGCGGCGAGAATCGCCATGCTGGTGGCCTGTTCCAGCTCGGTCTGCATATCCACCATACGGTGCTGCAAAACCTGGAACTTGCCGATCGGCACGCCGAACTGCTTGCGCGTCTTCAGGTAGTCGAGGGTCAGCTTGCAGGCTTCGTCCATGCTGCCCAGCGCGTCTGCACACTGCGCGGCGATGGCGCGGCCCTGCTGGTAGCGCAGCGCCGGAAGCGCATTATCGACTTCACCGAGCACAGCATCCGCACCCACCTGCACATTATCGAGGAACAGCTCGCAGCCCTTGCGCCCGTCGATGGTCGGGTAGACGCGGCGGGTGACGCCTTCAGCGCTCGGATCGACAAGAAACAGGCTGATGCCGGCCTCGTCGCGGCTGTCACCGGCAGTACGCGCGGAGACGATGATCTGCCCGGCGCTGTGGCCGCCGATCACCACCGCCTTGCGTCCGGATAAGCGATAGCCGCCGTCGACCGCCTCGGCTTTGGTCTGCACGTCGTTGAGGTTGTAGTGGCTCTGCGGTTCTTCGAAAGCGACCGCCAATTGCAGCGAGCCAGCTGCCACCTGGGCCAGCAGGTCGTCTTTCTGCTTGTCGCTGCCCAGCTGGTTGAGCAAGCCGCCGCCGTAGATGACCGATTGCAGGTACGGCTCGAGCGTCAGGCCACGGCCCAGCTCGGTCATCACCAGCATGGTTTCCACGCCGCCACCGCCAAAGCCGCCGATCTCTTCTGCGAACGGCACGGCAGTCAGACCCAGCTCGCCCAGCTGGGACCAGAACTCGGACGAAAAGCCCAGTTCCGACTCGCTGAATTTCTCGCGCTGCTCGAATGGGTAAGCGTCGCGCACCAGACGCGCCGCGGTGTCTTGCAGCATTTGCTGCTCTTCAGTCAGTTTGAAGTCCATTGCGGTGCCCCCTTACAGCTCGAGAATCATCTTCGAGACGATGTTCTTCTGGATTTCGTTGGAGCCGCCGAAGATCGACAGCTTGCGCATGTTGAAGTAGTCGCCGGCCAGCGCCGCGCTGTAGTCGGCGTGCAGCAGCTCGCCTTCGTAGTCCAGCTGCAACTCTTCATCGAGGAACGGCAACGCATAAGGGCCGATGACCTTGCGCAACAGGCTGGTGATGGCCTGGCGAATCTCGGTGCCCTTAACCTTGAGGATCGAAGACTCGGCGCCGGGCACGCCACCCTCCTTCGCCGCCGCCAGAATACGCAGGGTGCTCATCTCGATGGCCATCAGCTGCATCTCGACCTCGGCCACCTGAGCGCGGAACAGTGGATCCTCGAGCATCGGCTTGCCGTCGCAGACTTCCTTCATGGCGATGCGCTTGAGGTGCGCCAGGGCCGCCTTCGAAGCGCCGATGCCGGCCAGGCCGGTGCGCTCGTGGGTGAGCAGGTACTTGGCGCAGGTCCAGCCCTGGTTTTCCTCGCCGACGAGGTTTTCCACCGGCACGCGGACATTGTCGAAGAAGACTTCGTTGACCTCGTGATCGCCGTCCAGGGTGATGATCGGCCGCACGCTGATACCCGGCGTGCTCATGTCGATCAACAGGAAGCTGATGCCGCGCTGTTGCTGAGCTTCAGGGTCGGTGCGCACCAGGCAGAAGATCATATTGGCGTGCTGACCGAGGGTGGTCCAGGTCTTCTGACCGTTGACCACATAGTGGTCGCCGTCGCGCACGGCGCGGGTCTTGAGGCTGGCAAGGTCGGAACCTGCACCCGGTTCTGAGTAGCCCTGACACCACCAATCCTCGCCGGACAGGATGCGCGGCAGATAATGATCCTTCTGCTGCTGGCTGCCGAACTTGATGATCACCGGGGCGACCATGTTGACGCCGAACGGCACGGTACGCGGCGCACCGAAGGCGGCGCATTCCTCGTCAAAGATGTGCTTCTCGACCGGGCCCCAGGTGGTCCCGCCCAGCTCCACCGGCCAGCCCGGCGCGTACCAGCCGCGCTTGACCAGAACCTGCTGCCAGCGCTGGTGGTCTTCCTTGGACAGGTGCTTGCCGAGCTTGGTCTTGGCGGCGATGTCCGCCGGCAATTCATGGGTGAGGAAGGCGCGCACTTCATCGCGGAAGGCGAGCTCTTCGGCCGTGTAGTTGACGTTCATGGATGGGTCCTCGATATCCGATCGGCAGAGGGCAGGCGGGCGGCGCTCATTGCCCGGCCTGCCATTCTGTGAAGGTGTGGCCTTCGGCGGCCAGTTTTTCCAACAGCGGCGCTGGCTTCCACCAGTCGCCGCAGCGCGCGTGCAGTTCCTTGACCCGCGCCAGCACGGTGTCCAGGCCAACGCTGTCGGCGTAAAACATCGGCCCGCCACGGAAAGCCGGGAAGCCGTAACCGTTGAGGTAGATCACGTCGATGTCGCTGGAGCGCTGGGCAATGCCCTCTTCGAGGATCTTCGCGCCCTCATTGACCAGCGCAAAGATCGTCCGCTCGACGATGTATTGCTCGTCCAGCTCACGGCGCTCGATGCCTTTTTCCTGCGAGGCTGCTTCGAGCATAGACGCCAGCTTTGGGTTCTCCAGCGGCGTGCGGTTGCCCGGCTCGTAGCGGTAGTAGCCAGCGCCGGTCTTCTGCCCGAGCATGCCGACTGCGCAGAGCTTGTCCGAAACGGTGGGAAAATCGCGATCAGCCGGCAGGTCGGCACGCTGGCGCTTGCGGATCGCCTGGCCGATGTCGAGGCCCGACAGATCGCGCATCGCAAAGGGTCCCATGGCCATGCCGAAGTTGCGCAGCGCGCCGTCGACCTGCTGCGGCGTGGCGCCCTCTTCCAGCAGAAATTCCGCCTCGCGGCCGTACTGAAAGACCATGCGGTTGCCGACGAAACCGTCGCAGACGCCGACCACCACCGAGACCTTCTTCAGTTGCTTGCCGATGGCCATGGCGGTGGCGAGCACTTCATCGCTGGTCTTCTCGCCACGTACTACTTCCAGCAGCCGCATGACGTTGGCCGGGCTGAAGAAATGCAGGCCGACGACGTCTTCCGGTCGCTTGGTAAAGGCGGCGATGGCATTCAGGTCCAGCGAAGAAGTGTTAGAGGCGAGAATGGCGCCAGGCTTGCACACCGCATCCAGTTGCTCGAAGACTTGCTGCTTGACGCCCATCTCCTCGAATACCGCTTCGACCACCACGTCGACGTCCGCCAGCGCAGCGTATTCGGTGACACCTTCGACCAGCTCCAGGCGCTTTTCCATGGCATCGATGGTCAGGCTGCCGCGCTTGACGCTGGCGGCGTAAGTATCGCGGGCGCGCTGCAAGCCGCGCTGCAGCGCTTCGTCATTGATTTCCAAAAGCTTCACCGGCACACCGGCATTGGCAAAGCTCAGGGCGATACCGACACCCATGGTGCCGCCGCCAATAACTGCGGCACTCTTGATAGCGCGGGGTTTCACCTCGGCCGGCAGATCGTTGATCTTGCTCGCCTGGCGCTCGGAGAAGAAGGAATGGATCAGCGCACCGCGCTGCGGTGAGTTCAAGCACTCGACAAACAGTTCACGTTCACGCTTGAGGCCCTCGGCCAGCGGCAACCTGGTCGCCATCTCGACAGCGGCCACGCAGCGCAGCGGCGAGAACAGGCCAGGCATACGATTATGAACTTCGGCGTGCTTGGCGGCGATCAACGCTTCGTTGTCGGCATTTTCCAGACCGATGGTCTGCTCGCCACTGCGGCGAACGCTGCGGCCTTCCTCGATTATGCGACGCGCATAAGCCAAGCCGGCTTCGGTTACATCACCCTCGAACAGCTCGTCGACAATATGGTTCTCTACCGCATCAGCTGCGCTGATTGGCGTACCACTGACGATCATCTCCAGCGCCTTCGCCACGCCAGCCAGACGCGGGAGGCGCTGAGTGCCGCCAGCACCGGGCAGCAGGCCAAGTTTCACCTCCGGCAAGCCCACCTTGGCGTCCGGGCGGGCGATGCGGTAGTGGCAGCCGAGGGCAACCTCCAATCCGCCGCCCAGCGCGGTGCCGTGGATGACCGCAACGCTTGGCTTGTTGCACGCCTCGATGACGTCGATTACCTCCGGCAAACTCGGCGCTTGTGGCGGCTTGCCGAACTCCTTGATATCAGCACCCGCGTGAAAGGTGCTCCCTTCGCAGACCAGCACGACGACGCGTACCTGCGGGTCCGCTTCGGCGTTTTGAAAAGCCTGCAGCAGGCCCTGGCGCACGGCATGACCAAGCGCATTGACCGGTGGGTTGTTGACCGTGATCAGAGCGATCTCGCCCTGATGTTCGAGCCGTACGACGTCCGTCATGACAGGCCTCCGCTTGTGAAGATGATGATTGGATTTGTTATTTCACGGAATCATGTTTCGCACAGCAGAATAGTTGAGTCATTTCTGTATGTCGAGTGGACGGCCATAATCATCTCGACTGCCAAGCCATAACGCCACCCGAGCGCACCGGGCTCGCTTTTCGCCTATTTTCGCGCCTGATCGAAGCGTCGGGCGGTGCTGCCAGGTCGATGCGACCGGCAGACGACACCAAGCACCCTAGTTGGCTCAGCGACGGTAGGGTGGTTCATTGGCGAACGGGATACCTGGCCATAAACAAAAAGGAGCCAGCCCCAAACAGGAACTGGCTCCTCGTGGTCCCGCGCGGCTTACAGCCCCAGGCAGAGATATTTGATCTCCAGATAATCCTCGATGCCGTACTTGGAGCCTTCACGACCCAGACCAGACGACTTCACGCCGCCGAACGGCGCCACTTCAGTAGAAATCATCCCCGTATTGACCCCGACCATCCCCGACTCCAGCGCCTCGGCGACACGAAACACCCGGCCCAGATCGCGCGCATAGAAATACGCCGCCAGACCGAACTCGGTGTCGTTGGCCAAGGCGATGCCTTCGGCCTCATCCTTGAAGCGGAACAACGGTGCCAGCGGGCCGAAGGTTTCTTCTTTGGCGACCTTGGCGCTGTGCGGCACGTTGATCATCAGAGTTGGCTCGAAGTAACTGCCGCCGAGCTCATGCGCCTTGCCACCGGTCACCACCTGAGCGCCATTGGCGACGGCATCCTCGATGTGCTCCTTGACCTTCGCCGCGGCGCGGTCATCGATCAGTGGGCCAATGTCGACACCCTCATCGAGGCCGTTGCCAATCTTCAGCTTCTCCACCGCCGCCTGGAATTTTTTGGCGAAGGCGTCGTACACGCCATCTTGCACGTAGATACGGTTGACGCAGACGCAGGTCTGGCCCGCGTTGCGGTACTTGGACTGCATGGCGCCTTTGACGGCTTCATCCAGATCAGCGTCATCGAAAACGATGAACGGCGCGTTGCCGCCCAGCTCCAGCGAGACCTTTTTGATTCCCGGCGCGCACTGCGCCATCAGCTTGGCGCCGACCTCGGTGGAACCAGTGAAGCTGATCTTGCGCACGGTGGGGTTGGCGGTCAGTTCGTTGCCGATGTCGCCGGCGGAACCGGTGACCACACTGAACACACCCTTAGGAATGCCGGCACGCTCGGCCAGCTCGGCCAGCGCCAGCGCGGAGAATGGCGTCTGGCTGGCGGGTTTGACCACCATGGTGCAACCCGCAGCAAGCGCAGGACCTACCTTGCGAGTGATCATCGCCGCCGGGAAATTCCACGGCGTGATAGCCGCGGTAACGCCAATCGGCTGCTTGATCACGATGATGCGCTTGTCTTTCTGATGACCCGGAATAGTGTCGCCATAGACGCGCTTGGCCTCCTCGGCGAACCACTCGATAAAGGAGGCGGCATAGGTGATCTCGCCCTTGGATTCCGCCAACGGTTTGCCCTGCTCCAGGGTCATCAGTCGGCCCAGATCGTCCTGGTTTTCCATCATCAGCTCGAACCAACGACGCAGCTTCTGCGAACGCTCCTTGGCAGTCAGGTCGCGCCAAGCTGGCAGCGCGCGCTCGGCCGCTTCGATCGCGCGACGGGTTTCGGCGGCGCCCATTTTTGGCACGGTGCCCAGAATTTCGTTGCTGGCCGGGTTGTTGACCTTGATGGTCTGGCCGCTGTCCGCGTCCTGCCAGGCTCCGTCGATATAGGCCTGCTGGCGGAACAGCTTGGTGTCTTTGAGTTGCATGGCAGTCTCCTGAGGCCGGCGGGGCGCCGGGTATGGACTAAGGCCGTCTGGCCAATATGGGGCGATTGGCAGTGGAACCGCCTGACCTATGTCTGAACGAGGGACAGGCTCTGGGTTCCTACCGCCTAAAACTGTTTGAAATCTCGAACGAATGCTAGGCCTAACGCCAGACAGCAGGCAACATCATGTTCGGAAAAATTAACGCGCTATAGCCCAGCCTGATGACCAATCGAATCGTCGCCGCGCGCCCTGATTCGCCCGCCTGGCAGCCGCCGAACCGCCATGGACGACCGCGGAGGACATGCGTATGATTGCCCCCCGCAACGCACCAGTAGCTCAGCTGGATAGAGTACTGCCCTCCGAAGGCAGGGGTCGTGGGTTCGAATCCCGCCTGGTGCGCCATAGAAATCAATCTGTTACGCAGCTTCATCCCGGCATCTGCCGATACGGTGACAGCAGCGTGACAGCAGCAGTACCGAAAAGGCCTCTCTTGAAAAACAAGAGAGGCCTTTTGCGTTAAGACGAATGAGCGGTTTCATAACCCACGAATGCGTCGTAGAGTCGCTCGACAGGATTTGAAATTTTCAGCCCTTTCACAACCGTCCGTGGAAGTGGGGTAGAACCCAACATCACGTGAAGCTAAGCAGCGCTTTACAGCCCCGGAGGGACTTCCATAGGATAATAAGATTTACTTAGGTGGATCAGTGCCTTACGCTGAGTTTCGACGCCATCTTGGTAAGACAGGGATGACCATCAATGACTTCGCTGCGTAGCACCTGTGTATTCGGTCCGCGTCTGCGGCTCGGTTCCGTGCACCTACGCCATCATCGCAATCCTTCTCGGCGAGGCCGCTGACCGTGGCGTCAATAGTGCCCAGCTTTTGGGGAGTTCCGGTGTTATCTCTCACGAGGATTCAACCCGAAGCGATATCTATCAACTTCTCATGCCTCTTGGCACCATCGAGGTCGGTAAATGAGCACAAGAATCGGCCTGGTGCTGGCGGCAGTCACGGAGCTGCTGAGCTTCATCAGGTCGAGGAGCTGCTGTGAGCACTCACATCGATCGTCTTGTCGACACGCTCGGTTACTCCGGCGATAAGGGACTACTTCAGGGGCCGTCAGATTTCTCCCGAGCGGTTGGTTGTGCTCATGCGTTGCACGCCGCCGCGGATGCGATCAAATTGCAAGCCTGTTTCGGTGCATGGGAGCCTGGGTTTGGTGATCGGGTCACCGGCCGATTCGTCCCCATTGTCTACCTCGCCCACGCCAATAACGTTGAGGAAGCACGGCGATACCATCGGTGGGTATGGAGCCAGGGTCTCGTACCGTGGCTCATCATCGCGGTTCAAGAGCGCCTCATTATCTGCCCTGGCTTTGATTTTGCCTCTGAAGGCGATTGGGAAAGACTCGTAGTTTTTGTCGACTCCGATGATCTGAAAAAGGTGGATGCAGGCTCCGCCCTCAAAGATTTTGCTGCGGTGCGCCTGCGATCATCGCTGCAGTGGCGAGATTTCAGACTGCAGTCGGCAGGCACGGTGGACAAGCGCCTGCTGCGCGCCTTGGAGCACCTTCATAAACGCTTAGCCTCCGTGATCACGGGCAGCGAGCTTCCCGCAGCGATCGTCAACCGGCTAATCGGGCGAGTCCTCTATACGTTCCTCCTACTGGATCGAGGGGTTGTGCCTAGCGTATGGGCGCAAGGGCTGCTCGTAGACGACGGCTCGTTGCATGTCATCCGACCGGCAATTGCTCTTGCCCAATTTTGGGCGCTGCAGGATCGGATCGACGACATTTTCAACGGCGCGGTCTTCGTGTTGGACGCGAATCAACGGCTCAAGATCCGGCAAGAGCATCTAGATCTGGCGATCGATTACCTGCGTGGAGGCACAACGCTGCACAAAGGAGGTGAGCAGACTGAGCTCTTCGAAATTGACCTAACGGCGATCCAGATCGAGACACTCTCGGCGGTTTACGAGGAGTTTCTGAGGAGCGAGAGTCCCACTAGCGTGCGCAACGACGGTGTCGTCTACACACCACCGTTTCTCGTGGACTTCGTCGTCAATCGACTTGACGATGAGCGTGAGTTCTCGAAGGACTCACGCGTTCTGGATCCCACTGCCGGATCCGGCGTCTTTCTTGTAGCTGCCTTCCGGCGGATCGTTGAGCGCGTTCTTGTCGAGCGTCGACTGCAACGCCTTCCCATGGAAGAATTGCGCCAGATCCTAGTGCAATGCATTTACGGAGTTGAGAAGGCTGCATCAGCAGCGGCAGTAGCTGCATTCAGCCTTTATCTAAATCTCCTTGAGTACGCGGATCCGGCCGAGTTGCAGGCCATCGTTACCGATAAGAGGCGGCGACCGAAGGTCTTCCCGCCTCTTATCGGTAAGAACATCTTGGTGGCAGACTTCTTCAGTGCACCGAGACATTTTGAAGAGATCAAGTTCACATGCGTGGCAGGCAACCCGCCTTGGAAGCCACTAGGGAGGGTCACAACCTTCACGGCCGACAGCGATGACCCGGTCGATGGCCAAGAAGCGTCTGAGCATATAACGTGGTTGAGCTTAAAGCGCTATCTGGAGTTTGACGGCGTGCTGGGCCTCGTCATGCCGTCAAAGTCGATTTCGAGCCCTTCCGCGAAGACATTCCTAACTGCGCTGGGGCAGACATTCCATGTTCGGGCCATCGTCAATCTGTCGCAGTGGCGCCGACATCTTTTCGAAAACGCGGAGCAGCCTGCTGCTTTGCTGTTCGTCTCTGCGCGTGCAGTTACACATGCCAGCCGGACTGCATTCTATTCGCCTGCTTTGTGGACTCAACCTTTCACGCCCAAGGCGATGTGGACGCTGGCGATCGACTGCTCCGACGTGCAATGGATGCCCAGCGTCCTCGTCTTTCGTGATCGGGGGCAGATCTTCGATGCTTACGCTCTTCGCCCATTGGATCGCGCCGCAAAGAACAGGCTACGCCAAGCCGTGTCACAAGGCACAGCGACCACATTCGGTGAATTGCTGGTGCAGTTGGGACTGGTGTCCGCGGGAGGCAGTACGCCGGCAAGAACTCTTTTGTGCGCCGACGAGATTTGCAGCATCAACGACTTCGCCAAGTACAGTGAAGGATTCACAACGCTAGCGGGCCATCCCAAGCAATTGTCTGAACAGAGGCTCAAAGCCTGCAGCGCACAACATCGCCAAAAGTTTCAGGGCGAGCGGCTGCTGGTCTCGCGAAGCCTGGCCCAGGCCTTGGAGGTCGGATTTCCTCTAGCAGTCAACTCATCAATGAACGTGATCTACTGGAAAGACAACCCGACCCATTTGACGCTCACTGAGCGCGCCACTGTGCTGTCCAAACTGGGTCGCTTCCTGATGAGCGACTTCGCACGTTTTCAATTCGCATTGTTCGGACAACTTTGGCAGGTGGATCGCACTCGCGTTGAGAGGCGCGACTTGGACGAGATTGCGGTGCCTCAACCGGAATACTTCCTGCAACCTGATGATGCCGCTGACACGCAGGACCTTATGGAGGCAATGCAAGTCCAGGACGTCGCAGCTGCCATGCAGGACTACCTTGACATGCGTCTTCAATTCGAAAATGGCCTCACGCCTGTCAATGCAAACAAACGTATTCACAAGGTACCTGACGACTACTTGGCGGTGTTGAGTGCCTCCTTGCACGGTAGCTTTGGCACGCTTTTCCTACGCTGTAGTTCGAGTTGCATTAGCGACTCTTCAGCTCGAGTCGTAATTGACATGACCGAGCCGCTGCCGAAGCCGCCAGCGGCCCACTTGACCGCGTTTCAGTTCCACGACTCAGCGCGTGTCATGTGGACTGAAGGTGGGCGACAAATACAAGTCGACAAGCCAGCTGGACTCCTCAACTTTTCTCTTGACCGTGCGTATGGCGATGCACTGCGAGTTGCGAACCTTCTATTGGCTGCTCAATGACCCTCCCCGAAAACTTCTCAGAGAAGCTTCATCGCTCCCTGATTGATGCGGGCTTTAATCCGTATCGCGCATCAGCGGTCGCAAGGTTCGTCACACAGTGCTACGACGTCCTTCTGTCAGCGCATCACGCCTTGGTGCAGCCCACTAGGTGGGGACAGTTCTGTGCCACACGCGGTGCTACAACCAAGAGAAAGCGGGCAACTGCAGCGCCAGCCAACATCTCCGAAACGGCCATTACAGCTCACCTCTCGATTGAAGCTCAGCGCTTGCTACAAGAGCGTGGGGGAGCTAAAACACTGGTGCCGGGAATCAGTATTGCTTTTGTTATTGCCGACCTCACTGCCCCCAGCGACATCGCTACTGGGTCGAGCTCCAAGCGTCCAGACCTTGTGTTCTTCCCCGCTAACCCAGCGCTGCAGCTCCAATTTGCTATGGAAGCCAAGATCATTCGTTTGGCAACTGACATCACAAACGATCTGCTTGGTGAGGCAGGCTTCGGATGCTTTGTCCGTGCAATGGACCCCTATGAGACCAATGGCGTCGTTGGCTTACTGGGTTACGTTGAGCCTGCACAGACCATTGCCATGGTGAACGAAACGAAAACTTGCATGAAAGCAGACGTGCGCTTCACAAAAGTGAGTTCACAAGACTTGATTGTGAACGCAACAGGCCCCAACCACCGACCTCATACTGTCGTTGGGTACATAGCCAGTGCTGGGCCAAAGGTGTGTATTGCCAACATGCTGGCGGTTGAGCTAACTACATAGTAGTCACTCCCAACTGCCAACTGGATCGGCTTCGTTCAGTAAACTTCGTGATGGACGACGGATGCCTGTCCTAAAGAGGGGGCATGGAGCGGCCCTGCTTGAGGAATGAAAAGCATAGTCATCACGAAAGACCGAATTCGCAGTAGAGCCTAGTCCCCAGTGAATCGCCCCTAGTTTCGTAGACACCTTCAAGCCTCATAATGAGGCCCGTTAGGAGGTGTGAACCGCCCCGCATTCTCCGGAGGCTCTTTGGTGTGAGTCATGCCGCTTGGGC
>NZ_CEXBBO010000052.1:0-18269 GCF_982611455.1 Stutzerimonas sp.
TGAGAAGCGACATTTACTGAGCCTGGAAAGTGTCTAAGAAATCCGGGGCGATTCACACCCTTGCAGAGCTGAAGTCAGCTGGTTGGGTAACCGAGGATATCTTCGAGTTCTCGCCGGCCTACCGTCGATCATGATTCGAGGGTCGCGTAATGGAGCTGAAATTCCATTTCTTCCCTGCAGCGTTTCCGGACGAGACGCTGCACAGCATTCTCTCTCGCTATGCCCGGCTTTGTGGTGGGCATAGCCGGAAAGCCGCTTTCGCGGGCGACAGGGCTGCAGTCTCGTTCACGCAAAATGTGGCGTTTCCCTGTCGGTTGGATGATTTTGTCGAGTCGCTTCCCCTGGGCACGGATCTCTCGGTATCCAAAATCATCACGTGCCATACCGTTCTGCCCTATTACGCGCCTTTTCTCACCGACGATCAGATGCTGCATGCACGCACCTCAATGGCTGGTGATGGCAAGTGGCTAATGCTGAAACTAGGAGTCAATGCCAGTCGGATCGAAGGAGCGTCGAGGGTACGGTTCTGTCCGGCCTGCCTCAATGAGGACGTCGTTCGGGTTGGCGCAGCGTACTGGCACCGCGTTCACCAGCTTCCCGGCGTGTTGGTATGTCCTCACCACGGCGAATCGCTCAGGATGGTGGATCCGAGCTGGTATAGCCGTAATTCATGGCAGCTCCACCTGCCTGACGATGCCGAAGTACAAACTCATTCCCATCAGGTCACTGCTGGTCTGGAGGCTTTTCCAACGCTGCATCAGATCGCGCTCCGATCAATGCAATTGCTTACGCTAGCCCTCAACCCCCTTTCACCAATTGCCTTGCGCGCTTGCCTGCTGCAGAGAGCTGCTGAGTTAGACCTAACTCGGCGTAAATCGCAGCGGCTAGATCTACGCCGTTTGGCCGCGCATATGGCCGGCGTTTTCAACGCCCTGCCTGCAGCTTGGGAATATTCGGTTCTTGGAGATTCGCCCGCAGATCTACCCGCGACCTGGGTCACCAAGCTGCTAAGGAAACCAAGGCATACGCACCATCCACTCAAATACATTTTGCTGGCCACCGCCCTAGGGATCGATACGGCCCATTTCTCGCGCAGCGAAAAGCCATCCACGCCAGCCGTTAAGCAACCATCGCCAAATGATGTCGGCCATTCAAAAACGAGGCTTTCTGAGGCCCTGCTGGAGGGACTGGAAGGTTTATCTGCTGCCGTTTTCAAGCTAGCGCTCTCCGGAAGCGATGCACGGCAGATCGCCTCTGCGCTTGGGGTCTCACAAGTATATGTATATCGAACCATCCGCGCCGTCGATGGTGGCTCGCAGGCATGGAGAGAAGCGAGACTTCTGAGCGAGCGCCTAAGGCGCCGAGCAGCCTTCGAGATTGAATATAGGGGCAGGCAAGCTCATCAGTGCAAAGATTACATGTGGCTGTATCGATGTGATCGAACATGGCTTTCAGGCTGCATCGCCAGGCATGCAGGTGTTCATACGAGTCGTGCCGATAACACCGGCGCATTTGCTGTTCTTGACGAGAAGCTTGCTGAACAGATCAGATCTTGTGCACAGCGCCTTCGAGCGGGATCGGGAAAGCCTGTCTTGATCTCGCGCACTAGGATAGGGCGAGAGCTGCATGTCCTTTCACGCCTTGAGAAACAGCTCCCCAGGCTACCCCTGTGTGCCAGAGCCTTGGAGCAGGCGTGTGAATCTGTCGAGGAGTTTCACGTTCGGCGCCTGCAGTGGGCCAAGGCGAAGCTGGTAGACGAGCAGCGAAGCGTAAACCGATCAGCGTTGTATCGGACCGCTTGCATCAGGCCAAAGTGAATCTGGCTTCACAACGCTGCTAGGCAAGCAAGGCTGAAAATTAGCCGGTCGTACGCAGCGTTCGAGAATAGAAGCCTTGTCCCATGTTGAAGTTAGGAGTCGGTGGGTATGTCCTGAGTCTGATCGCTATATGCTGGTCCACGCTTTCTATCTGTACATGTATTCCGGTGAGAATGTGTGAGCCCTCGGAAGACGTTCACAGTGCTCTAGAGCAAGATATTTATGAGGTCGGCGCGATTTTGTTGGATGCATGGGGTATGCAATATCCGATAATAAGGTGTGAGATTTTTCTGACGAATATTCGCCATATTTAAACTTTATAAATATTTGTTACCTAACATCGGGGTTTGTGTGTTAAAAAATGCGCCGCCTCGCAGGATGCGTGTAATTCCAAGTCCTATCTCGCAAGTTCATCATAGATGTCTGATCTGCTATTTTTTCCCATATCGATGCCGGACGAGATGTTGCATTCTCGTATCACGCGCTACCACTTCCTGTCAGGTAACAGAACTGCGGCTGAAACCTTCCAAGATCTGTTTGGCTCAGCGCCTTTCAGCGTAGGGATTCTGCCAAAGCAGGTTGAAGTGCTGGCAGCCAGACTACCTGGTGATCCAGAGAGCAATCTCGACGAGCTGATCCTTGCCAACACGATTTTTCCAGCATACAGGCCCTTTCTGGGCATAGGTGGAGGGGGGGGCAATGTCCCTACAGGCTCCCGCTTATCTGGGGTTTGTCGTATTCCCCGTCGAGAGGGAGCGGTTCACTGTAAGGCTAAGCTCTGCTCCACCTGTGTGCAGCAAGATCTGCTTGAAACGGGATACGCGTACTGGCATCGCTCACACCATTTGCCTGGTGTGTCCGTCTGTTGGCGTCATGGTGAGTTGCTGATGCACGCTTGTCCAAAATGCTCTCACCCGTTCTTCCGTAAGCTTCGGCTACTTCCGAATCTTACCGAGCCGTGCGTATGTGGTTGGAGCGCTCTCGAACCTGCGACAGTCAAGCAGGGCACTGTACTTGAAAAGAGTTTTGCGCAGTTCGCCTACGAAGTACTGCAGCGCAACTTTCCGTTAATGAGTTGTGAAACTCTAGGCGCAAACTATGTACGACAATGCAGAAAGAGAGGCTTCATACATGGAAAGCTTGTCGGTACTGCGAAGCTATTTGACAGCATCCGTTCGAAATATGGCGATGAAACCCTGTCGCGAATGGACAAAGCTTATGACGCAGGTAAACACGGCCAATGGATACGATTTAGATCTTACAATGGCCAGATGGATATGCCCCTTGCCCGGCACATGATCATCGCGCAGCATTTATTTGGTTGCGCTGATCAGTTTGAAGAAGGTTTGAAGAAAGAGCTCATTCTTCAGAACACGGCAAGTGTGAAACTACGTCAAAAGTCGGAAAAGCCGCAGATTGGTAGGAAGGCACAACATCGTCACAAAATAGACACGATCATGGCTGTACGAGCAAACGTCGGTTTGGAGTACCTCTGGGATAACGCATATCAAGCCACCCGCTGGCTTACGGAGCACGACAACGCATGGTTGATGGCAAAGCTCAGCACGCCAAAGTGCGTAACTGAGGACGTCGAGGAGCTTAGCGATCACCGAGACAGCGCGTTTGCTGCCACTCTTCTAGCGGGTGCAGAGGATCTCTATCGGATTTCGAAAGGACAGAAGCGGGTTAATCTCAGCAATCTGCAGAAACTCCTACCCGTGCGTTTACCGCCATGCCCGAAATTACGAAAGCGTAGATTTCCCTTGGCTTCCCAGCAGGCTGAACTCCTTAGGGAGTCTGTCTGGCACTTCCGATTGAGACGGCTAATTGGTGCTCTTGCCGATATCAAGAGGCTAAATTTACCGATGAACACTGGAAGTATGGGTGTGGTTTCCAGTGTGCCCAATCCTGTTTTTCAAGCCCTTGTTAGCTTTTTCGAGTGGGACTTGGAGGACTTTGTAAGAAACGGCGTCGACTCGGAAACTCTGCTTAAGTCCACCGGTGTACCAAGGGATTGGCAGGGGCCTCCCGGTTTTAACTTGCTTCTGGGGGGCACTGCATACTATCGGAAAAAGCCTGTAACCGACTCGCTTCCTTGATCAAACATTCAGATTTCGAAGAAGGGCTCTGTCTCAAGCTAAGCCAGGAAATTTTGCCCAACAGCTTGGCGTTTCTCGTAGAGCGTCAACCGCCAGAATGACGGCGAACCGTAACCAACAAATCCCACGGTACATGTAACCAGCATAGCAAAATCAGGTTGTTAGATTAACGAAACCCATACCCCGCTTATTAATTGTGATGGCGGCCTTTTGATGCTGGGATCTATGGGGTTCGGCGGTAATATGGCGCTCTTCCTTGCTGGCCCAGCAGGACACCGGCAGGTTCCTGATGCTGCGCTACAACTGGCAAACGGCCGCATCAGTTCAACGAAGGGCTACCGCCTGCGGTGGCCGAAGAAAAACTTAACGCGGTGTCCGGAATTAGTTGACCACTACAATATCAGCCACTCGCTGCGTCGTGGCTTTGCCACTTGGGCCACGGTCAATGGCTGGGATCTCAAGACCCCGATGACCCAGGTAGGCTGGAAAGACATCAGGTCGGTCATGCGCTACATCGATCCCGCTATTTCCTTTGGTGGCATGACGGCCAAGCACGCCCTTGAGCTGAATACTGGCACTTGGACTCAACTCCCAGCCTTTCAGTAACATCGACGCACGACAGGATCTGAATCGCCCCTGCCTCAGAGCACCCTCTCTTCATTCCGAATTCCCTCAAGGTCTGCTCTGGCAGCGACCCCTAGCAGAATGGTGCCCTCGCCCTCAAGGACCTCAACCAAACCTAGTGAGGCCGCAAGCCATGAAACATGTTATTATATAACAATGCCAGTCAAAGAGAGATGCCACCTTGCCTCGTTCATTTGTCCTTTTGGCCGCCAGCGCCTTAGCCTGGCTGATATCGGCTCCAGCCTTCGCTGAAGTCCGCGTCCTAACCAGCATCAAGCCATTGCAGCTAATTGCGGCTGCCGTGCAACACGGCGTTAGCGTGCCTGATGTGTTACTGCCTCCGGGTGCTTCGCCGCACCATTATGCGTTACGCCCTTCGGACTTGCGGCGAGTGAAAGAAGCTGAGCTTTTCTACTGGATCGGCCCCGACCTGGAGAGTTTCTTGCCTCGCGTGCTAGATGGCCGGCAGGGCAATAGCTTGGCTGTGCAGGATATGCAAGGCCTGCACCTTAGGCGCTTTGGCGAAGAACATCGACATGATGAGGAGCCACCTCAAGAGCCAGATAGCCATAAGGGCCATGATGACAGTGACCAGCTCCATCGCCCCGGTGTCCTTGATGCCCACCTCTGGTTGCGACCGGAAAATGCACGCTTGATCGCGGCGCGCATGGCTTCAGATATGACTGTTGCCGACCCTGCCAATGCTGCTCGCTATCAAGCTAACTTGGATGCCTTTGAGCAACGGCTGGCAGCCCTGGATACCAAGCTCAAAGCGCGACTCAAACCACTGGCAGACAAACCGTTCTTCGTTTTCCACCAGACCTTCGACTATTTTGAGGAAGCCTATGGGCTTCAGCACGCAGGCGTGTTCGCGATCAGCGCAGAGGTGCAGCCTGGCGCACGCCACGTCGCCGCTATGCGAGAGCGCCTCCAGGCAGCCGGGCCGGCTTGTGTGTTTAGCGAGCCACCAATGCGGCCGCGTCTGGCGCAAACATTGAGCTATGGTCTGCCAGTGAACTTTGCCGAATTGGATGCACTGGGTTTTGGCCTAGAACCTGTGACCGGTGACTACGAAAAGCTGCTGGTGAATCTCGCTGACGAGTTGGCTGGTTGTCTTGAGCAACTTTGATAATAGGGCGGCAGAGTTTTTATCTACTCACCCAAGGTCGGCCCTGCACGATTTATCGATCAGGCCAGCAGCGATGCTGGTCATCGATGATGAAGATATGTTCGTGACGCCGATCGGCACCACTCCCTTCAAGATGGGGATGGTTTTCTGACAGATGCTCATGACTGTGTTCGAGGATCTCTTGATCATGGCTCGGGTGCCAGATCTTCATGCTTACCAGCATCGCCAGTCCGGCCAAGATAGCGAGCCCTGCGAAAGCAGCAGTAAGACCAAAATTGGCACCCACCCAACCTGCCACTGGGTAGGTGATCAACCAGCAGGCATGCGATAGAGCAAACTGCGCGGCGAAGAGCGCCGGGCGATCTTCTGCATGCGAGGATCGGCGCAACAGCCGCCCGCTGGGGGTCTGTGCCAGCGAATAACCCATGCCGAGAACCACCCACAATGGCAGCAGGAAGCTATAGCTGGGCAGGCTGATGCCAACGATCAAGCCAGCCACCAGTATCCCTCCTCCGCATAGCATGGCACTTCGATCCTTGACGTTCTTGAGCAGTCGAGGCAATGCCAGCGCTGCAATCATTGACCCACCCCCGAAGGCCGCAAGTGCCCACGCAGTGGCGCTTTGGGGCAGGCCGAAACGGGACTGCACGAGTACCACGGTATTAACAATCACCATGGCGCTTGCAGCTGCAACAGCCATGTTTATAGCCAGTAAGCCACGCAAGCGCGGCGTGGCCAGGTATATGCGCAAGCCGCGGGTTGTTCGATCATAAATACTGCGCGGAGGTGTTTTTTTTGCCTTAGGCAGTAACACCGAGGCGACCAATGCTGCCGATGCGAGGAAGCCGATGACGGTTCCTCCGAATAGATTGTGGAAACTGATCACGGTCAGCAGTGCGGCGGCGAGCATCGGGCTGGCGACACTTTCCAGATCATATGCCAGTCGAGATAGAGACAGAGCGCGGGTGTAATCCTCTTCATCCGGGAGAACGTCTGGAATTGTTGCCTGGAATGTCGGGGTGAATGCGGCTGAAGCGGACTGCAGTACGAAAATAAGTACGTAGACTTGCCAGACTTCCGATACGAAAGGCAGGGCCAGCGCGACTAGCGCCCGCACCAAATCCAGCGAGACGAGCATAGCGCGCCGCGGTAGACGTTCCGCGAAGGCCGCCGCTACTGGGGCGACGCCAATGTAGGCGATCATTTTAATCGCCAACGCGGTACCGAGGACGGCCCCGGCCTGGGCACCCGCAAGCTCATAGGCAAGCAACCCCAGCGCGACAGTGGCTAATCCAGTTCCAGCAAGTGCAATGACTTGAGCGAGAAAGAGATGTCGATAGGTTCGGTTGGCAAGGATTTTCAGCATGTTAAGCCTCGGATAGCCAACCTATGGCATATAAGTATTTACGGTGAGTTCTTAACTCTTATCTGCCCTTGGGCCTAGTTAATAACTTACTTGTCGGGTTGGACACCTACGCAGAAAACAGAGGATTACCCGTGAGTTTTTTGGTCTGGCCAACACGGAGTTGGTACGCGATCAAATAAACTCACGTTAAAGACGTATCACACCCCTAGTTAATCATGAGCATGACCGTGGCTTTCGACTTCGGACTGGGTTTCCGGCTCGCCACCGCCACATGCCGACAGTAAGCCAAGCAGGCAAACCAGCAGCAGGGAGCGAGTCAGGGTAGTTGTGGTTTTCATCGTGTATTCCTTTCAATTTCAATCATAGATGTAGAAGCCCCAGCGCCTGATGACGCTGGGGCGCTTTGCTTTAGATAACTCGTTTGAGGCTCAGGTACTCGCCCTTGGTCTTCAGCGTGATGGTCACGTCGCTGTTGCTGCGGTTGCGCCAGAACCAACCGTGGGTACCATCGAAGATGGCGGTGAACTCACCCTTATCACCCTTGACCTGCTTGGCTTTGCTGTAGCTGTGGTAGAAGCCATTTGGGGCGTTGTAGGGCTCGCCGTGGGTATCGTGGTTGACCGGAGCGCCATTGGTTGTCCACTCGTAGCTGACAGTAGCCTTATTCAGCATCTCTAACTTAATCTCACGACCCTCGCCCGGTTTCAGTGTGACGATTATCTCGTCGGACTTCAGGGTCGGCTGAGGTTCTACTGCTGGTTCAGCCACAGGCACTGCCGCGACTTGCTCTTGAACTACAGGTTGAACAGGCACGGTAGCCTGAACGACGGGAGCTGCGGCTGGCTGAACTGCTGCATCCGCTGCCGCTTCTTCGGCCAGAATTAACTTCAGTTCGCCCATCTGGGTCAGGCCCAGCACTCGGCCAGCGCCCGTTGGGTCGATGGCGTACTCCGAAGGCATCACTACGGTGACCAGTAAGGCTGCGGCAACACCCACGGCAATCACGGTGGAGCGCAGCAGTTGGCGGCTGGTAGGCAATTCGTTGAGGGTCGGAAGCTTGGTATTGAACATAGTGAGAATTCCTTACTGAGAGACGATCAGGCCGGTGAACTGGTAACCCATCAAGAGGAAACCGGCGCTCATCATGGCGACGTTGGCGGTGTAGGCATGACGCCAGAAGCTGGCGGTACGCCGCCAGTAGCCCATGACAATCAGGATGGCGCTCAAGGCCAGGAGCTGGCCGATTTCGACGCCGACGTTGAAGGCGATCAGGTTGGCGATCAGGCCATCTGCCGAGATCTCGTATTCCTGAATCTTGGTCGCCAGACCAAAGCCATGCAGCAAGCCGAAGATCAGCGTGGCCGCTTTGGTGTTCGGCTGGTAGCCGAACCAGCGCTGGAATGCACCCAGGTTATCCAGCGCCTTGTACACCACCGAGAAACCGATAATGGCGTCGATCACGTAAGAGCTGATGCTGATTTCAGTCAGCACGCCCAGCAGCAGGGTGACCGAGTGGCCCACCGCGAATAGCGTGACGTAGAGCCCCACGTCCTTCAGACGATAGAGAAAGAAGATCACCCCGAAGAGGAACAGCAGGTGGTCGTACCCGGTCATCATGTGTTTCGCGCCCATGTAGATGAACGGCAGCAACATCACCCCGGAGCTTTCTTGGATAAAGCCTTTGTCGCCCTCGGCAACAGCGTGGGCCAGCGCGTCAGGCATGCCGAGAAACAGCAATGCCGTGAACAACAGCAACAGTAGTAACGAGCGATTCGGACGCACGGCAGCTGCGTCCATTGCGCCCATAGATGGCGAATGCATAGTTCAGAGTCCTAAATTGCAGTGGTCTTGGGCCGCACAGCGGCCTATGTCAGAGCACGAATGTAGGGTGGGGGGGGCGCTCAATCAGAAAGATCGGACTGGGAGGAATGGAGTAGCGAGGGGCTTCTATCGGCTGAGCACGCTCGGGCAGCGTGCTGATGCTGAGCAGCATGGTCAGATGCGGTGTTTCATGCACATGGTCGGCGGTCAACGAGGAGTGGTAGTGATCCGCGCATGCCGCACAGACAAATACGCTGTCGTCGTGTGAGTGCGAATGAGCACCGCTGCTATTGTCCCCGGCTTGTTGACTCGCCCCCATAAACAGCGCTGAGGTATGCCCAGCCCAGGCCATCAAGATGGCGAGAGCAAGGGCAAAAATCACCTTGGTGCTGATGGGTTTGCTGAGCATGTAGTGGTTCTTTCAATGCCTAGGTAATTGGTTTTTCTGGACGGCTGGCCGGCTTAGCCATGCCCCCCAGGGGGATAGCATGCGAGCGTAATCCATTGACGCGTGAGACTCAAGACATCAGCGATAAGGAACACGCCCATAGGCACCAAAGTCATAAGGATGAACTGAAATAGCCATACATTTGGCTAACTTCAGCGGCCGTCGATTATGCAGGCAGAAAACGCCTGGCTCATAAGCGTGCTTTTCCCTGGAAGCCAATAACAGTGCCGTTGCGGGTCTGTACTTACTGTCGCCTTTCTGCCGGAAGCACCGAGACGAAATTCGACAAGGCGACCTGATGCGCCACCTCATGCGGCAGAGCCTCCAGGAACGGGTCGAACCCAGACATATACTTGCCCAGGCTTCCAAATGTGCCCACTACGTCAGAGCCGACCATAAAGCGGGTTGGAAAGCGTGTAACTAGGTCCACCCACAGTGGGTCGGGCTTACCCTGCTCGTCCACTAAGTAGGGATTAAGTACGGTCCAGGACAGATCGATGTAGAGATTTGGATACTTGCCAAGCAGTTGCTCCAGGATCGGCAGCAGGAAGTCCATTTTTCCCTGGTTTCGATAGATCTCCATGCTCGTCCCCGCATGAGCCCAGATGAAGCGTACGTCCGGGTTGGAGCGTAATGCCTCTTCGAACTCCCCCAAGTAAAGCGGGTTGCGTTCCCGTTTGGAGGTAATGTTAGAGTGAAGCAATACCGGCAAGTCGTATTCGGCAGCTACACGGTACACCCTAGCCAATGCCTTGCTGTTCGCGCGCGGTGCCTTGCCGTAAATCAGGGCAGTCAAGTAGTCATGACGGGTGAAGACCTCGCCGATTCCTTGCCACAGGCCTGGGTCGAGTTCTAGCAAGCGCCGGACCTGCGCGTCGGCATTCATGTCATTCGGGTTGAATCCTGAAATGAAGGGGTGAAAGCGCTTACGTTGCTCCGCCGGCAACTGTTTATAAGCGTGGGCGATCAGGGTGTCGGTGGCGCTATACCAATAGGCTCTTGCGTCGTCACCTGCATAGTAGCGAGGGCGCTTGGGCTCAGTCTCGTCCCACTCCTTGGCAACCGAGATCCCTGCGAGCATCGCATGGTCGATCTTGGCTGCGGCCATTTCCTTGAGCAGTGGCCCCATGCCGGCACTCGTTTGGAAGAAGTCCACATAATGCAGGTGTGTGTCGCTGTATCGATAATCGTCGGCTAGGGCGCTGGTCGCGAGCAGACCCGCGAACATGGCCACTAAAAGCGTTTTGGTTAACATTGGATACCTTGATGCTGAGCTAGAGCCGCGTGAGTAAGCCTCCCTGTGCATTCGTGGAGGCTTTCGCACAGCGGCTTCAGGTTAATGTGTCGTTCCGCCGCTGAGCTTCAGACCCTGCTTCGCCGACAGCGTGACTGATAGGGCAAGGCGAAGACCTTCGACGATGATTGGTTCCGCCATGCTCGGCACACACGACTTGGTCGTAGCCTGCTCTGGAAGATATGGGATGTGCACGAATCCAGCTTTTACTGGGTACTGAAGCTTGTTTACCGCATGCATCAGCCCATAGAAGACCGAGTTGCACACGTAAGTGCCTGCGCTCTGAGATAGCTCAGCGGGGATGCCGTGCTCGCGCAATCTGGCAACGATTGCCTTGATAGGTAGACTCGAGAAATAGGCCGAAGGGCCATCCTCCAAGATCGGCTGGTCTACAGGCTGCTGCCCAGCATTGTCGGGTATTGCGGCATCTTTCAGGTTGATGGCAACTCGCTCTAATGAGAAGGCAGTACGGCCACCTGCCTGACCCAGCGCCACGACGATTTCCGGCTGATGCAAAGAGATCAACTGTCTCAGTTGCTGAAGCGAATCGTCGAAAGCACAGGGTAGCAATTCGCTCACTACGACGTGTTCGTGGCCAATGCGTTGGCCGGCGAGCGCACGAGCAACCTCCCAGGATGAATTGAGCATATGGCCGGCGAAGGGCTCAAACCCTGTCAGTAAAATAGTTTTAGTCATTTAGCTTCCCAGGGCACGACCCGCCCGTATTGCCCAATTTGGAATCGGTAGATGGCGTTGACTCGATGGGGCGCGCATCCTTTCCCGGCATCGGGGAAGGGCGACCTGTGTCAGAGCACGAATGTGGCGCGTGGCGGTCGTTCGATCAGAAAGATCAGGCGGGGATGAATGAAATGACGTGGAGCGTCTATTAGCTGCGCATGCTCTGGCTGCGTGCTGATGCTGAGCAGCGTGGTTAGGTGCGGTGTTTCATGCAGGTGGTCGGCGGTCAGCGGCGAGTGGCAGTGATCCCCGTATGCAGCACAGGCCAGTGTCTCGTCACCATGGGTGTGCGAATGAATTGTGTCGCCACCCTCCCAAGCCTGCTGGCTCGACCCCATAAACAGCGCAGAGGTATGTCCAGCCCAGGCCATCAAGATGGCGAGAGCAAGGGCAAAAATCACCTTGGTGCTGATGGGATTGCTGAGCATGTCGTGATTCTTTCAATGCCTAAGCTGTTGGCTTTATGGAGAGATGGTCGGTTTGACCATATCCCCCCCACAGGGATAGCATGCGAGCCTAATTCATCGACGCATGAGACTCAAGATATGAGCGATCACGAACACGGCCACCCGCACCAAAGTCATGGCGACATCATCAAACGGTTGAAGCGTGCGGAGGGCCACCTGCGCAGCACCGTCAGCATGATCGAAGACGGCCGGGCCTGTGTCGACATCGCTCAGCAACTGCATGCCGTGGAGAAAGCCGTCTGCCAGGCCAAGCGTGTGCTTATCCAGGACCATATCGATCACTGCCTGGAACACACCGTCGAAGCACTCGCGACAGGCGAGCGCACATCACTCGAAGACTTCAAGCAAATCACCAAGTACCTCTAGGCTCCTTCCCATGTCGAGCTTCGCCGAACTGCTGCAACAGGGGGCCTCGCAGGCCTGGCTGTACTTCCCCAGCGCCATTCTGCTGGGTGCCTTGCACGGCCTGGAGCCTGGTCACTCGAAGACCATGATGGCAGCGTTTATCGTGGCCATTCGCGGCACGGTGAAGCAGGCCGTTCTGCTAGGCCTTGCCGCAACGCTCTCGCACACGGCAGTGGTCTGGCTGGTGGCCATGACCGGCATGTACCTGGGGCAGAACCTGAATGCCGAAACCACCGAGCCGTATTTCCAGCTAGCGTCCGCCGCCATTATTATCATCATCGCCCTGTGGATGCTCTGGCGCACCTGGCGTGGCGAGCAGATGTGGCGCTTCGAGGACGGTGACGAACATCAACACGACCATCACCACCACGATGAAACGCACCGTATCGATACCGGGCACGGGCGTATCGAGCTGTCGACCTTCGAAGAAGGCGTTCCACCGCGCTGGCGGCTAAAGACCTTGAGTGGCCATGCTTGGCCGGCTGCTGAAGTGAGTCTACTGACAACTCGCCCCGATGGAGCAGCCCAGCAGTTTCGCTTCGTCGACCGGGGTGACTACCTGGAGTCAGTGGACGAAATTCCCGAGCCCCATGAGTTCACTGCGCGTCTGAGTCTGGGCCATGCCAGTTATTCCCACGACTATAACTTGGAGTTCCGCGAGCACAGGCACGGTCATGACCATGATCATTCCGAGCTGGAGGAACTGGAACTGTCGCTGGAGGGCTACCAGGATGCCCATGAACGGGCGCATGCCAACGACATCCGCAAGCGCTTCAGCAACCGCAATGTCACTACCGGCCAGATCATTCTGTTCGGCCTGACGGGCGGGCTAATTCCCTGTCCGGCAGCGATCACCGTGCTGCTGCTCTGCCTGCAAGTGAAAGAAGTCGCCCTGGGTGCCGTCCTGGTGGTGTGTTTCAGCATTGGTCTGGCCATCACCCTGGTCACCGTTGGTGCTGCCGCCGCTATCGGGGCTCGCCAGGCATCGAATCGCTGGCCCTGGCTGGGCGCTGTTGCGCGGCGCGCCCCTTACCTATCCAGCGTGCTGATCATTGGTGTGGGGATTTACGTCGGCTTCCACGGCTGGGTCGGCCTGAACGCCTAGCCGATGTGGGAGTTATCCGGTTATTTCGGCCTGTTCTTCGCCGCCTTCGGTGCCGCCACGCTGCTGCCTATGCAGTCGGAGGCGGTACTGGTCGGGTTGCTGCTGACTGACCGCTATGCAGCATGGATACTGCTAGCGGTGGCCACCACGGGTAATGTACTGGGCGCGGTGCTGAACTGGCTGCTGGGTCGCTCCATCGAGCACTACCGACACAAGCGCTGGTTTCCCGTCAGCGAAGGCAAACTGGAAAAGGCCCAGCAGGCTTATCACCGCTTCGGTCGATGGTCGCTGCTGCTCAGTTGGGTGCCGATTATTGGTGATCCACTTACCGTGGTAGCCGGTGTTATGCGCGAACCGTTCTGGAGCTTTCTGTTGATCGTGACGTTAGCCAAGGCCACTCGCTATCTGGTGCTGGCTGCCTTGACGCTTGGGTGGCTCGGGTGAGCCTGCATACGCGCGACACCAACCTGGATCTGATCAAGTGGCTGGCGATGCTGACCATGCTGCTGGATCACCTGCGCTACGTCTGGCCTGACGAATGGTTGTTTATCGTCGGGCGCTTAGCCTTTCCACTGTTCTGCCTGGGGATCGCAGCCAATGTCGCGCGCTCGCAACCCGGTGATCTGTATACCGATGACAACGTTCGCTACCTGGGCTGGATGGCGGCGTTTACCTTGATATCGGAATTACCCTATCGTCTGCTTTCCAGCGGCAGCAGCACGATCAATGTCATGCCCACGCTGATGCTGGGCCTGCTAATCGCCTGGGGAGTACATCATCGTGGACGCGACGGTTTTGTTCTGGCTCTGGTCGGCGTGAGCGTGGCGGTGCTGATTCAAGAGCGCCTGATGTACGGCGTGTTCGGCGCACTGCTACCGGCGGCATTGCTGCTGGCCATTCAGCGCCCTGGTCTCGTGTGGTTATTGCCGGCCGCACTTTGCGTACTGGCCAACAGTCGCAATCGCTGGCTTGCAGAGTGGGAGTTGCAGCCCTACACGTTGCTGATAGTGCTCACAGCGTTCGTCGCCCCTCTGCTTGGGCTATGGCTGCTGCGCCGACCGCGCCATTTCAGGATCTGGCCGGTCAAGCGCTGGGGCTATTGGTTCTACCCTGGCCATCTGGCTGCACTGCACCTGATCCGCTCGTTCAACTAGCGCAGATTTCTCTCTTCAGAAACCTTCTTGCCCGATGAAAGCCTTTTGCCATACCCTGTAGATGTGACCTATGTAACACACAACAAGAGGCTGAAAAGGAGTTCCTCATGAAGAAGTTTTCTGCTGTCCTGATTGCTACTGTTCTCGCCCTAACCTCCGTGGCAGCTCTCGCCCACAGCGGTGGTACGGACTCGAAAGGCTGTCACCGCAACCACAAAACGGGCGATTACCACTGCCACTAAGCATTCACCGGTAGTGGCTGGCCGCCGCCTCACATCTGCGGCGGCCAGTTATGCGACTCGTTCTGACAGTCCTTGCACCAGGCATAGAGCGCGTCATACATGACCAGGCCGTGGCGCAGCAGCATTTCATGGTCATCGCCGAAGGTACGCGATAGGCCAAGCGAGATAGCATAAAGGCCAGCCGACTGAGGAGTGAGATCCGGCCTTGGGGTATCGGCACCGCGCACTATCTGCGCCAGTTGCTGCAAGGCCGGCTCATCCAGCTGGTACTTCTTCAGGAATGCATCGAAGCTGCACAGCTCGCCTTCGTGGGTGAATTCCACACCTGAGAATGTCATAGGGTGTAGCGCCTTCCTCTCGCGCCAGGCGCAGCACATCACCGCTCGGCACCTAGAGAAATTCCGACTCTGCATCGATAAAGCGGGCAATCAGCCAGGGGCAGGCGATTCGGTCGATCTTCGGGCGTTCGCGGGTGATCCACTTCATGCAGCACCTCCTGCCTAGTTGGGTAGGCTCTCGATGGGTTGGCCAGCGCCTTGCCAGCCAGCAAAACCATCGGTCAAGTAGCGCGCATCCAGGCCCATGGCCTCCAGTGTGACCGCGATGCCCTGGCTGATTTCATGTCTCTTGGCGCAATAGAGAATCGCCGGCCTATCCCGTATAACCTGATCCTTCCAGGTGAAGACATCCTCGGGATCACGCCAGTGTGCGGCGGAAATTTCTTGGGCATCGGCAAGCCGAACGCTGGTGCGGCGGACATCCAGCAGGCTGAACGTCCGCCCTGCGACTTGCCATTCCGCCAGTTCGCATATCGAGATTCTGCTCATCCTCCACCTCTCAGCTTCGCAGCAGGTGTACCACCACCAGTCCGACCAACGCACAGGCCGTCAGCACCTGGATGACGCCGCGCTTGAAGTGGAACAAGGCGACGGCAGCAGCCAGCTGCGATCAGCGCCGACGGCCAGTCGAAAGTTCCCTCGAAGCCTTGCGGCCAGAGCACGTGGTAGCCGAAGAACAATGCCAGATTTAGGATCACCCCGACCACGGCGGCAGTGATGGCCGTCAGCGGCGCCGTGAACTTCAGTTCGTTGTGGGTCGATTCCACCATGGGGGCCGCCCACGTGGGAATACGCCCTGCGTTCGTTGCACTATAGGCCCAGTCGGCAAAAGCCGATCGTCTCGGCTGAGGTCATACCTGATTTTTGGAGAAAATGGGGGATATGGTCAACGCCAGCTTTTTCTCCCCGACAAACAAAAAAGGCGCCGAAGCGCCTTACGGAGTCCATCGATGCGGAAGTAAAAGCGCCTACCGCGATGGCCTTATGGTTTCTTTTTCGGATTTTTCCTTCTTGCTCGCAGCGGCGTTTTCTTGCTGTTTTTGGGCAGCCGTTTTATCGCCCCAGATGCGTTTCTGATCTTCGCGAAATTTCCGTGTCATTTCAGCGGAACGGTTGAAACCATCCCCCGAAAAAGCCGGAACGCTAGTTGTTGAAAGCAAAGCACCAATGAGGAGCAATTTGATGAATTTCATTTGGGTCTCCAAGCAGTTCTGGCCGCAACGGTGTGGCCAATTTCCATACCTGGATCCTAATAACTCGAACCTAACGACAACGTGAGGTGAGCATTACAATGCTGACAGCAAGCTCTTTGGCTGGTTTTCCAGGATGAATCAAACGTCCTATCTGGCTTTGAAGGTCGCCGGTGAAGAGGGTCTGCTCAAGAAGTACCGCTTGACTTCCCGGCCCATCGCCCACGTTCAGTGAAATGGATCAGGTATTTCGAAGTAGCAAGTAAGAAATGGAGCCGCCCAATTGGCGCGGCTACTATTTACTTACATCCTGTCGGTCCTTGTCGTGCTAAAGTCCAGATAGAAACGGGTATAGCCGTTTCCATCTACCTCTACACTGGTGCTGCCCTGGTGAAGACTCATGATAGAGCGAACGATGGCAAGTCCCAGCCCTGTTCCTCCTTCGCTACGCGTACGACTTTTGTCCGCCCTGTAAAAGCGCTCAAACAGTCGCGGACGATGCGCTTCATCGATGCCAATTCCGGGATTCCCTATCGTCAGCCGGACCCTATTTCCCGCGCTCTCGATGTTCATCGATACTTTTTCACCCGGTGGGCAGTATCGAATGGCGTTCGACAGGAGATTTGAAATAGCCCGTTGAATCATCAGCCGGTTACCCAGAATTTTCCCTTGTCCAGAGATGGTCAAGCGCACCTCTTTTTCTTCTGCGCTGAGGCTAAAAAGATCTCCAACGCGCTGCAGCTCGTCATTCAATGTAATGGTCTCGAACTGCACCAACGATGCGGGATGACTTACATGGGCAAGAAAGAGCATGTCTGAGACTATTCGCGTAACTCGATCCAGCTCTTCAGTGCAGCATTCCAATACCTCTCTGTACTCCTCAGAACCACGCTCACGCGACAGCGCGACCTGCGCCTTACCCATCAGGTTTGTGATTGGAGAGCGAAGCTCGTGAGCTAGATCATCGGAGAACTGCGAAAGCTGTTGGACGCCATTATCGAGACGATGGAGCATAAAATTGATGCCGTCAGCGAGCTCTCGCAGTTCGCTAGGCAATCGGTCTGTCGGTAAGCGATGCTCAAGATTTTCTGTGGATATTTTTGAAGCGATCCGTAAAAAACTTGTGAGCGGCCGCAAGCCATTTCGCACGGTTCCCCATGCGACCAAGAGAATTAGAAGTAGCAGGATGGGCGAAGCTCCCAATGCCCATTTAGCGAGATCATTGAGCAGTTCCGCGTCGGCAAACTGATCAACTGTCAGATAAACCCCCACTTGGACGCCATCCTTCAGTCGCATAAGTTGTGAGGCGCTGAGCATGGGACGGCCAAGGGAGTTCTGCCACTCGTGAAACCCGAGTTCCTCACGTGCGGTATATCTATGCAGTTCAAATGTTACTGGTTTAGAGCCAATGGAGAGTAGCGGTGCAGTGCTTTGCGCAGAGTCAAAAATGCTCACGTAGAGGTTGTTGTGGCCCATCGCTAAATCAACGAGAACATGTGATTCAGACGTTATTTCGTCGATACTCAGCGCTTCGGACAAACTCGTCGATAGCCCTGCCATTTTGGTCGCAAGACTCTCTTGGGCGATACGTTCCAGCCCTCGTTCCAGCATCATGTAGGCGATGATGGCAAGCAGCGCCACGACTGCAACACTCATCAACCCAACTCTTAACCCAAGTCTTGCTGCCAGGCTGTTGCGGCTCACGATCGATCCTCAAGGACATATCCGACACCACGAAGGGTATGGATCAGTTTGACCTCGTACGGATCGTCAATCTTGGCGCGCAGGCGACGTATGGATACATCGATAACGTTGGTATCGCAGTCGAAGTTCATGTCCCAGACAAGCGAAATGATTTGCGAGCGAGTTAGCACCTCGCCAGTGCGGCTCATCAACAAATGCAGCAGCGCAAACTCTTTGGTCGTCAGGTCAATTCGGTTCTCACCGCGATAGGCGCGATGCCGACCAGGGTCCAACTCTAGGGAAACTCTGAAGAAGACTTCCAGATTTTGGCAAAATACCCGGATTCCAC
>NZ_CEXBBO010000053.1:0-18099 GCF_982611455.1 Stutzerimonas sp.
AAGTCCAAGGCCCCCTTTCACCTCAATCTCGCCGTTCTTCTCAAGACCTTTCAGGTGCTCCGATATTTTCCTGATGTCACCGACGTCCCTGGTCAACTGGTGGACTTCATTCGCGGAGAGTTAGGTCAGCGTAGCAAGGTGAAACTCGCGGAATACAAGTGGTTCCAGCAATATCGCCACATGAACGCGATCCGAGCTCGCCTCGGTGTGACGGCATTCTACGGCTCCGATGCCATGGAGATCGCCGAGCGGCATGCCAAAGCGATGTCGTTTGTGCTTGACCAGCGCGCCGACATCATCAACTCCGTAATCGAAGAGCTGATCCGCCAAGATTATGAGCTCCCTGCGTACTCGGCTCTAAATGATCTCGCTGAGCGAATTCATGCCGAATCCCAAGAGGCAATATTCAACCTCGTAGTAACCAGAACGCCAGTCGAGGTGATCCACAAGCTAAAGGATCTGCTCGACACTGACTTCGGCCGACGCCAGAGTGACTTCAATACGCTGAAGCAGTCACCCAAGAAGCCATCTCGCAAGCACCTGGAGGTGCTGATCGACCACTTGGCCTGGCTAGAGAGTTTCGGGGATCTGGAGGCCATTTTTGAGGGGATCGTCGATGCCAAGATTCGCCACTTTGCTGCCCAAGCCGCTGCGTCGGACGTCGCCGAGCTGAAGGACTGCTCGCTGCCGAAGCGCTACACGCTGATGCTGGCCTTGATCTACCGCATGCGCGTACGGACCCGTGATCACCTGGCCGAGATGTTCATCCGGCGGATTTCGACGATCCATAAACGCGCCAAGGAGGAGTTGGAGCAAATCCAGGCGCGGCAACGCCAGAAGCTGGAGCAGTTGGCGGCGACCCTGGATGGCGTGGTGCAGATTCTCGTTCAAGAACCGGATGACCAGGAGGCTGGCAGTCTAATTCGGGAGTACCTCTCCCCCGGTGGCAATCTGGATCGGTTGCGTGAGACATGCGCCGAAGTACAGGCTACCGGCGGTAATAACTACCTGCCGCTGATCTGGAAGCACTTCAAGTCCCATCGCTCGTTATTGTTCCGTCTAAGCCACCTTCTCCAACTGGAGCCCACGACTCAGGATCGATCGCTGGTTCAGGCTCTTCAACTGATCCAGGACAGCGAGAATCTACACCGCGAATGGATCGACGAGCACATCGACTTGTCGTTTGCGTCGGAGCGCTGGGTCAAGGTCGTTCGTCGTCCTGCCAGTGAGGGGCCACCGACCAACCGGCGCTATTTAGAAGTCTGCGTGTTCTCCTACCTGGCCAGCGAGCTGCGATCAGGTGACATGTGTGTACAGGGGTCGGAATCCTTCGCCGACTACCGCAAGCAGCTGCTGCCTTGGGAAGAATGCCTGCAGCGACTACCGGCCTACTGCGAAAAGGTCGGGCTGCCAGGCACGGCCAAGGAGTTTGTTGCCTCCCTCAAGACTCAGCTGGAGGAAACCGCGCAACAACTGGACGACAAATTCCCATCTTGCCGAGGGGACGTATCGATTAACGAAGCCGGAGAACCGGTGTTGCGCCGAGTAACGGCGCGGGACATCCCACCATCGGCCATCTCACTACAGACGGCGCTTATGCAGCGCATGCCGGCCAGGCACGTGCTCGACATTATGGCCAACATCGAGCATTGGATTCAGTTCACGCGGCATTTCGGTCCCATGTCCGGTAACGAGCCGAAGCTCAAAGAGCCTGCCGAGCGCTATCTGATGACCATCTTCGCCATGGGCTGCAATCTCGGCCCCAACCAGGCCGCGCGGCATCTGGCCGGCAATGTCACGCCACATATGCTGTCCTATACGAATCGCCGCCACCTATCACTGGAGAAGTTGGACAAGGCCAACCGCGAGCTGGTGGAGCTCTATCTGCATCTTGATCTGCCTAAGCTCTGGGGCGATGGCAAGGCGGTGGCTGCGGACGGCACGCAGTTCGACTTCTATGATGACAACCTGCTGGCCGGCTATCACTTCCGCTACCGCAAGATGGGTGCCGTGGCCTATCGGCACGTGGCCAACAACTACATCGCTGTGTTCCAGCACTTCATCCCACCTGGCATCTGGGAGGCGATTTACGTAATTGAGGGGCTGCTTAAGACTGATCTGAGTGTCGAGGCAGACACTGTGTATTCAGATACTCAGGGGCAATCGGCGACCGTCTTTGCCTTCACCCATCTGCTGGGCATCAACCTGATGCCGCGCATACGCAACTGGCGTGACCTGGTGATGTGCCGGCCGGATCGCGGCGCGTCTTACAAGCATATCAACCGCCTGTTCACCGACACTGCCGACTGGCATTTGATCGAAACTCACTGGCAAGATCTGATGCAGGTCGCGCTGTCCATCCAGGCCGGCAAAATCTCCTCGCCTATGCTGCTGCGAAAACTCGGCTCCTACAGCCGGCGCAACAAGCTCTACCACGCCGCCCAGGCACTGGGCAGCGTGATCCGCACGATTTTCCTGCTCAACTGGATCGGTAGCCGCGAGTTGCGCCAGGAAGTCACTGCGAACACCAATAAAATCGAGTCCTACAACGGTTTCTCGAAGTGGCTTTCGTTCGGTGGCGACGTGATTGCTGAGAACGATCCGGACGAACAGCAAAAACGTCTGCGCTACAACGACATGGTGGCCTCATCGGTGATCCTGCAGAACACTGTGGATATGATGCGCATTCTGCAGAAATTGGCCCGAGAGGGTTGGCAATTCACCGACGAGGACGTGTCCTTCCTCAGCCCCTACCAGACCAGCAACGTCAAGCGCTTCGGCGAATTCAACCTCAAGCTCAACCGGCCACCGGAGCCCTGGATCAAGGACTCGGTGTTTCAACAAGCTGCCGGCTCGCTGCGGGTGATCACACCTCGCCAGCTAGATACCGAGAAAACCACATGATCAATGTTCCTCCCCCATCCTTTCGCGTTACGCCGTACGGCGAAGTCGATGCGGTGGCGTTGGAAAACCTGCGCGCCGCCTTCGACACCTCTCAATTGCTCTGGCTGGCTGATCGATTGGATGCCTGCTTGCTGGAACTGGGCGGAACCACCGCCATCCGCGACGAGCTGCTGAGATTGCATGCGATGGCTCTGACGATAGTTGAGGGCATCGCTCTTACAGTGCCTGCCGAGAATGCTTGTATCTGGGCAGAGGCCGAATCTCTACAGATGGATCTTGAAGCGCTGGTTTCCTGGGCTCGCACTGCTCAGCTCCTCCTTGCGCCGCTTCTAAATCTCGCACCAACCCACGAGGCATGAGCACTCTGGACGATTTCGACAAGACTCAGCTGTTCCTGACCATGGATAGGATCGCCGGTAAATGGATCACCTCAGCAATCAGCTCTACGAGTGGGTGATCACAGCCGCTGCAGCCAGCTCGCGAATGGACTCCGGGAGCGCTAGGGCCAGGGGAAGCACTACAAGCGAGTTGCGAGTGCCTGAGCTAAAGGCCACTGCCCGTGCGGCAGATACCTCCAAACCAAATAGCCGGGAGCTGAGTACGCCGAGGGCGGGAGCGAGTAATAGAAACATAGAAACGCTCCGTATACCGGAAGCAACGGCGCCAGGATGTCGAGTTGGTACACGACGGCCGCGATCTGCGAACCTACCACCACGATTAGAACCAGGGCCATTGCAGGTACTTGCAGCCAAGCCCAGCCTGCGCTCCATGCGCGAACCAGCAAAGATCGGCGCCCGCCAAATTCCGCGCTGGAAAACCGCGTGCCATCGCTGCTCGTGGCGGGCCTGATCGCGGTGCTGATGGGTTTGTCGGGAACCAAATTGCCGGGTTTCGAACTGGCATGGACCGCGCGCCTGACCTTCGCTTTGCCGGTACTGCTCCTGGGGCTCGGCGTGTGCCTCGCCGGCGTCCTGTCGTTTCGCCGCGCGCGTACTACGGTTAATCCATTGCAGCCGCAGCAGGCTTCGGCATTAGTGGAGGCTGGCATCTACCGGTACAGCCGCAACCCCATGTACTTAGGCTTTGCCATTATTCTGGCGGCTTGGGCGCTGGTCTTGGCTTCGCCTCTAACCCTGCTTGGCGTGGTTGCTTTCGTGCTGTACATGAACCGTTTCCAGATCACACCCGAAGAGTGGGCGCTGGAAGCACTGTTCGGCGAATCATTCGCCCGCTACCGTGCACGAGTCCGCCGTTGGCTCTGAGCGTCGGCGGCGGTAGCGACTGGCGGGGCTTACTCGTCGCGGCAGCCTGCTGAAGGTGCCACGACCTAGCCTGATCTCCTCGTGGCGAGCTACTTTGGCCACATGCCGTTAGCATTTCTAAGGTCAAGGGCATAGCGCCAACGAGTGCCGCACGCGAATTCGCTCCGTTGATATCGAGCTAACTGTCAGGTGACAGCGGTAAAAGCAAAGCCGGCTTATGCTTCGCTGCGATGATTGTCGGCCTGCCTGGTGTCGATACAAACACTGCCGTCTAGCTCCATTTCAAGTGTCGAGTGGCTGACTTTGAATTGCTCATGGAGTACTCGTTTTAAATCGTTCTTCACTCGTTCGATATCAGGCAGACTAGCCTTCTTTATGACAACGTGGGCTTCCAATGCAATTGTATGTTCCGCGATTTCCCAAACATGTACGTGGTGAACACTCTCAACGTCGTCTACCTGCTCCATGACATTGGTTATATCAGCGATGGAAACTCCTTCTGGTGCGCCCTCCATTAGCAAGTGAATGGTTTTAGGTAGCATGCTAAACCCCTGCCACAGCACGTAACCAGCAATCATCAATGTCACTACAGTATCCGTCCAGTACCAGCCGTACAGAAGAATCAATGTCCCGGCGACAACAACGCCGACGGAGGCTAGTGCATCCGATACATTATGCAGGAATGCCGCCTTTATATTCATGCTATCCTTAGACATTGTGTAGGTGAGCAAGGCCGTGGCGATATCTACAATCAAGGCTATTCCCGCCACCACGACCACTGTCCATCCTTCAATGGGCTGTGGGGAAAAAAACCGACCTATAGCTTCGTAGATGAGGTAGAGACCAATGATAATCAACGTGACCAAGTTGATTAAGGCCGCTATGGTTTCACTGCGTCGGTAGCCGAAGGTTTTAAAAGCATCCGGCGGCCTGCGACCGATCTTACGCGCGATTAGCGCAATAACCAGTGATGCGGCATCGCTCAAATTATGTAGCGCGTCAGCTATAAGCGATAAACTGCCAGAAAGTATTCCGCCAACTACTTGGGCCAGAGTTAGCACAGCATTAACGCCAATGGCAGCGATTAAACGCTTATCGCCTATGGCTTCGGTGTTATGGTTATGTTCGTGAGCCATTGGTTTTTAACCGTCCTTAAAATAACGTAAGACAAGGATAGGAAGCCCAAAAAAAGTAATAGATAAATACTAGCGCCTATACCATCTGGCCTTCCAAACCACACTGACAGAAAATTCGACCACTTTCGAGCGAGTTCGTGCGTTATCGCCTTCAACTTGCCGATAGCTGGCCGGTCCCTCGTAAACGTTAAACGACATTGCTCGCTAAGGATATAGATTATGCGGCGCCATAATCCGAAGATGACAAAATTGTAATCTTCCAATAATTCTTTTTTAGGCTAAAGCCCTTTGCAGATTGGTGCGCCTCGGTGCTGAAATGGCGAAGCAAGGCGCTCATGTCACTGCGCAATGGAAGCATACATTTCAATAATGTAATGCTTGGTTCATGCTACTGTTAGCTTCAGTCACGCAAAATTCATTCGAACCTGTAGAGCTCACCGAGAAAGCTCAGCAAGCCACCTTTGAATTTAGCGAGGACTGCCCTATGAATCTGTTGAAAGCTATTGTTGTTGGTTTGGTAATCTTCGGCTCCGCATCGTCTTATGCAGGAGATGGCTACGACCGTTCAATGAAGTTTAATGAAAAATTCCGAGCAGATCAAAAGCGAATTCACGGAGCCGAATCCGACGAAAAAAAAGCAGGCGAGTTGAAGGTTAATGATATTCGCCAGGATCAGAACAACGCGGAGATCAAGAAAGAAACCAAAGCTGACTAACCGCTTTATATCCGAACGATATCCGCCGCCGGCAGCTTCCAAGCTCCGTTGGAAGCAGTTGTACTCTAAGCGCCCTTCGGGGCGCTTTTTTGTTTCCATCACTTGCACGCAGAATCGCTACCAGCGAATCGCCCCGGTCTGTTTGTTATTAGCGTTCGCAAGGAGCATATCCGATTGGGCTGAACAGACGCTGGTGGCCTACAACGCATCCATGTCGGGGGTCGCCATCTCAACGGCCTCGCGGTTCGTCCATGATTGAAGGTGTCAGCTCGGTCTTGTACAGCCTGCTGGTCATTCCAGCCAGGGCGTTGTCGTAGCTATCCCCCTTGCTGCCAACCAGGGCAGGTCAGCCGCTGCTTGCATTATCCTTCGTCAGCTCACCTTGGGTGAAAGCCATCAGGTCGAGAAGGCGTATGTAGCGCAAGTCATACGCACTAAGCGCTGAGCAAGTTTCTTATTTACCGCTTAGATGCATCAGACTGCGCCACAAAGGCTGTGCTGTCCGCTGCGCCGCTAATGAAACTGCGCTCCGATAATTAACGCGCCCCGTTCTCGCTAGCTAGCAAGAACGGGGCGTTGTGTGCCGCCATCCAATCTCTAGCTTGTTCTGTCAGCGGCCAGCGCGATTTCTTGCTCCTCCAATTCGTCTTCGCGCCGATGAGCCAGTTGGTAGAGCAACGGCAGTACCAATAGCGTTAGCACCGTTGAGGAGAGAATCCCCCCGATCACCACCGTCGCAAGGGGGCGCTGTACCTCTGCACCGGTACCCACATTCAAGGCCATTGGAACGAACCCGAGTGAAGCCACCAAGGCTGTCATCAATACCGGCCGTAGCCGGGTCAGAGCGCCCTCGCGGATCGCGGTGTCCAGAGGTAAACCTTGCTCCCGTAGGCTACGGATGAAGGAGATCATTACCAGGCCATTTAGAACGGCGACGCCTGACAGAGCAATAAAGCCAACTCCTGCTGAAATGGACAACGGGATATCTCTCAGCCACAGCGCAACAATGCCTCCGGTGAGCGCAAATGGAATCCCTGTAAAGACCAACAAGCCGTCTTTGACATTGTTGAACATCATGAAAAGCAGAATGAACACCAGGAGCAGCGCCACGGGGACGACAATCTGCAGCCGCTTCGTTGCCGATTCAAGCTGCTCAAAAGTACCGCCCCAGTCGATCCAATAACCTGCCGGGATATCTACCTGGGCCTGGATTTTCTGTTCTGCCTCAGATACGAATGATCCAATGTCCCGGCCACGGACGTTTGCACTGACGACAATTCGCCGTTTCCCTTCCTCTCTGCTGATCTGATTCGGGCCGGGGGCTAAATCTAGCGTGGCCACCTCGCCGAGGGGGATATAACTTATCGCGCTGTTTAATTCCCTTGGAAGGGCAATTGGAAGCCTCTCAATTGCGGCGAGATCGCTTCGTATCTCGTCCGGTAAACGAACTACGATATCGAAACGCCGGTCTCCTTGAAACAAGGTGCCTGCCTCTCGGCCCCCGATGGCTACTGCAACCGCTTGCTGTACAGTATCTAAACTCAGGCCGTATCGTGCGATTTGATCGCGATCGATATCAATCGTGAGCATAGGAAGGCCAGTCGTTTGCTCGACCGTAACCTCGGAGGCGCCTGGTACTTGTCCTAGCACCTCGGACACTTCCGCCGCCGTGCTGTTAAGAACGTCCATGTCATCGCCGTAGATTTTCACGGCTACAGCGGCACGAACACCGGAAATCAACTCGTTGAAACGCAGCTGAATAGGCTGGGAAAACTCGTAGTTATTGCCCGGTAACTCAGCGGCGGATGCTTGGACCTCGCTTAAGAGCTCGTCGCGCGGCTTGCCTGGATCCGGCCACTGTTCTTGAGGCTTCAGCATGACGTAGCCGTCGGAAATGTTTGGTGGCATGGCATCGGCTGCTACCTCCGCAGTGCCTGTACGCGCAAAAATCCGCTCGATCTCCGGAAACTCATCCATAAGCTTTCGTTCCAGCTGCTGCTGCATCTCTAAAGACTGACTAAGACTGGTAGCAGGTACACGAAGAGCTTGGATAGCGAAGTCTCCTTCATTGAGGCTAGGCACGAACTCACTGCCCATACGTGCCCCTACGAGGCCGGAAAGTACAACTGCAACTACGGCAAAGGTGAGCACTACTGGCTTGTTGGCCATCACCGCATCGAAAGCAGGTGCGTAGGCCCGTTTAGCATTGCGGATTAGAAAGTTTTCCTTCTCTGTAACACGCTTGCCGATAAAGAGCGCAACGGCTGCCGGGACGAACGTCACCGAGAGAATCATCGCCCCGAATAGCGCTGTCACTACGGTAAACGCCATGGGCGTGAACATCTTACCTTCTACCCCTGTAAGGGCGAATATCGGCAGATATACGATCATAATGATCAGCTGCCCATAGAGTAGAGGCCGACGCACTTCCTTTGCCGCAGCGAACACTTCATGAAGCCGTTCGGACAGCGTTAATGCCCGCCCGTGATGGGACTGAGCGTGAGCAAGTCGACGCACGCAGTTCTCAACAATCACCACGGCACCATCGATAATGATGCCGAAATCCAATGCGCCTAAGCTCATCAGGTTGGCGCTGACCTCGTTGGCTACCATGCCGGTGAACGTAAAGAGCATCGCCAGCGGTATAACAAGTGCGGTTAGGATCGCCGCCCGAATATTGCCCAAGAAGAGAAAAAGTATAACCACAACAAGAATGGCACCCTCAGTGAGGTTCTTCTTAACGGTGGATATAGCTTTGTCTACGAGTACAGTTCTATCGTAGACAGTAATCGCCTTTACGCCCTCTGGAAGCGAAAGGTTTATCTCTTTCATCTTGTCATCGACAGCCCTAGAAACTACCCGGCTATTTTCACCGATAAGCATGAAAGCCGTACCTAGCACCACTTCGCGGCCATTCTCGGTAGCTGCGCCAGTACGGAGCTCCTTTCCAACCTCGACCGTCGCAACGTCGCGGATACGTACTGGGGTACCGTCAACGTTGCTAATAAGGGTATTGCGGATGTCCTCTACTGACTGCATTTGTCCTGGAGCACGAACAAGATACTGCTCGCCTCGTTTTTCAATATACCCGGCACCTAGATTGTTATTGTTTTTCTCAACCGCCTCGATCAGATCCTGTAGTGTCAGTCCAAACGACCGCAAAGTGTCTGGATTGGGGGCGATCTGATATTCCTTTGCATATCCTCCGATCGTATTGATCTCAGTAACACCTGGCACATTACGGACTTGCGGTTTGATGATCCAATCTTGAATCTCACGCAAGTCAGTAGGGGTATAAGGCGTACCGTCCGATTTGGTGGCACCTTCCTCAGCTTCAACCGTCCAAAAATAGATTTCGCCAAGCCCTGTGGAAATAGGGCCAAGTGTTGGAGTGACGCCATCTGGGAGCTGATCTTTGGCCCCTCCCAGGCGCTCGTTCACAAGTTGGCGGGCAAAATAGATGTCAGTGCCTTCCTCAAAAATAACTGTGATCTGAGAAAGTCCATATCGAGACAAGGATCGTGTCTGCTCGAGCTTGGGCAGCCCAGCCATTACCGTCTCGAGCGGGTAGGTAATACGCTGCTCCACTTCCAGCGGGGAATAACCTGGCGCCGCAGTGTTGATTTGCACCTGTACGTTGGTGATATCCGGGACAGCATCGATAGGCAGCTTTTGGTAGCTGTAAGCTCCTAACGCTGCCATGCCAAGCACGGCTAGCATAACCAACCAGCGATGCTCGATAGAAAAACGAATGATACGTTCGAACACGATTCTATAACTCCGTATCAGTGAGCATGCGAGGCGCTGGCTTTGCCAAGCTCGGACTTGATGATGAAGCTGTTATCCAAGGCATAGCGCGCTCCGGCCTGGAGGCCTTCCTTGATTTCGACCGCTTCACTATCGCTGCGGCCACTCACGATTGGCTGAGCAGCAAAGCCATGGTCGGTCCGTACAAACACCACCGGCTTTTCTTCCAATGTGTGGATCGCATCAGGACTTACTGCGACTGGCACGGATGCTTCGCCAGCGCCTACCTGCACTTTGACGAACAGGCCGGGGCGCCAAACCCCTTCAGGGTTGGGAAGTGTGACCCGGGCGGTAGCGGCGCGGCTTTGCTGACCAACAAGTGAGCCGACATAAGAAACGGTGCCATTGGCACTGGACTCGAATGCTGTGGCTTCGATAACCGCGTTGCTGCCGACTCGTACCGCGCTGAGTGCATTGGCAGGAACGCTGATATCTGCCCAAACGGTAGAAAGATCGGAAATGATGAATATCTGGTCATCGGTATTGACTGACTCACCGAGAGTGATGTCCTTCTCAACGATCATCCCATCGAACGGCGCCCTGAGTTCGTAGCGGCTCAATGCGTCTGGCTTGCCAGCATCACTGCCAAGCGCTTGTAGCTGTGCTTTTGCATTCGCAACAGTCAGCTCTGCTTCCCGTAGAGCCTGTTGTGCCTGTAAATAATCCTGTTCTGCGGAAATACGCTCTTCCCACAGCTCCTTTTCGCGTCGATAGGTTTTCTGAGCCAATGCAAGACGTTTTTGTGCCGCGTAGAACTCGCTTCTACGTTCCGACAGGTCAGTACTCGCGATCACAGCGAGTACTTGCCCCTGTTTCACCTGTTCGCCCAAATCGACTTTGACCGCTTCAACGACGCCTGAGAGACGAGGCACAACTTGCGCTGTGCGATCCTGGTTAAACGTAATTTCACCTGGCAGCTCGATTGCGCTTTGTATCTGTGCAGGCTGAGCGGTTGCCAGCGAGATGCCCGCGGCTAGGATTTGTGTCTCTGAGAGTTCTACCTCTGCTGTTTCAGTATGCTCCGCTCCCTCGGGCTCATCTTCATGCTCATCTTTCTCTGCCGCACCGACCTCGTGATCGCTATCGGCGCCTCCTTCATCATGGCCATGATCTCCTTCGGCTTCTGCATCCTCACCCGAATGCCCTTCATCCTCATGCTCCGATTCGTCACCATGCTCGCTATGTGCGTCGCCCGCATCGGGCACAGCTGGACTACTGCGAAGAAGCAATCCGCCAAGCATAAGTGCCACGCTTAATATGACGACGATCCAAAAAATCTGCTTCTTGTGAACAGCCAAGGAAGATGTGTTCGATTTACTTGTCATATGGATTCCTTATGGCTGAGTGGCCGAGGTGATAACGGCAGACCCATCGCTGACAATTCGCGAGATTTCTGCCGCCGCCTGGTTAGCTTGTGATAGCGCAGACAGATACTGAGATCGGGCTTGGAAAAGCGTGCGTTGAGCATCCAGTACGTCAAGGAACGTGAATTTTCCAAGTTCGAACCCCTTGCTGGCAGCTTCATAAGCGCTTTGGGCACTGGGGAGCATATCGTTGCGCAACAGTTCAAACTGCTGGCGAGCAGTGCGCAGCCGCATGTGCGCTTGGGAAAGTTCGCTTTTCAGGCGTATATGGACGGCGTTGAGCTCGTCCTGCGCCTGGTAGGCCCGTTCCTGCGCTGCTCCGATGTTGCCTTGGTTTCGATCAAACAACGGCAGGGGCATCGAGATACTCACCAATCCCAGCGTGCCGTTATATTCATCTGAGCGTTGGGCACCTACGCTAACCGTCACGTTAGAAAAGCGATTCGTCCTTTCCAGCTTTAACGCAGCCCGACGTCTTTCAGCCTCCCGACGCGCGCGGGTTAGTTGGGCGGAATCGTTCAAACGGCTATAAAGCTCAGCTAGCTCGGGAAGAGGAGGCACTGCCTCTGCCGGCTCTTTTACTCGCTCAAAGCGTGGCTGTGGATTTCCCCAGTTGGCCGCCAGCCGAGTGCGCGCAGCTTCGAGTTCAGCTGTGGCCCGGGCAAGCTCTACTTGCACTCCAGTAGCCGCAACCCGCGCCCGGGTTTCCTCTACGGGAGAAACCATGCCGGCCCTCACACGTCGATTGGCCACGTTCACTGCTTGCTTCGCAAGCTTTGAAGCAGCCTGAGCGAGCTCCAGCCGTTCTTGCGCAGTAAGCACATCGTAGTACGCGCCCATCACTGCCCCCCTCAGTCGAGCTTGGGCGTCCTGTAGGTCAGCAGCTGCTACGTCCAAGGCTCGTTGCGCCGCCTCAATACGAGCCGAACGTTTACCACCCAGCTCTATTTCTTGGCTCAGTTCAAGCGTGGTCTCCGGGGCATCGCCCCGGATTCCCTCCTGGCTAGCGGACAATATTGGATTCGGACGTGCTCCGGCTTGGCTAATTAATGCGCGAGAAGCAGCCAGCTCACGTCTTGCAACAGCCAGTTCAGGGCTTGCAGAGCTAGCGAGTTCCAAGGCGCGTAGAAAGCTTATGGATTCGACAGACTCAACGGGGAATGTATTTGACACACCGACAGGTAAGGTCTGTGTGAAGGTCGGCAACTCTAAAGGCTGCGCAGAGGCGAGGTTGCACGACAACATCGTCAACCCCAGCGGTAAAAGAACTTTTCGCACCGAAATCTCCTAGAAAAGGGAAGGTTCGGTGAGACGTCAGATACAGATAAATGGCGTCCTACTGGTTAATCTGGCGTCTCACCGGCTTTGCACCGATGCGCCAATTAGGTTTTTCAGGACGCCCGGCTTCAGCCGATGCGTAGCTAGCAGAAGAAAACGGTTTCAAGCTTATTGATAATACCGAACCAGGAGAAATCCCTTTCCTTATAAGCGGCTTGATATGGTCGCCATGAAAGACACAGTCTCCATCCAGACTGATTTTTTTTGCGGCTTTTGACGATCCTTCCTCGTCAGCACCCAGAGACTCGTGCGAATGTTCGTGATGTCCAAGATGATTTGCTGCCGAACCATCCTCATGTCTGCAGCTCGTGCTAACAACTGCCCATGATGATTGCAATGGGAACAGGGCTAGCAACAACAGCAGAACTATTTTTCTCATCCAAGGCAAAACGATGACTTCCTGGTTTAGATGTCGAATCCAATCATAGAGCTACCCCCGCCAAGACGCGGAACACAGCGCCGCTACTGCGACAGTGATTCGTCCTGGGTTTAGGACACAATACACGAAAGCGTTTTTATCAGCCTCGCCAAGCCGGGGAGATAACTGATGGCCATGGGGCTGACTTTAAAGAAGAGTGGATAACGACCGCGTGACCGCAACATTACAAATCTGTAATCGAGGATATGCGCGATTGCTTGCCTCTCAGATAACAAAATAGTAATTTGCCGCTAATCCTGCGGTCATCTGCAGGGAAGAACTTGCCTAAGCGCTAAAAAAAAGCGAAAGGCGTCATTTGAGCACTGACCTGCCGTACACCAGGAGCATCATCATGAGCAAAATGGCCGTTTTTTCACTAACAGCCCTTTCACTGGCATTGGGCAGCGCCCCGGTCTTTGCCCAATCGGAAACAGCGGAGGGCTTCATCGAAGGCAGCACGCTATCGCTGATAAATCGCAACTATTATTTCAATCGAGATTTTCGCGACGGTGAGAGTGCGACCGGCAATGGCTACTCTGAGGAGTGGGCGCACGGATTAATGGCCTTCTTCGAGTCCGGATATACTCAAGGCTCGGTGGGGGTCGGTGTCGACGCCTTCGCCATGCTCGGTCTCAAGCTCGATTCTGGATCAGGACGTTCCGGTGCTGGCGGAAGCGTCGATCTTCTCCCCTACAATAGCGCCGGCGATGCCGAGGATGACTTTTCTCGAGTGGGAGGGGCCGTGAAAGCACGGTTCTTGGACACCGAGATTAAAGCTGGTGATGTGTTCCCCACTACTCCCGTCGTGCACTTTGGTGACGCACGGCTGCTGCCGGAGTCTTTCAAGGGGTTCACCGTTGTGAACAACTCGCTGGACAGTCTTACGCTTGCGGCCGGGCGCCTACACGCGATGAGCCAGCCCAATACCAGCAACACGAACGATGACTTCGTCACGTTTTATGGCGGTGCCGTCGACGCCCCTTGGCTCGGCTACGCAGGCGGCGACTATAGCGTCAACGAAAATCTCAGTCTTAGCCTGTATACCAGCCGCCTTAAAGATGCATGGAATCAGCATTACTTTGGTGTATCGGCCACTTACCCGCTTTCTGATGTCGTCGCGCTGCTGGGCACCTTCAACTACTACAAGGCAACCGATGAAGGCCGCGAGCTGTTGGGCGAACTCAACAACAACATATGGAGCTCCAGCCTGGGTGTCGCCTTCGGCGCGCACACCGTCACGGCGTCGTATCAGCGAAACAACGGTAACAACGACTTTGACTACCTGCGCCAGGCGGACTCGATCTACCTGAACAACTCCATCCAGTACAGTGATTTCAACTCACCTAAAGAACAGTCCTGGATGCTGCGCTACGACCTGAACATGGCGGAGTACGGCATACCTGGGCTTACTTTCATGACCCGCTACGCCCGCGGTTGGGGCGCCGATTACAGCAACGCGAACGAGGTGTATATGCGCCAAGACGATAACGGTGCGCCACTGACGGGACAGAACCGCTGGGAACGCGACGTCGAAGCCCGCTACGTTGTACAGACTGGCTCTCTCAAGGATCTGTCACTGCGGGTGCGCCAAGCTACCACGCGGGCGACAGCTTTCGAGTCCGACCTCGATGAGGTCCGACTCATCGCCGAGTACCCTCTGTCGATCTTGTGAAACACCATGAGCAACACCACATCTTCTTTAGTTTTGCTCCCTTGGTTTGAAGATGTGTTTCAGGCGCCCATCAGGGCGCCTTTTTTGGTTTGGTGCACCCCCTCGCGCTGCGGGTCAACCAAATGACCGCAGATTACAAATTCACAAGATAGCCCTCACAGGGCTTTTACCGCGCTAAACTGCTTCCCGCTTCCTAGACGGATCTTTTCGCATTTGTGTTCACGCTAAAGCTAAGTCGCTTTCGTCTTGACCTTATAGTTACCACGTGGATCATTTTTGGTTCCGCTTGCCGCACACCGCCATCCCGAGTTACCTCAAAACATGCGCATCTTGGTTGTAGAAGACGAAATAAAAGCTGCGGAATACTTGCAGCAGGGACTTATCGAATCAGGTTACATGGTCGATCGAGCGACTGATGGGTTTGATGGACTTTACCTGGCGCTGCAAAACGACTATGACATTGTGCTACTTGATGTGAATCTGCCAACCATGGATGGATGGGAGGTGCTCGAACTCATCAGGAGGCGTAAGCAGACACGCATCATTATGCTGACAGCCAACGACCGCCTAGAGCAAAAAGTCCACTGCCTGGATCTCGGCGCCGACGACTATTTGGTAAAGCCGTTCCAGTTCCCCGAGCTGCTCGCTCGTATCCGGACACTGCTGCGGCGAGGCGAGGCGGTTTCAATCCCGAGCAGCGTGCGTGTAGGTGACCTAGAATTGGACCCGGGCCGGCATCGGGCCTACCGGAGCGGTCAACGTATCGATCTCACCAGCAAAGAATTTGCGTTATTGCATCTGCTCATGCGCCGAACTGGTGAAGTCCTGACGCGTACCGAAATCACTACCTTGGTCTGGGATATCAATTTCGACTGCGATACCAACGTGGTAGATGTCGCGATTCGCCGCCTGCGGATGAAGGTGGACGAACCCTTTGGCAATCGCCTGATACATACCATTCGCGGTGTGGGCTACGTGCTGGAGGCGCGGCCTTGAAGCCACTTAGCCTCGCATCGCGTCTTGCGCTCCAAATCACACTGACCGGCGCCGCTTTGGTCGCGCTGCTGATAGGGATGAACTACTGGGTACTGGTACGCCAATTAGAGTCGCGCGCCCAGGAGGAAGTAACGGACAAACTCGCGCAGATTGATCATGCACTCGCAGAGGATACCGAAGCCCGCATGGGCCGACCGTGGCAACATGCGCTGAGCGATACGGTGCTGGGCCATGACAACCTTTCGATTACCGTCATCGGCGATACGGAGAAATCACCGATTTTCAGTATCGGCCGGTTCGCCAATGCGCCGGAGCAGCTGGATCACGTGAACAGAGACGGTGAATATCTGGGCTGGACAACGAAAAATGGCGTGCAGATGCTAAGCGGGCGCAAGCAGATCCAGGTTCCGGGACTGGGCCTAATGACGCTTTTACTTTCGCAAGATCGCAGTGCAGATCAAAAGCTAGTGGATGCATTTCTGCGCTCGGCCTTAGTGACCGTGCCGATGCTGCTGATATTGATCGGGTTGGCTGGATGGCTGGTTGCAAATAACGGCTTGCGACCGCTTCGCAAGTTCCGAGCCTTGGCGACTAAGGTATCGACACAGGATCTATCACCCCGAATCCGCACCGATCGGCTTCCGCAAGAGCTCCAAGCATTGGCGCACAGCCTCAACGTAATGCTTCATCGACTCGATGACGGAGTTCAGCAACTGTCACAATTCTCGGACGATGTGGCTCATGAGTTGAAAACTCCGCTGAACAACCTGATAGGCAAGGCGCAGGTGACTTTGGTGCGTGAGCGAGGCAAGGAGCAGTATCGTGAAGTGATCGAGTCGTCAGTTGAAGAACTCGAACGCATGGATCGAATCGTGTCAGACATGCTGTTTCTTGCCCAGGCCAGCCACGCCAGCCCAGCACTGAAGCTCGAACCATTATCCTTGGGAAGCGAGGCGAGACGCGTATGTGAATACTTCGAAGTCCTTGCCGAAGAAGCGGGAGTCGCTACGACAGTAACGGGCGATGCCATGATTTTGGGAAATCGACTTATGGTCCAGCGGGCCATTTCCAACCTGCTATCCAACGCGCTGCGGCATTCGAATACTGGCAGCACGGTCGAACTTAAGATCCTTGAGGAGGACGTAGACATCGTCTCGCTGGCTGTCACCAATCATGGCGCGACTATCGAATCGGATCATCTCCCACATCTGTTCGACCGCTTTTACCGCGTTAACGGCATACAACCGCGCGGGGCAGGATTGGGGCTAGCGATTGTCCGTTCAGTGATGAACCTCCACAAAGGCCACGTGGCCGTCGCTAGCAAAGGCGGTCGGACCACATTCGAACTCACCTTTCCTCGGCACGCCTGATTCGAAAGTGACAGGCGTCCTACGGAACAAGTGATGCAGTTGGACGTAGCGTCAGTCTGCAGGTGCATGCTGCACACCATGCCGTGTTCTCCAGCTAATTTTGGCACTCGGCGTGCTCGTAGAGGTAATTAGGCGCTTTGTATTCGGTAGCGATCCCGAGTCGCTGATAATGATGGCCGTCGCGTTTCTGGCATTGCTCGCCAATACGGGCTGTCTGCTGCTTATTTCCAAACACAGGGAAGGTGGTGCTCACATGAAAGCGAGCTGGATATTCTCCGCCAATGATGTGGTCATCAACATGGGCGTTATAGTCGCCGGAGCGCTCGTCGCTTGGACTGGGTCCAACTACCCAGACCTGACTATCGGTACCGTTGTGGGATTCATCGTTCTCAACGGCGCTCGGCGTATTCTGGCGCTCAAGAGCTGAAGGAACGCCCGTTACAGAAAAAGGGTGTCGTCATGCCTGTAAGCCATCCGGGTCTAGCGGCGTTAGGTAAAAAACTGGCGACGCCGCCTTAGCCGTTAGCGGATGGTGGGTATTGGAGAACGCGGGCTTCAAAGGCCATCAGCGAGACGAAGCTGCATTGATCGGCTTTTCCTTAACGCTGTAGGCGGTAGCCCCGCTTACCCATCAGCTCTACGTATGTCTTAGTGATCACAGCCGCTACGGCCAGTGCGCGAACGGACTCTGGGAGCGCCAACGCCAGGGGGAGCACTACAAGCGAGTTGCGAGTGCCTGAGCTGAAGCCGATAGCTTGCGGTGGCCTCGATGTGTGCTAGTGCTATTTCTAGCGATAGCGCCCATGAACCAAAATATAGTCTGCAAATTCGCTCAGGCTAGCGAATCGCTCAGGGCCACTGATGGCACCGCGTTGGAGGTGGAAGCCATGCATTCCCAGCCTACCGGGACCGAGCACATCGGCCTCCAATGTATCGCCGATCATTGCAATTGAAGACGCTTTGCAATCCAATCGCTTTAGCAAGTGTTCGTAGATCGCTGGCTCCGGTTTGATCGCGCCCACATCGAAGCTCCAGGCATAGGCGTCGAACTCAGGCAGTAGCAACTTGGCAGGTATGGCATAGGGGGTAGCCAAGTTGGAGCACAGCGCCATTTTCA
>NZ_CEXBBO010000054.1:0-15963 GCF_982611455.1 Stutzerimonas sp.
GAAGCCTGAAGCCTGAAGCCTGAAGCCTGAAGCCTGAAGCCTGAAGCCTGAAGCCGCTTAACCCTTCCCCTTCGTTCGTGTCAGGTGAGGGCCGGCGTTCTTCTCCAGGTATTGAATGATCAGCCCGGCAACGTCCTTGCCAGTGGTTTCCTCTATGCCGGCCAGGCCGGGAGAGGAGTTCACCTCCATCACCAGCGGACCGTGGTTGGAGCGCAGGATATCGACGCCGGCCACGCTCAGGCCCATGACCTTGGCCGCGCGGATGGCGGTCATGCGCTCTTCCGGGGTGATCTTGATCAAGCTGGCGGTGCCGCCGCGGTGCAGGTTGGACCGAAATTCACCGGGCTTGGCCTGGCGCTTCATGGCGGCGATCACCTTGTCGCCGACGACGAAGCAACGGATGTCCGCGCCGCCGGCTTCCTTGATGTATTCCTGCACCATGATGTCCTGCTTGAGGCCCATGAAAGCCTCGATCACCGACTCGGCAGCCGTGGCGGTTTCGCACATGACCACACCGATGCCCTGAGTGCCCTCGAGCACCTTGATCACCAGCGGCGCGCCGTTGACCATCTGGATCAGGTCGGCAATATCGTCCGGCGAGTGGGCGAAGCCGGTCACCGGCAAGCCGATGCCGCGACGCGACAACAGCTGGAGCGAACGCAGTTTGTCTCGTGAACGGGCAATCGCGACCGACTCGTTGAGCGGGAACACGCCCTGCATCTCGAACTGGCGCAGCACCGCGCAACCATAAAAAGTGACCGAGGCGCCGATTCGCGGGATCACTGCATCGAAGCCTTCCAGTGGGCGGCCACGATAGTGAATCTGCGGCTTGTGGCTGGCGATATTCATGTAGGCGCGCAGGGTGTCGATCACCACCACCTCATGGCCACGTTGCTGGCCGGCCTCCACCAAGCGGCGGGTCGAGTACAGGCGTGGATTGCGCGACAGCACGGCGATTTTCATTGGGCACCGGGAGAGGTAAGGGTTTGAGGTTTTTCCTGCACGTAGGTGCGTGCGGGGTCGACCAGCCATTTGCCGTCCATCAGGGCTTTTGACCCCAACAGCAGGCGATAGCGCATGGTCTTGCGACAGGTAAGGGTGAATTCCACTGGCCATAGATGGTCGCCCAGCGCCAACAGCGTGCGCACCACGTAACGGGTCTGCACATGGCCGTTGGAACTCTTGATGATCTTGCGGGCCACCAATGGCGCCTCACAGCGATGCCGGCTCTGGACCAGTGTGCCCAGGTGTGCGGTAAAGCGAACCCAGCGCTTGCCGCCGCGCTCGAATTCGCTGATATCGGTGGCATGCAGCGCGGAGGTGCTGGCGCCTGTGTCGATCTTTGCACGCAGGCCGACCACGCCGAGCTCGGGCAGGGCGATCCATTCGCGCAAACCGATGACAGTCTGGAGGTCGGGGTTATTCAAAAGGCGTATCCAGTAGATTTCCGCGCATTCTAGACGGGGTGCATGACAACCGCATCTACCTGTACGACCCTAAGACAACGAGACGTTACGCAGAGTTGAACGATGAGCGAAAAAGATGACGGCAAAGTCCGCCTGGATAAATGGTTATGGGCCGCACGCTTCTACAAGACGCGCGCCTTGGCGAAGGCCGCCATCGAGGGCGGAAAAGTGCATTGCCGGGGCGAGCGCTGCAAGCCAAGCAAGGAGCCCAAGGTTGGCGAGGAACTGGTCATTCGCGCAGGTTTCGATGAGCGCACCGTGATCATCCGTGCGCTTTCAGTGGTACGCCGGGGCGCGCCGGAAGCGCAGCTGCTCTACGAGGAAACGGCAAATAGCCTGGCCCGTCGCGAGCACGCCGCGGCCATGCGCAAGGCGGGCTCGCTGGGGCTGGAGACCGATGGCAAGCCGAGCAAGAAGCAACGCCGCGCGCTGCAACGCTTTCGTTCGGACTCCGATTGAGCGCGGCCGGTTGGATGGTCGCCACTTTCGACCTAGAATGCGGTCCCTTCTCTCAGGCGCCTGTGCAGATTCCGAGATTCGATGAGTCGCGGTATCCCAGCCACTGGCCCCGGCCTTCAACCTGCTCTGGTCATGCCCATGCTCGATTCCGATTACACCCAGCGTTTCCTCTTCGATAACACCGACGTGCGGGGCGAGTGGGTCGGGCTCGAGCGCAGCTATGCCGAGGTGCTGGCCAAACACAGTTACCCCGAGCCGGTCGCGCAACTGCTTGGCGAGCTGCTCGCGGCAGCGGCGCTGTTGGTCGGCACGCTGAAATTCGATGGTTTGATGGTGTTGCAGGCGCGTTCTGCTGGCGCGGTACCGCTGCTGATGGTCGAATGCTCGAGCGATCGTGAGGTACGTGGCATCGCGCGCTATCACGAAGAACAGCTGACGCCCGGCGCGACGCTGGCCGAGCTGATGCCCGAAGGCGTACTGGCGATGACCATCGATCCGGCCAACGGCCAGCGCTACCAGGGCATCGTCGCGCTGGACGGCGCGACCCTGGCGGAAAGCCTGTCGAACTATTTCGCCTCGTCCGAGCAGCTGCCGACGCGCTTCTGGCTCGCCGCCGATGGCCGTCGTGCCTGCGGCATGCTGCTGCAACAGCTACCGGCTGATCGCATCCGTGACGGTGAAGAGCGCGAAGCCAGCTGGCAGCACCTGCGCACCCTGGCCGATACCTTGTCGACCGAGGAGTTGCTCGGGCTCGATACCCAGACCGTACTGCACCGGCTCTATCACGAAGAGCAGGTGCGTCTGTTCGAGCCGCGTTCGATCGTTTTCCGCTGCAGCTGCTCGCGCGAACGCTCGGCCAATGCGGTGATCAGCCTAGGCCTGCACGATGCCGAGCAACTGCTTAACGAACAGGGCGGTGCGATCACTATCGATTGTCAGTTCTGCAATCACAGCTATCGCTTCGATGCGGCCGATATCGCCCAGCTATTCGCGGGTGCGGGAACCCAGGGGCCTTCCGGCACCCGACATTAAAGGGCTCGGGCGGTTAGGAACCTTTTCGCCATCATGGGCTCATACCCAGCGCGGCGCCTTTTCTGTCATAATCGCGTGCACTTTTTTCGATGTAGTCCATCGCTCGGTGGGCTACAACAGCATGGAGGATTCGGCCCAGAGCCGACGAGAAACTCATGACGCAAGCTATTAACGCCGTGTACGTTGATATCAGCACCGCTCGATTGATCGAAGAAGCAATCAAGCGCGGTGAGGGTGAATTGGCCGCCAATGGCGCGCTCGTTGTCAAAACCGGTCATCGGACCGGCCGTTCGCCAGCCGATCGTTACATCGTCGAAGAGCCGAGCACCAAGGATTCTATCGCCTGGGGCCCGATCAACCGTCCGTTCCCTGCCGACAAGTTCGACGCCCTGTGGGACCGAGTCGAGGCCTTCAACAAGGCTCAGGATCACTTCGTTTCCCACGTCCATGTAGGCTCGTCCGAAGGTCACTACCTGGCGGTCAAGATGACCACCGCGACGGCCTGGCAGAACCTCTTTGGTCGCCAGCTATTCATCAACCCGGCGCAATACAACCCGGCCGGCAAAGATGAATGGCAGGTTCTCAACGTCGCCAACTTCGAATGCTCCCCTGAGCGTGACGGCACCAACTCCGACGGTTGCGTGATCATCAATTTCGCTGCCAAGAAGGTCCTCATCGCCGGTATGCGATACGCCGGTGAAATGAAGAAGGCCATGTTCTCGGTACAGAACTACCTGCTACCCGAAGCCGATGTCCTGCCGATGCATTGCGCCGCCAACATCGGCGAAGACGGCGACGTCACGCTGTTCTTCGGCCTGTCCGGCACGGGCAAGACCACACTTTCCGCGGATGAGTCGCGCTACCTGATCGGCGACGATGAGCACGGCTGGGGCACCGGCGTGGTGTTCAACATCGAAGGTGGCTGCTACGCCAAGTGCATCGACCTGTCCGAGAAGAACGAGCCGGTCATCTGGAAAGCCATCCAGTTCGGCACCGTGCTGGAAAACGTCGTGCTCGACGATGAGCGCATCGCTGATTACACCGATGACAGCCTGACCCAGAACAGTCGCGCCGCCTACCCGCTGGAATACGTCGAGAAGCGCTCCGACAAAAACCTCGGCGGCGAGCCGAACGCGGTGATCTTCCTGACCTGCGACTTGACCGGCGTGCTGCCGCCCGTGTCGATCCTGAACGACGAGCAGGCCGCCTACCACTTTCTTTCCGGCTACACCGCACTGGTCGGTTCCACCGAGATGGGTTCGGGCAGCGGCATCAAGTCAACCTTCTCCACCTGCTTCGGTGCGCCGTTCTTCCCGCGCCCGGCCGGCGTTTACGCCGAGCTGCTGATCAAGCGCATCCAGGCGTTCGGCTCCAAGGTCTATCTGGTTAACACCGGCTGGACCGGTGGTGGCTACGGTGTCGGCAAGCGCTTCAACATCCCGACTACCCGTGCGGTGATCGCGGCGATTCAGAGCGGCGCATTGGTGGGTGCCGAAACCGAGCATTTGCCGATCATCAACCTGGACGTGCCGAAGGTCGTCGAAGGCGTCGACACCCAGCTGCTCAACCCGCGCAACACCTGGACTGACCAGAGTGCCTACGACGCAGCCGCCAAGGAACTGGCGAACAAGTTCATCGAGAACTTCAAGAAGTTCGACGTATCCGACGCCATCAAGGCCGCCGGCCCACAGCTTTAAGCTGCAGCGCAGACGCCTTACAGAAAGCCGCCTTCGGGCGGCTTTTCTATGAGTGCTCACCAGAAGAGGACGCATATCAGGTCGTGCGTAGAGTGGTCCGGTCGGCGTTCCGCTTCTGCCCACCAGCGGCGCAGACGATGGGCTAAAGCACACCCTACGGCGAGCGCGCTCACAGTCTGTCCGCCCCCGAGCCGGATAAGCACAGCGATGCTGCCAGCCGCATAACCCAACGGGTATCCGGCCAACGTATCGGGCCCACTGATAACTACCATCAACCAAGGCGGATGGATTCGATTGATGGCTGCGCATAGCATAGCGGCCACGTTTCTACCCTAAGGGAGTCACCTCATGCAGATCGAAGAAGCCATCCAGACCCGTCGCGCCGTCAAGGTTTACGACAGCAGCTTTAAACTGAGCCGCGAGGAAAAGGACGAGTTGCTGCAGCTGACGCTGCTAGCGCCGTCGGCCTTCAACCTGCAGCATGTGCGCTTCGTTGAGGTGAGCGACCCGGCGTTGCGTGCGCAAATCCGCGAAGTGGGCTGGAACCAGGCGCAGATGACCGATGCGTCAATGCTGGTGGTGGTTTGCGCTCAGCTCGACAGCTGGGAAAAGAACGTCCGCCGCGTCTGGGAAGGCGCACCAGCCGAAGTGCAAGACTACATGGCGGGTGCCATCGACAACTATTACCGCGGCAAGCCGCAGGTCCAGCGTGACGAAGCCATGCGCAGCTGCGGCCTGATGGCCCAGACATTGATGCTCGCCGCCCGCGGCAAGGGTCTGGATTCCTGCCCGATGGATGGCTTCGATTTCGACGCGGTAGGCAAGCTGATCAACCTGCCGGATAACCATGTCATTGCGATGATGGTCGCGGTGGGTAAGCGGGCTGCCGAGCCCAAGCCGCGTATCGGCAAGCTGCCATTCGATGAAGTGATCATCCGCGATCGTTTCTGATCTTCCATTAGGGGCGCACAGCATGGCGCCCCTTCATCGGCATGCCAGTTGATCGGCTTCCGCGGCCCGGCCCGGCAAGCGCGTCGGCTATCAAGATGGCCTATATCAGTTCTGGTTCTTGCAGCTATCGGCCAGGGTCCGATACGACAACTTACGCACTTCGCCAGTGGAATCCCGGTAAGTCATAACTGCGTCGGTGACCTCACAGTAGGGCGTCGGCTCGACTTTTATCGACAGGACCGAGGCGATATCGATCTTGGTGTCGTAGGTGTAAGTCTCGGGTTCGGCGCTGTTGGCGTGGACGAGCGAGGCGACGGATAGCAGAAGGGCAATAGCAAGGGTAACGCGCATGGCAGGGCATCCTGTTTCTGGTTCGTGTGTCCGTCCTGTTCACGAGCCGCATCACCCGATCCGGCTGCGCTTATGGTTTTTCTCAGGAGCCCGATGATCATAAAATTAGTGAGCTAGCTAACTATAATTACGGATTCCAATGATTGTGATTGAGCGAAATGTCTGGCCGCCTCGTTTGCTTTCGAACTGCGAGTGCGCTTGCACTGCTTTGGAAGAATCGCTCCGAGCGACGCGACGTATCGACGGCTGACCGCGCCTCGGCAGCCGGTTTGCTTTACCGTCTCCCTCCTTTTGCTACCCTCTGGCTCCCAGTCAAAGGAGTGACTCATGATGATCGAACAAACCCTCGCCCAAACGTTTGGCTACGACAGCTTCCGTCCCGGCCAGGAACAGGCCATTCGCGCCGTGGTGGCCGGTCGTTCGGCGGCGGCGATCTTTCCCACCGGCTCCGGCAAATCCTTGTGCTATCAGCTACCGGCGCTGCTGTTACCGCACCTGACATTGGTCGTCTCGCCGTTGCTGGCGTTGATGCAGGATCAACTGGCGTTCCTGCATCGGCACGGCATCGCGGCCGCCAGTATCGACTCGGCGCAAAGCCGCGGGCAGGCCAGCGAAACCATGAGCCGCGCCAAATCCGGCGAGCTGAAAATCCTGATGATTTCGGTGGAGCGCCTGAAGAACGAGCGCTTCCGCCACTTCATCAGCCAGGTACCGATTTCCCTGCTGGTAGTGGACGAGGCGCATTGCATCTCCGAATGGGGCCACAATTTCCGCCCGGATTACCTCAAGCTCCCCGATTACCAGCGCCAATTCAACATTCCCCATGTACTGTTGCTGACGGCCACGGCGACACCGCCGGTAATCGCCGACATGCAGGCCAAGTTCGCTATCGCCCCAGAAGACGTGGTGACCACTGGCTTTTACCGATCCAACCTCAATCTGCTTGTCGAACCGGTCGCGGGCTTCAACAAGCAGCGCCGGTTGGTGGACTGGCTGTCAGACAAGACCGGCCAGCCGACCATTGTTTATGTTACCCAGCAGAAGACCGCCGAGCAGGTCGCTGAGCATCTGGCGCAGCGCGGCTTCCCCGCCAGTGCCTATCACGCCGGGATGGCCCACGAATTGCGCGAGACCATCCAGCGGCGTTTCATGTCCGGCGAGCTGAATTGCATCGTCGCCACCATCGCCTTCGGTATGGGCATCGACAAGTCCGACATTCGCAATGTGGTGCATTACGACCTGCCCAAGTCGGTGGAAAACTACAGCCAGGAAATCGGCCGCGCCGGGCGCGATGGGCAGCCGTCCGACTGTCTGGTGCTGGCCAATCGCGACAGCCTCAACGTGCTGCAGAACTTCGTCTATGGCGACACGCCGGAACGCGAGGGCATCCGCAGCGTGCTCGACGAACTGCTCCAGGCAGGCGCGGGAGGCCAATGGGAGCTGATGCTCAACCAGCTGTCCGATGCGAGCAACATACGCCAGCTGCCGCTGAAGACCCTGTTGGTGCAGCTGGAACTGCGCGGCATCATCGCGCCACGCTTCGCCTATTTTGCCGAATATCGCTTCAAGTACCTGCTCGAACCCGAGGCGCTGGTCGCCAGGTTCGAGGGCGAGCGGCGGCAGTTCGTCGAGGCCGTCGTGCAAACCTCGGCCCGAGCGCGAACCTGGTGCACGCTGGACTTCGATGCGCTTTATCAGCAGCACGGCGCTGACCGCGCGCGGGTGGTCAAGGCGTTGGATTATTTCCAAGAGAAGGGTTGGATCGAGCTCGAAAGCAAGCAGATGACCGAGGTTTATGCGCTGCTCGACTCGAACTTCGATATTGAAGCTCTGAGTACCGAGCTGCATGCCTACTTCAAGCAGCACGAAACCAGTGAAATCGCCCGTATCGGCAACATGCTGGCGCTGTTCGAGTCGCCTGAATGCCTCAGCCAGCGCCTGGCTGCGTATTTTGGCGACAGCCAGGCGCCACAACGCTGTGGGCACTGTTCGGTATGCCGGGGGCTGGTTGCGCAGCTGCCTGAGCCGCCCGTGCTACCTCCGCTGGAGGCGATCGAGGTCGTGGCCCGCTGTGCCGATTTCAGCCAGCGCTACCGGCAGTTGAAGAACCGCGCAGCCAGCACTGAATGTCTGACGCGCTTCCTCTGCGGCATCAGCGCGCCGGTGTTCACCAAGCTCAAGGCGCGCGGTATTCCGGGATTCGCCTCGCTGGACGCTTATCCCTATGCCGAGGTGCGCGAGTACTTGGCGCGGTAGCGGCGCAGCCCAGGTTCAGGTGAACGTCCTGGCAAGATCACCTCAGCGCGTCGGCAGGCCAATCAACCGGCCGCGACGCCCTTGGTTTGCCGCGAAGTACCGGCGGTGAGGTTGCTGGAATTTCCAGCGCACCGAGCGGTTCGGAGATAAGCCTACACCGGCCGATTGCGTTTCGATGTGTTGTGCTACCGGCTCGGATTTCGCGGGCGAGCCGCTCGATACGCTGCCGAGCTCTTCAGCGTTCTCGCCGGTGATTTCGGCCAGTTTGCGTACCTTGCCGGCCGCCACCGCGAAACCGCGATCCATCTCACCGGCGCGTGCCGCCTCAGTTGCAGCATTGAGCGCCAGCAGGTTGGTCCGACCGGAGAGCTGCTGGATGGTCTGCACCACCGATTGAATGCACTGGCTCGGCTGCCTATTCATTGGCTCACCGGTGGCACCGGTAACAGTGCTTTAGTCTGCTCCTGCGCAACGGTTACCGCTAATCGCGGCGCAATTTTCGACCAAAGGGCTCTCAGTTGTCGCTTGCCTGCCGATATCAGAGCAATCCCCATAAGGAGCGACGTCATGTCTCGCTTTTTCGCCGACCTCGGTTTTCGCTGGAAAATCACCCTGCCGGTCAGCCTGCTGGCCTTGCTGCTGATATTGATGGGCGGGTCCGGCATGCGCGGCATCGACCAGACGGCAGCGTCCAGTGGCCTGTTGACCAAGCGGTACTTGCCGGCTATCAGCTTGCTGCTGAACGCCGATCGCGACCTCTACCAAGCCTTCGTCGCCGAGCGCAGCTTGCTTGGCAGCGCTGCCGGTTCGCATGCTCAAGCGCTGCGCGAGAGCCATACGGAAAACCTTCAGCAGGCTCATGATCGCGTGCAGCAATACGCGGCCATGCAGCCGGGAGCCGAGGCATTGGCGCTGGTGGAGCAGTTCGAACGTGGCTTCGAGCAATGGAAGCAGGTGTCGCAGCGCGCCATCGAACAGATCGATACCGATCCAACGGCAGCCAGTGCTTTGAGCTTCGGTGATAGCGAAGCGCGTTTCGATGCGATGCGCGATGTCATCGACAAGCTCGGCGAGCTTGAGGACCAGGCCTCGAATCGTGAAGGTGAGGCGGCCATGGCCAAGGGTGCGACGGCCGCGATGCTGCAGGGCGGGATTTTGCTGGTTGGTCTGCTCGGTTGTGTGCTGCTGGTGCTTGGCCTACCGATGGTCGTGCTGCGGCCGATGCGTCGATTGCTCGATCGCGTGCAACAGATTGCCGAGGGCGACGGCGACTTGCGCGCCCGGTTAGACGTGCGCTCTAACGACGAGCTGGGCCAGCTCGGCAATGCCTTCAACCTGTTCCTCGACAAACTGCAACCGCTGATCGCTGAGGTCGGCCGGGTGACGTCAGAGGTCGATACGGCGGCGCGCAGCATGGCCGGCTTGGCCGCGACGAACGATCAGTTGATCAGCAGCGAGCACGCTGCAGTCGATCAGGTCAGTACCGCTGCCACCGAAATGAGCGCTGCCGTTCATGAGGTGGCGCTCAATGCCCAGAATGCCTCGGACGCCGCACTACAGGCCGAGCGCCAGTCACGCGAAGGCGCCGCAGTGGTCAGCGGCACCGTCCAATCGATTCGTCAGCTTGCGCAGGAGGTCGAGAACGCGTCACAAGCCATTGAGGCATTAGCCGAGGAGACGTCGAGCATCGGGGCTGTGCTCGAGGTGATTCGCGGTATCGCCGAACAGACCAATCTGCTCGCACTCAACGCTGCCATCGAGGCCGCACGGGCCGGCGAGCAGGGGCGCGGTTTCGCTGTGGTGGCCGATGAAGTTCGGGCATTGGCAGCGCGCACCCAAGAATCGACCAAGGATATCCAGGTCCGCATCGAGCGTCTGCAGGGCGGCGTTGGCAAGGCGGTGCAGGCGATGCACGCCGGCAGCAGCAGGGCCCAAGACAGTGTTGAGCGTGTTGCGGGCGTCAATCAGGTCTTGGGCGGTATGACGCTTTCGGTGCAACGCATCAATGATATGGCTGCACAGATCGCCACCGCCTGCGAAGAGCAGAGCAGCGTCACGGAAGAGATTGCACGCAACATCACCGATATTCGTGATCTGTCCAGCGATGCGGCGGCGAACGCGACGCAGAGCAAGCAGGCCAGCCAGCAATTATCCAGCCTTTCGCAACGTCTGGCGGCGTTGATGGAGCGGTTCCGCGCTTAAGGTTGAGCACCGCACAAAGCCAGGCGTGCTGCTTGCCAAATGTACCGGTTACAACGTGTTGCTCGATTCGGCGTCCAGCTCGTTCCACAGCAGCTTGCCCAGGCCGGTATCGTCGGGCAGCAGCAAGAGGCTGAGGACGAATACCAGCAGCAAGCCCAGCGCATAAGCAAAGTTGATCAGCCGATGGCGTCGGCGCCGCTGCGCCTTGACCTGTCGAGCCGACTCCTCCGGTCTATCAGACAGGGCGGTCGATGGTTGGCTGGTCGGCTTGGTCGAGTGACTGGGCATGGGTGTCTCGATTGTTGCGAGCCTGCGCAGGCAGCGCCGGGCGCGGCGAAGTAGAACCGAAGTAAAGGCATATTGCCAGTATCTGCAATATCTATCCTTTGAAATTTCCAATTGCGTTCGCCAATGCGCCGGCACAGACGCCGCGGCGCCCTCGCTGAAACAAACGGAAAAGCTCCGGTAGGTCGTCCGGCCGGTGAGTGCGGCAGAGTCGACCATACTCAAGCGTCGACGCCGCCAACACCGACACGGAGAATCCGCCCATGCAGACGCGCCGCCAGCTTCTTCACCGTTCCGCCGTATTGGCGGCTATCGCCGCGCTAGGGCCGTTGTTGCCATCCGTGGCGCAGGCCGCCGAACCGTTACGGATGCGCAAGATTCCGTCTTCTGGCGAGATGCTGCCGGTGATCGGACTCGGTACTTCGCGTACCCATGACATCGGTCTCGACGATGCCGAAATGGATGCATTGCTCGACGTGTTGCGGGTATTCATCGAAGGCGGCGCCAAGGTCATCGACACCGCGCCGAGCTATGGCAACGCTGACCGAGTGGTTGGCGAACTGGTACAACGGCATAACGCACGTGAGCAGGTATTCCTCGCGACCAAGGTTTCTTCCACCGGTCGCGAACGCGGCTTGGCGCAGATCGAGGCTAGTTTCAAGGCGCTGCAGACCGACACCATCGACCTGATCCAGGTGCACAACCTGCAGGACACCAGCACCCAGCTCGGTCTGCTGCGCGAGCTGAAGGAACAGGGGCGCGTGCGCTATATCGGCGTGACCCACTACGTCGAGTCGGCTCATGATCGGCTGCTCGACGTGCTCAAGCAGGAGAAGGTGGACTTCGTTCAGTTCAACTACTCGGTCAGCGAGCGCAATGCCGAGGAACGTCTGCTGCCGTACTGCGCGGACAATGGTATCGCCACGCTGATCAACCGGCCATTCACCCGCGGCAACCTGCTGTCGCGGGTCAAGAACAAGCCGCTACCGGCCTGGGCGACGGAGATCGACGCCAGTTCATGGGCGCAGCTGTTGCTCAAGTTCATCCTGGCCGAGCCGGCCGTCACCACGGTGATTCCCGCCACTTCCAACCCGCGCTACATGGCTGACAACATTATGGCCGGGCAGGGCAGGCTGCCGGACGAGCGCCAGCGGAAGCTGATCGTCGAAGCCTTCCGCTGAGCGCCACGACGCCGCATTCTTCGCCGCTGGAGGCCGCATGCCCGTCCCACTCACAGCGCGCATTGCCGAGCTGATCAATGCCCGCCCCGGCGAGCTGCGCGCCGCGCTGGCGGGGTTCGGCCTGTTCTTCTGTCTGTTCTCCGGCTATTTCATGTTGCGGCCGATCCGCGAGTCGATGGGCATTCAGGGTGGCGTCGACAACCTGCAATGGCTGTTCACCTCGACCTTTTTCGCCATGCTGGTCGCGGTGCCGCTGTTCGCCTGGCTCAACTCGCGCGTGGCGCGCATTCATTACATCGACTGGGTGTACGGGTTTTTCTGCCTCAACCTGCTGCTGTTCGCCGGGCTGTTCTTCGCCTTGCGCGACAGCATCTGGCTGGCGCGGGTGTTCTACGTGTGGATCTCGGTCTACAACCTCTTCGTGGTCTCGGTGGCCTGGAGCCTGATGGCCGATGTCTTCGACGCGCCCCAGGCCCGCCGCCTGTTCGCGTTTATCGCCGCCGGTGCCAGTGTTGGCGGCTTGGTAGGGCCGGCGTTGAGTGCTTTGCTGGTGGGAATGCTGGGGCAGTTCGGCCTGATGTTGCTGGCGGCGCTGTTGTTAGCCATTGCCGTGGCGCTCAAGCATCGATTGATGGCCTGGCGCGAAGTGCATGGTGCCGGCCGGCCTGGGGCCGAATATGCTGAAAATCCGCGTCGCCCGGTTGCTGGCAATCCCTTCAGCGGTCTGGCGCGGGTGCTCCGGTCGACCTACCTGCTGGGCATCGCCGCCTTCGTTCTGCTGCTGACCACCGCGAGTACCTTTCTCTACTTCGAGCAGGCGCGGCTGGTGGCCGAGCTGTTCCCTGACCGCGCCGAGCAGGTGCGCGTCTTCGGCGCGATCGACTTCGTGGTGCAGGCTGGCGCGCTGCTGTCTCAGCTGTTCATTACCGGGCGCATCGCTCAGCATCTCGGCGTTCGCATGTTGCTGGCCGTGGTGCCGGCGCTGGTCTGTCTGGGCTTTATCGGCCTGGCCCTGGCGCCGACCTTTGCCGTGCTGGCGGCGGTGATGATCGTGCGCCGTATCGGCGAGTACGCCTTCGTCCGACCCGGCCGGGAAATGCTCTTTGCCCCGCTGGATGCGGAGAGCAAATATAAGGCGAAGAACTTCATCGACACCGTGGTCTATCGCGGCGGCGACGCCTTGAGCGGCTGGGCCAAAAGCCTGCTGGACACCCTCGGCCACGGCGCGGTTCTGATCGCCGTGGTGGGCGCGGCCTGCGCGTCGGTATGGGGTGTGTTGGGTTGGTACTTGGGTGGCCGTGCAGACCGGGGAACAGCCGAGCATCCAGACAGGCACGGCTAAGGTACGGCGAGAGCTGTTTCATTGATGGCAGAATGCCTGTCTCTTCTCATGCAGACAGGATTCCGCCATGCGAGCTACCCCACTGCTATTGCTCATCTCCGTTTTCGCCATCAGCGGTTGTAGTATCAAGCAGACCGTCACTCCCGCCACGCTGTCCGCCGAGTTGGCGCCGGAGATCTGTACGATTCCGGCCATTGGACTTCGCACGGGTTTCGACACCACCTACCAGCAACTACTTAGGGACAAGGGTTTCAGGACACGGCAAATGGCGCCAGGCAGCAGCCCGAATCGCTGTCCGCTCAGCACCACCTATACCGGTCGCTGGGGCTGGGATCTGGCGTTGTACATGAAATACGCCGACATCCGCGTCTACGAGAAGGGTCGCCAGGTCGGGCGGGCCGAATACGATGCACGCTGGGGCGCTGGACGCCCGGACAAGTTCATCAGCGCCGAGAACAAAATCACCCAGCTGACCAATCAGCTGTTTCCCAACGGCGCGACTGGTTTGGGAGTTGCTGCCGTACCGAATACGGCGGCCGGCTCGGCACCGCTGAGCAAGGAAGCCTACCGGGACAAGCAGCTGCAACGGCTAATGAGCGAGCACTTGCCGTACGAGGAATACCAGCGCCGCTATCGGCAGTTGATGGATGAGTAAGATGCTTGGCTATGCGGTTTGTCGTAACGCCGCCCCTCACCCTAACCCTCTCCCCAGAGGGGCGAGGGAACCGGATTGTGCAGGGCTTTTGCTGCAACGAAGGGCGTTAAGATCGGCCTGGCCAAGCCGAAACGGCTGTCCAGCCCAAGCCGTCGGCTAGCCACGACCGACACATCCCAACACCTCGCACCAATCCGCTCCCTCGCCCCTCCGGGGAGAGGGTTGGGGTGAGGGGAGTGGTGCGGTCCCACACAGCCTCCAGCCCCATTCGCAACCCCAGTTTATGCCACGCATCTGCAACCCCTCATCGCGCCTGAATAGCCTTACAGAACAGATCAGCCAGACGAAGCCGCTGAACCTCGGCGCCGCAGGCCCCTCGAACCTACAGGTACGTCATCAATCAGGAGTAGTCGTATGCATGTTCAAGTCAACAGCCAACACGTCCCCGGCAGCGTCGAGATGCATGAATGGGTGGGTGCGACGGTAGAGGAGCGGCTGGAGCGCTTCGACGATTTGCTCACCCGCGTCGAGGTCCATGTCAGCGACGAGAACGCGCAAAAGGCCGGCGCTGATGACAAGCGCTGCCAGATCGAGGCGAGGCCTAAGGGCCACCAGGCGGTATCCGTCACGCACAAGGCAGAGTCGCTGCAATTGGCGGTCGAAGGTGCGGCGGAAAAAATGCGTCATGCGCTCGAACACCTGATGGGCAAGCTCGACGCCAAGGTACTCTCCAGCGGTGAACTCAACGACCCGCTACTCGACGAAGAGCCACAGGCCGTCAAGGACGCCATGCTTGAAGAAGACTTTCTCCAGAAACAGGAAGCACGTGGCAAGGAATAGCCCCATTTGCGGAGCACACCGAGCTGCGCGCGCATGATCAAACCGTAGGAGCGAGCTTGCTCAAGGCAAGTACAAACAGCTTTCACATCGCGCAGTGGTGTGTGTGTATCAGCAGTAGGCTGGCGAAACGCATTCGCTAGCAAGCTTGCCTACGAAGCGTCGCTAATGAAACCGATCCGTTGGAACGCGCGCGCTCGCGAGATATCCAGGCCAAGAACCGCTAGCTCCCATACGCCACCATTCCCGTATTGCCAGTGTCCAGAGCTGAACCTTTCATGCAGATAACCTTGGTACGCCACGGTAGGCCCGACCACACTGCAGCCAGTTGGTGTACTCCAGCGCAGATGAAAGGCTGGATCGCCAACTACAACCAGGCGGATGTGGTTGCACAAGAACTGCCGGACGCTCTAGCCTTGCTCGCTGAAAAAGCCGGCGTAGTGGTCTGCAGCTCGCTGTCGCGCTGCGTTCAATCGCGCGGGCACCTGGCTTGCGATTGTCGTCAGGAACCGGACCCACTGTTTGCCGAAGCGCATTTGCCGTATCCGGACTGGTCCTTTCCACCTATGCCGTCCCGGCTCTGGCGATTGCTGTTTCGCGGCGCTTGGTTCCTCGGTTTTGCCCGGCATACCGAACCCATTAGCGAATCCAACCGACGGGCCAGCGCAGCGGCCGAACGACTTATCGAACTCGCTGAGGCACATGGCAATGTATTGCTCATGGGCCACGGCATCATGAACATCCTGATTGCTCGGCAGCTGCGCAAGCGCGGCTGGGCAGGCCCACCAAACCTCGTCCTCAAGCGGTATTGGGAGCCGTGCAGTTATCACAAGATAGATTAATGTAGGTGCACCACCGACCCAGCATGCAGCCGCATCCCGTAGCCGGTACCCTGCGGTTGCGCCTGAACACTTAATGAGCTTTCGCAACGCAGCTATGGCGAAAGGCTTACAAGCGGCAGCGGCGTTCAGCGCTATGGCTATCGGCGGCCGGGGATTAATCTATGTTCACTCTGAAGCGCAGGACGCGCTCAGGATCAAGGAAGATCGACCACCGCCAGGATGGCATTCGAAAGGATTTCGGAATGGTCAGGAAAAACCCGCTTCGGCGGGTTTTTTGCTGTCTGGAGGAAAGTGCCGGTGTAGCTGGCATCGCTCGCGGTCGGATGCGGAGAACCTCAGGCGACTGCTACCAAAGGAAACTCTGAAGAAGACTTCCAGATTTTGGCAAAATACCCGGATTCCACCCG
>NZ_CEXBBO010000055.1:0-15830 GCF_982611455.1 Stutzerimonas sp.
TTCAGGCTTCAGGCTTCAGGCTTCAGGCTTCAGGCTTCAGGCTTCAGGCTTCAGGGTGGAAGAGCCCGCCAAAATGCTGTCAAGCGCTTTTCGCGCTTTTGCCTGCCGCCTGTCGCCGTTTCTGCCTGCCGCCTACTGCCTGCAGCCGATTTTACATTTTCGATTCGAGCTTCAGGACGCCTTGATCCTCACGCCAGCTGACCCGCCCGAGAAAGCTCATTCCGAGCAATGCCTCGGATGGCGAAGCGCCCTCGATCACTACGGCTTGGACGCCCAGCACATCGATGGCGCCGACCTTGACACTGTTGAAGCGTACTCGCCAGGCTTTCGCCGTGCCGCTGGCAGTACTGACCATCATCTGCTTGCCATCGACGCGGTAGTCGATACCCAAACGACGCGCCTGGATTTCATTGATTGCTACCGATGTGGCGCCGGTATCGACGAGAAACTGCACCGACTGGCCATTAATCGAGCCAGCGACCCAGTAGTGACCGCCCTGCCCCTGCGCGATACTCAGCTGTCTGCGATCAGGCTCGGCAAAGCCGGCGCTCAGCTCACGACTGAGCCCGTAACTACGCTCGACTCCCTCGATGCGCAGCACCGCGCCTTTCGAGTCGGCGCTGACGACCTCGACACCGCCCGGACCTACCTGCCCGACCCGGACCAGTTTGCGCTGACCATTGATGTTCACTACAGCGGCGCCAGGAAATAGCCCGACCACCTGTACCCGTGGCGCGGCCGCGACGGCGAACGAAAGCAGCGCCAAAGTGGCAGTGAATATCAGGGCAACGGAACGCATCAGCGGCGGATTCCTAGGAGCGGGACGGATCGGCATTCTTCCATGAGCCATGCCGACAATACAGCGACCCGACGCACAGGCCTGACCTCAACCCAGCAGCATCACCGCGAGGTGCATCAGACCGCATGCGGCGAAACCGGCGAGGATATCGTCGAGCATGATGCCCAGTCCGCCGTGCACGTGTCGGTCTATCCAGCTGATGGGCCATGGCTTGACGATATCCAGCAGACGAAACACGACGAATCCGAGCAGCAGCCAATATCCGCCGTCGGGCACCAGCCAGAAGGTGATCCAGATGCCGGCGAATTCATCCCAGACGATGCCTTCGTGGTCATGCACGCCCAGTTCCCGGGCAACCTTTCCGCACAACCACACCCCGAACAGCATGCTGGCGATGATCACCAGCCCGTAGCCCCAGCTCGGCAAGGCTTGCCACAGCGGCACGAAACCCAGCGCCAGCAGCGAACCCCAGGTACCAGGCGCCTTGGGTAGTGTTCCGGAGCCAAAGCCGAACGCCAGGTTATGCCAAGGGTTGCTCCATACCGACAGCGGGATCGGCTCGGCGGTGGGCTGCAGGGAATCAGTCAAGCGGCTGTCCTCTCTGTTCTGACGGAGCTATCGAAGCCGCTCAGCCACTGAAATGGTTGTAACCCTGGCTGGCGAGCGTGATGGCTCTGCCATCGACAGCCAGCAGCTGCACGCCCTCGCCCGCCGCAACGCGCCCGATCACGTGAACCGGCCAGCCGGCGGTCAGCAATGCAGGCAGCTCATTGGCGGGCAGCGTAAATGCGAGTACGTAGTCGTCGCCACCGGCCAGACCGTACTGCAGCGCCTGGTCGCGACCGACAAACCGTACCAGCGCCTCCGACAAGGGCAGCTTTTGCTGCTCGATGCACAGCAGGACGCCGGACGCGGCAGCGATATGCCCGCAATCGGCCAATAGGCCATCGGAAATATCCAGCGCCGCAGTCGCCTTGCCGCGCAACACCTGTCCCAACGCCAGCTGCGGTTGCGGCAGCCAGTAATGCCTGAGCAGTGCGGCCGCTTCAGCCGTCCCTTGCTCGCACTCACCCAGCACGATCGGCAACGCGCCGGCCGCATCGCCAAGGGCTCCGCCGACACAGAGCAAGTCTCCCGGCTGCGCGCCGCTGCGCAGCAGCGCCTGACCAGCCGGCAACCGACCGAACACCGTCAGCGTCATGCTCAGCGGGCCGCGCGTGGTATCGCCGCCAATCAGTCGCATGGCACAGCCTGCAGCCATCGTGTCCAGGCCGCGAGCGAACTCGGCGAGCCAGCCGGAATCAACCGCCGGAAGCGTCAATGCAAGGGTAAAGCCAATCGGCGTTGCGCCCATGCCGGCGAGATCGCTGGTCGATACAGCGAGCGCGCGCTGGCCGAGCAGATAGGGATCACAAGGATCGGGGAAATGCACACCGGCAACCAGCGTGTCGCTGGAAACCGTCAGTTGCTCGCCATCAGGTAACGCCAGCAAGGCGCAATCATCGCCGATGCCCAACACGACTTCGCCGCCAGCCCTGGCACAAGCGGCGGCGGCGAAATAGTGGCGGATCAGCTCGAACTCACCCATCGGATCAGACAGGCTCAGCGCTTGTGAGCGCTGACCTCGGCGCTACGCAGGCTGGGCGCCAGTTTGTCCAGTACGCCATTGACGAACTTATGTCCGTCGGTGGCGCCGAACACCTTGGCCAACTCGATACCTTCGTTGATGACCACACGGTAAGGCACATCGATGCGGTGCATCAGCTCGTAGGTAGACAGGCGCAGAATGGCCAGTTCCACCGGATCGAGTTCCTCCAGAGGACGGTCGAGGTGCGGCACGATGGCGCTGTCGACTTCGGTCTTGGCGCGAGCGACCCCGGTCAACAGCTCGTGGAAATAGTTGCCATCGACGCCGGAAAAATCGTTGTCGACGCGGAACTGCGCCTCGATTTCGTTGAGGCTCTGCCCGGCCATGCCCCATTGATACAGCGCCTGCATCGCCAGGCTACGCGCCACGCGGCGCGTCGCGATCTTGCCCTTGGCCTTCGGCTGCGGGGCGTCCTGGCTGTCGTCGTGATTAAGGCTCACTTGGCCTCCAGCTGCGCCAGCAGGCTCACCATTTCCAGAGCGGAGAGTGCGGCTTCGGCGCCCTTGTTGCCGGCCTTAGTGCCGGAACGCTCGATGGCTTGCTCAATCGAATCGACGGTCAGCACGCCGAAGGCGACCGGCACACCGAACTCCATGGACACTTGGGACAAGCCCTTGGTGCATTCGCCAGCGACGTATTCGAAGTGCGGGGTGCCGCCACGAATGACCGCGCCGAGGGCGATGATCGCATCGTATTCGCCTTGCTGAGCGACTTTCTGCGCCACCAGCGGAATTTCGAAGGCACCCGGCGCGCGGATGATGGTGATGGCGTCTTCACGGATGCCGTGGCGCACCAGCGCATCGACGGCGCCGCTCACCAAGCTCTCGACAACGAAGCTGTTGAAGCGGCCAACGACCAGGGCGAACTTGCCCTGCGGGGCGATGAAGGTACCTTCGATGGTCTTCAGTGTCATAAGGTGGTTTCTCATCTCTTTAAAGAACGAAGGCGCCGCGTTTCGTCGCGGCGCCCTGGCATCACTTATTCGGCGGGCAAGTATTCTACAACTTCCAGATCGAACCCGGATATCGCATTGAACTTCATCGGCGAACTCATCAGGCGCATCTTGCGCACCCCGAGGTCCCGCAGAATCTGCGAACCGGCACCCACAGTGCTGTAGGTCGCCGGAGTCGGTAGTTGCTGGCGGTTGAGCTGCGCCAGCAATTGCGGCCCGGTCAGCGGGTTGCCCAACAACAGCACCACACCGCTACCGGCCTTCGCGACTTCGCTCATCGCCGCGCGCAGACTCCAGCGCCCAGGCACAGTCACCAGCAGCAAATCACGCAACGGCTCCATGTTGTGTACGCGCACCAGTGTCGGATTTTCCGGCGTTATTTCGCCACGGGTCAGCGCCATGTGCACCGTATCCTCGACACCGTCGCGGTAGGTGACCAGTTTGAACTGCCCCAGCTCGGTTTCCAGCGGCTGCTCGGAGACCCGCTCGACGGTGCGCTCGTGAATCATCCGGTAATGGATCAGATCAGCGATGGTGCCGATCTTCAGTCCGTGCTGCTCGGCGAACAATTCCAGCTCGGGGCGGCGCGCCATGGTGCCGTCGTCGTTCATGACTTCGCAGATTACACCGGACGGTTCAAGCCCGGCCATGCGCGCCAGGTCGCAGGCCGCCTCAGTGTGACCGGCGCGCGCCAGTACGCCGCCAGGCTGAGCCATCAGCGGGAAAATGTGTCCAGGGCTGACGATGTCTTCAGCCACAGCGCTCTTCGCCACGGCGGCCTGGACGGTGCGCGCGCGGTCGGCGGCGGAGATGCCGGTGGTGACACCTTCGGCCGCTTCGATGGACACGGTGAATTTGGTGCCGAACCCCGAGCCGTTACGCGGCGCCATCAGCGGCAACTGCAGAAGTTCGCAGCGTTCGCGGGTCATCGGCATGCAGATCAGGCCACGTGCGAAACGGGCCATGAAATTGATGTGCTCGGCGGTCACGCATTCGGAGGCAACGATGATGTCGCCTTCGTTTTCGCGGTCCTCGTCATCCATGAGGATGACCATCTTGCCGGCGCGGATGTCTTCGATCAGTTCTTCAGCGGTGTTCAGAGCCATGGTGGCCAATCCTTTATTTAACGAGCCGGATTCAGGTAACCGTTTTCGGCCAGAAAGCTTTCGGTCAGGCCCGAAGCATTGGGCTCGGCCGCCTTGTCGCCCATCAGCAGACGCTCTAAATAACGCGCCAACAGATCCACTTCCAGATTCACCTGCCGCCCGGGGCGGTAGTCGACCATGATGGTTTCGGCCAGGGTGTGCGGGACGATGGTGAGTTCGAATTCGGCGCCGTTGACCGTATTGACCGTCAGGCTGGTGCCATCGACGGTGATCGACCCCTTGAGCGCGATGTACTTGGCCAATTCGCGTGGGGCACGGATGCGGAACTGCACCGCGCGGGCGTTTTCCTCACGCGCCACCACCTCGCCGACGCCATCGACGTGACCGCTGACCAGATGCCCGCCGAGACGACTGGTGGGCGTCAGCGCCTTTTCCAGATTCACGCGACTACCGGCCTTGAGATCGACGAAAGCAGTACGCGCCAGCGTCTCGCGGCTGACATCGGCCCAAAAGCCGTTGCCGGGCAGTTCGACGGCAGTCAGGCAGACACCGTTGACCGCAATGCTGTCGCCGAGCTTGACGTCGGCCAGGTCCAGCTTGCCGGTCTCGACCAGCACCCGGACGTCGCCGCCCTTGGGCGTCATTGCGCGGATGGTGCCGATGGATTCGATTATTCCAGTGAACATGCGGCCTCCCATGGAAGGCTGTTGAAACGATGCATATGACGAACTCCTGTTTTGGATAAAACAGGGCGCTACAGATCGATAGGGAGTGGACGCGCGCGCAGAAGGCGTCGTCGAAGCATCCCGCTCTCTCTTTATCCGGACTATACCGTCGGCCCCGGGATCACACCGGGTCTGCTGACCTTGTCTAAGACAAGCGCTCGCGGGCTAGACACTTAATGCGCCATTACCGCCGGTGGGGAATCTCACCCCGCCCTGAGAACGTGGGCCGGTTAGGACCCGGCGCAGTTTTTACCACAGATGAGCCGATTCCGCAGCCGGCAAACGACCGTTTGACTGTGCCGTAGAGAAAAATAATCGAGCCTCGATCCGGCCCATTACCTCTCCCAAGCAACTTTCAAGCGCAGCGTGAAACTCCCGCTACGCTTGTTTGTCCATACGCATCGCATCGCCCCCATACAAGAGCGCCGCCGCGACGGTCTCAGGCGATGACAGCAAGACGATCAGGATGGAACGTCGCTCCAGCATTACGTCGTACCGATAAGCCGAGCCAGGATCAGCTCGTATTTTGGCGATCCCCGTGCAAATCAGGCCGCGATTCAGGAACACGCTCCGGACCATTACATGTGCCGCGAGGGATGGGTATGTCAGGGGTTACGGCTATGGATATGTCGATTGCGCAACGGGCGGTCGAAATCGACAGCAATGGCTTTGCGGTTGTGGAAAACTTCTTGTCTTCGGAGATGCTTGAACAAGGCCGTGCCTTTATCGAGCAGCAGGCAGCAATTCATTTGGGCGAATATTTCGCTGTCCACGGTATTGAAGCCATGAGCGGCAGCGTGCTGGCAACCCTGGCCGCTTCTGGCCCGCTCAAAGAAATGCTTGTTGACCTGTACCGAGCGCAGACCACTAAGGAGCCGTCATCGACGGAACAGGTCTTTCCTGTAATTCGCTGCTTGCAAGGCAAAAGCGGCCTCAAGCAATCGCATTTCTACCACTTCGACGCGACCGCGGTTACCGCCCTACTCCCATTGTTCATCCCGACCCAGGGCGAGCACTGTGGCGACCTGATCATTTTCCCGAACGTTCGTAGGGTTCGCTTCAATGCACTGCGCAACGTGATCGAAAAGGCACTGATGCATAACACCGCCAGTCAAAAACTGATTGCGCTAGCAGTCAGGCGCGGCTGGTTGCGACCGATTCGGCTGAAGCTGATCCCGGGCAACCTTTATCTGTTCTGGGGCTACCGCAGCCTGCATGCCAACGACCAATGCGACCCCGACATGCTCCGCGCCACCGCCCTGTTTCACTTCGGCAACCCGCACCATGACAGCCTGCTCGCCCGCCTGCTGCTCGGAACGAACAAGCGGCGCGCCAAGCTGGATCACAACGGGCTGCGACCGGCAAGCTGAGTAAAGAACTAGGCAGTGCTCGCTCGTCCAAGCGTCGGTATCAGCCAGCCGGACGCGCAATGATCCGCCAGTCATCACCGAACGCGCGGATATCTTCAATCTTGAGCTCGCGTGCTTCGCTCATGCGCGTCAGCGGCAAATCGAGTAGCGGCCGAGCCGAAGAACCGAGGAATTTCGCGGCGACGAATATATGATATTCGTCGATCAGGCCCAAAGCAGCGAAGGCTCCGGCGAGCCGCGGGCCGGCTTCGAGCAGCACTTCGTTGGCTCCACGACTGGCCAGTTCGCTCAGCAGGCCGCGCAGGTCCACACGCCCGTCGGGGCTCGCCAGCGTTAACAGCTCATGGCCAGAAGCACGGTAGCCCTCGGCGCGCCCGGTGGCGGAGGTAGCCACTAATGCGGGACCAGCCTGAAAAAAGGGTGCATCCAGCGGCACTCTCAGGCGGCCATCGACCAATACTCGCAGTGGCGGTCGCTGCAAAGCCAACGCAGTCGTTTCTTCATCCAGCCCCAGCTCAGCAGCGCGTACCGTCAACCGCGCATTGTCCATCAGCACCGTGTCGGCACCAGTCAGCACCACGCTGGACTGCGCACGCAGGCGCTGCACCTCCGCGCGCGCGGCAGGCCCGGTGATCCATTGGCTTTCGCCGCTGGCCATGGCGGTGCGGCCGTCGAGGCTCATCGCGAGTTTCGCGCGCAGCAGTGGCAGACCGGTTTCCATACGTTTGATAAAGCCGGCGTTCAATGCCCGCGCTTCGTTTTCCAACACACCGCTGACAACCTCGATACCCACGCTGCGCAATCGTTCGAGTCCACGCCCGGCCACCTGCGGATTGGGGTCCTGCATGGCAGCGACCACGCGGCCAACGCCCGCCGCGACCAATGCTTCGGCGCAGGGCGGTGTCCGTCCGTGGTGGCTGCAGGGCTCGAGCGTGACGTAGGCCGTCGCGCCTTTTGCGCGCTCGCCTGCCTGACGCAGCGCATGCACTTCGGCGTGTGGCTCGCCGGCACGCACGTGCCAGCCTTCACCGATCAGCTCGCCATCCTTGACGATGACGCAACCGACGCGCGGGTTGGGATGCGTCGAATACAACCCTTTACGCGCCAGTTGCAGCGCACGGGCCATCCAGGCGTGATCGGAAGTGTTCATTCGTTCTTGGCGGGCTCGCGGGATAGACGCTCGATTTCCTCGCGGAATTCATTGAGGTCCTGAAAGCGCCGGTAAACCGAAGCGAAGCGAATATAGGCGACTTCATCGAGCTTCTGCAGTTCGAGCATCACCAGCTCGCCCAGCACCCGCGACTTGATTTCCCGCTCTCCGGTGGCACGCAGCCGATGCTTGATGTGCGCGATGGCTTCTTCCAGCCGTTCGACGCTAACCGGACGTTTTTCCAGCGCGCGCTGCATGCCAGCACGCAGCTTTTCCTCGTCGAATGGCTGACGACTGCCGTCCTGCTTGATCAACCGAGGCATGACCAGTTCAGCGGTTTCGAAGGTGGTAAAGCGCTCGCCGCAGGCAAGACATTCACGGCGGCGGCGCACCTGGTCGCCCTCAGCCACAAGGCGCGAATCGATGACTTTGGTGTCATGTGCACCACAGAAGGGACAATGCATGGTTTAAAGCTGTCAGACGTCGGGAGAGCCATGGTAGCGCATCCCGTCGGCAAGACAAATCGAGCGGATTGTTGCTATACAGGCGCCTGTTAGAGCCATCTTTAGGAGCTGTCCGTGCGGTTACGCCCCTTTGTTTTGCCCGCTTTGCTGCTGGTGCTGGCTGGCTGCTCAAGCCAGGAGGCCCAGCGCCCCACGGCGCCCGTTACCTTCGAGGAGCCGCCTCAGGCGACCACCCCGCTGCACGAGCTGCATGGCAGCCTGATCGGCGTTCCAGGCGACAGCGAAGTCGAATTGGCTTTGCTTGAAGTCAATCGCCGTGACCAGCCTGATCGGCTGTTGAGCAACGTCAAACTTAAGGGTCGTGGCGGTGAGTTGCCGTTCATTCTCAAGTTCAACGCTGAGAATTTCCCCAAGGACCAACAGGTCGAGTTGCGAGGCCGCGTAACCCGCTCCGGGCAGCTGATCATGCGCCTGCCGGCCGTGCTTGTGAGCAGCCCAGCCAGCCAATCCCTGGGCCCGCTACGACTGGTACCCGCACCTTGACGCCACCCGCTGCGTTGCAGGAGGCGTTAACCAAACTGCTCGGCGAGGCCCGCCTGAGCATCGAGACCCTGCCCGATACCGACATTCGCCTATGGCTGATCGATGCGGCGAACATGGATCGTGCTTTCAGCCCTGAGGAGACCCGGCGGGTTCTCGAGGAGCCGCCCTATTGGTGTTTTTGTTGGGCCAGCGGGCTGGTGCTCGCGCGCTGGCTGGCCGCGCGTCCCGAATGGGTGCGCGGCAAGCGTGTGCTGGATTTCGGCGCGGGTTCCGGCGTCGCGGCGATTGCCGCAGCCAAGGCGGGCGCGGTGGAAGTGGTCGCCTGCGATCTCGATCCACTGGCGTTAGCGGCCTGCCGCGCCAATGCGGAATTGAATGGTGTGCAGCTGAGCTATTCGGCGGATTTCTTTGCCGAGGCTGATCGCTACGACCTGATCATCGTCGCCGACGTGCTCTACGACCGCGCCAACCTGCCGCTGCTGGATCAGTTCCTGAGCCGCGGCCGCGAAACGCTGGTTGCGGACTCGCGGGTACGCGACTTCAAGCACCCGCTGTACAGCCGCCTGGACATACTCGATGCCTGCACCTGGCCGGACCTCGCCGAGCCAGCGGAATTTCGCAGGGTCAGCCTCTATCATTCGGTAAGAATGGAGAGCCGGTAAGAGCGCTGGAAGCTGGAAGCTGGAAGCTGGAAGCTGGAAGCCACGAGGCTGGCGCAATGTCGAACGTTGCGAAGCGTTTTTACACCAACCGTGAGCGTCGGCGGTCTGGAGCCGGAGGCTGAAGTGAAACGATGACTGCCGAAAAACCTCTGCGTCTGTTCTTTGCCCTTCCCTGCCCGCACGCACTGGGGGACGCCATCTGTAGTTGGCGCGAAAGTGTTGGTCTTGGCGGAAAGCCCGTTGAACAGGCCAATCTGCATCTCACATTGGCGTTTCTTGGCAGCCAGCCGGTCGCGAAGCTGGACGGTCTGAAGGAGCTCGGCAGCAACCTGCGCGCCGACGCTTTCACGCTGCGACTGGATCAGCTGCAGATTATCGGCAAGGGCTTCGCCTGCCTGGTTCCGACTCTGATCCCGCCGCCGTTGAGCCAACTTGTCGAGCAGTTGCACGCGGGCTTGTCCGTCCATGATTTCGCGCTGGATTCACGGCCGTTCCTGCCGCACCTGACACTGTCACGTGAGGCTCGGATACAGCCGCAATCCAAGCCACCCACATTCGAGTGGCGGGTCGAATGTTTCGGCCTTTACCTTTCCGAAAACACTGCAAACGGCGTGCATTACCGTGAGCTTCAGAACTGGCCGCTGACGACCCCGGTTGGTTGAAAATCGGACCAGCACGCCACTTGCTTCCGATTCGCAGCGCCCCCACTTAACATGCACGCCTCTTTCGCACGTGCCCATTCCGAGAATTCCGATGAGCCAGACTCCCTACATCTTCGACGTCACCAGCGCCAACTTCGAGCAGCTGGTGCTGGAAAACTCCTTTCACAAGCCGGTGCTGGTGGATTTCTGGGCCGAGTGGTGCGCGCCGTGCAAGGCGCTGATGCCGCTGCTGGCCAAGATCACCGAGGAATACCAGGGCGAGCTGCTGCTGGCAAAGGTCAACTGCGATATCGAGCAGGATGTCGTGGCCCGCTTCGGCGTGCGCAGCTTGCCAACCGTGGTGCTGTTCAAGGATGGTCAACCGGTCGACGGTTTCGCCGGGGCCCAGCCTGAGTCAGCTATCCGAGCCATGCTCGAACCCCACGTGCAATTGCCAGCCGCGCCGGATGCGGACCAGTTGGAAACGGCCCAGGCCTTGTTCGCCGAGGAACGCATCGGTGAGGCGGAAAATCTACTCAAACAGTTACTCAGCGAGGAAAACGACAACGCCGCCGCGCTGATTCTTTACGCGCGCTGCCTGGCTGAACGCGGCGAGCTGGGCGAGGCGGAAACAGTGCTCGGCGCGGTCAAGGGCGACGAACACAAACAGGCGCTGGCTGGCGCCCGGGCTCAGTTGACGTTCCTTCGTCAAGCGAATGACCTACCGGAAGTCGCCGACCTCAAGAGCCGTCTGGCGCAGAACGCCGAAGATGACGAGGCGGCCTACCAATTGGCGATCCAACAGCTGGCACGCCAGCAACACGAAGCGGCTCTGGACGGCTTGCTCAAGCTGTTCGTGCGCAACCGCAGCTACGCCGACGGCCTGCCGCACAAGACCCTGCTGCAGGTGTTCGACCTGCTGGGCAGCGACCATCCGTTGGTTGCCACCTATCGCCGAAAGCTTTATCAGGCGCTTTATTGAGACGTTGAACAAAAGCCTCACGGTAAACGACGGAAGCGCCTTCGGCGATTCCATTTACGGATTGCACGGTATCGATTTTTCCGTAGGTTGGATTAGCCGAAGGCGTATCCGACGGTTAGATGGGGCGACACATCTCATCTCATCAACCCAGCATCCGCCTCAGCTCCGCACAATCACGCGCATGCAGATCGGCGAGCTCCGGCCAGAAATTTTCCGGCACGTTGACCAGTACGCTACGGGCACCCGCAGCCCGCGCGCATTGCAGATCGAAGCGGAAGTCGCCCACCATTACCAATTCGCGCGGCGGTACCGACCATTTCTCGGCGAGATGCAGCAGGCCGCCCGGATCAGGTTTCGGCGGCGCCTCGTCACGGCCGAGGATGTCATCAGATGCAAAGCAATCGCCCATACCCACCGCCTGCAAGGTCACCAATGCCAGCTCATGAGCGTTGCGGGTCAGCGCACCGAGGCGGCAGCCGCGATCACGCAGCGCATGTAACAGTTCGAGCGCGCCCGGTGCAGGCGTGGCGGCACAGGCCAACTCTCGCTCGTGCGCCTGTAGCCAAGCGCGCTTATCCGCCGCTTCATCAGCCGGCAGCGCGGCGAGGTGATGAAGAATGTCGTCGTCCTCGGGAATGTCCAGCGCCCGCTTGATCGCCGGAAAGTCATGCACGGCGATGGTCAGCGTGCCGTCCATGTCAAACACCCAGTGCCGCGCCTGCGTCAGATTCACTTCCAGTCCTCACGCACCCGAATCAGCCCCTCCTGAGCAACCGAAGCGACCAGTTGGCCGGCGCGGTTGAAGATGCTGCCACGGGCGAATCCACGGGCGTTGCCGGCCCAGGGGCTGTCCATCGAATACAGCAACCAGTCGTCAGCGCGCACTTCGCGATGAAACCAGATGGCGTGATCGAGGCTCGCCAGCTGAAGGGATTTGCTCCATGAACTGATGCCATGAGGCTGCAAGGCAGTGCCGATGAAGTTGAAGTCCGAGGCGTAGGCCATCAGGTACTTGTGCAGCGCCGGGTTGTCCGGCAGAGCGCCATCGGCACGGAACCAGACGTGGCGGATCGGCTCGATCGGCTGGGGGTTGGTTGGGTCCTGCAAGGTTACCGGGCGAATTTCGATGGGATTGGGTAGGCGCAGTTTTTCGGCGACGCGCTCGGGCACCAGCGGCACCAACTTGTGCATCAGCTCCCACTCGCTAAGCAGATTTTCTGGACCGACCACTTCAGGCATCTGCAGCTGATGCTCGAAGCCCGTCTCGTCCGCCTGAAACGAGGCACTGCACGTAAAGATGGTCTGGCCCTTCTGAATGGCGCTGACGCGACGGGTCGTGAAACTGCCGCCGTCACGAACCCGGTCAACGTCGTACACCACCGGCAGATGGGAATCGCCAGGACGCAGAAAATAGCCGTGCATCGAGTGCACGTGCCGCTCCGGCGCGACTGTCTGACTGGCGGCAGACAGGGCCTGACCGACCACTTGGCCGCCGAATAGCTGCGGAAAACCCAGATCCTGGCTAGCGCCGCGAAACAGGTTTTCCTCGATTCGTTCCAGCGACAGCAGGCTCACCAGGGTATCGAGTGTGTCGCTCATGAGTTTTTCCTTTGATACGGGCACAGGACAGGCGAGCAATGTTACGGATTCCTCCGGGTTCGCTCCAGCAATTGCGCTTATCGTCGCGTATCGACCCAGTTGTCGCGCCGTAATCGATACAACACATGGGGGCGCAACGGATGCCCCTCTGCAAGTGCTGGATGCTCGAAATCGCCCAGCGGGTCCTTTTGCATGCCGAGCGCGCACATCAACTGACAGGATGGTTCGTTGAGCCCAGCGGTATACGCAACCACCTCCGGAAGCCGTAGCCGCTCGAACGCGCAGCCCAGCGCCGCTCCGGCCGCTTCGCGCGCCAGACCCTGCCCCCAGTACTCATGAGCGAGCCGCCAGCCGATTTCCACTGCCGGGCAAAAAGCCAGTTGCAGGCGGCTCCAGGCCAATCCAGTCATACCGACGAAGCGCCCGTCATCCTTGCGCTCCAGCGCCCAGTAACCGAAGCCGTGGCGAGCGAAATGAATACGACAGCGCGCCATCATTGCCGCGCATTCATCACGCGAAAACAGCGCTGGGAAATAGCGCATCACCAGCGGATCACCACACATTTGCGTCAATGAATCGAGATCAGCATCTCGCCAGGCGCGTAATCGCAGGCGTGGCGTTTCCAGTTCAATGCGCTCCATCGGTTCTTCCATGCTGTTTCCTTGAGGGGTTTGCTGCGGACTCGGCATACTTGCGACTGACCATTCGGGCGCCGATCAATGTCTTTACCGTTGGTGTTTCACGACGACTACAGCCCGCCGCTGCCGCCGGGGCATCGCTTCCCCATGGAGAAGTTCCGGCTGCTGCGCGATCACCTGGTCGAAAGCGGTTTGACCACAGACGAAGCGCTATTGCGCCCGGAGCTTTGCCCGACCGACGTTCTGGCACTGGCGCATGACCGCGCATACGTGGAGCGTTACTGCAGCGGTGACATGAGCCGCGAAGAGCTGCGCCGTCTGGGTCTGCCCTGGAGCCCGCAGTTGGCACAGCGCACCGTGCGAGCAGTCGGTGGTTCGCTGCTGGCAGCGGATCTGGCGCTGCGGCACGGGCTGGCCTGTCATCTGGCCGGTGGCACCCACCATGCCCACTACGATCACGCCTCGGGCTTCTGCATCTTTAACGACCTGGCAGTCATCGCGCTTTCGCTGTTGGAAAGTGGCCGAGTCGGTCGCGTGCTGATCTTCGATTGCGACGTGCATCAGGGCGACGGCACCGCGCGGATTCTCGAGCACATCGCCGACGCCGTGACGGTTTCATTGCACTGCGAGAAGAACTTTCCAACGCGTAAGGCGCGAAGCGATTGGGACATCGGTCTGGCCACCGGGCTCGGCGACGCCGACTATCTAAAAGTCGTCGACGACACGCTCAGTTACCTGCTGCCGCTATATCAACCGGATCTGGTGCTCTATGACGCGGGCGTCGACGTTCACCGTGACGATGCGCTGGGTCTGCTCAACCTCAGCGACGAGGGTCTGGCAATGCGCGACAGCGCCGTGATCGAACACTGCCTTGGCCGCGACATTCCGGTGGTTGGGGTGATCGGCGGAGGCTATGACAAAGATCGCGCTTTGCTTGCCCGGCGCCACGCCCAACTGCACTTCAGCGCAGCACAGGCCTGGCGCCGGCACGGGCTGCGCTAGAGGGCGGCGCAGCAGTGACCATCAGCAGTGAAAAAAATCTTGGCCAAGCCCCTTTTTCAGCGCTGAACACCAGCCAGACAGCCTCAGCTAAACCAGACAAACCAAGGCCTGCGTAAAACGCCGCCTTCCGCCTCGCTCGTCGTTTACCTGTGGGCCGAGCCTCTCCAAGCTGCCCCGTCTCGATGCCAGCCGCTACAATGCCCGCCCCGTAGCTGCCGGCCCGAACCATGCCCCTTGCCCCTTCTCGCGTCGCCATCATCGGCGGCGGTCCCGCCGGGTTGATGGCCGCCGAAGTGCTGAGCCAAGCCGGCGTCATGGTCGATCTGTACGACGCGATGCCGTCGGTCGGCCGCAAGTTTTTGCTAGCCGGCGTTGGCGGCATGAACATCACACATTCCGAAGCCTTCGAGCCGTTCGTGGCACGCTATCGCGAGCGCGCGCCCGAACTTCGACCTTTGCTCGAGGCGTTCAGCCCAGAAGCGCTGCGCAAGTGGATTCATGGTTTGGGAATCGACACCTTCGTCGGCAGCTCCGGGCGCGTTTTCCCCACCGACATGAAAGCCGCACCGCTGCTGCGCGCCTGGTTACGCCGTTTACGTGACGCTCAGGTACAGATTCATACCCGTCATCGCTGGCTCGGCTGGAATGTGGACGGCAGCCTTCGTCTGCAGGCCCCAGAGGGGGAAATACGCGCCACCGCCGACGCCGTTCTGCTCGCACTCGGCGGCGGTAGCTGGGCGAGACTGGGCTCCGATGGTGCCTGGGTACCCTTGCTACAGGAGCGCGGAATTACGATAACGCCGCTGCGGCCGGCCAACTGCGGGTTCGAGGTTGCCGGCTGGAGCCAGCATCTTCGGGAAAAATTCGCCGGTGCCCCGCTGAAAACCGTCAGCCTCCGCCTCCCGGGAGGTGCACCGCGCAAGGGTGAATTCGTGGTCACGGCGTCCGGCATCGAAGGCAGTCTGGTCTATGCACTTTCCGCCGAGATCCGGCGGATGATCGAGCAAAACGGGAGCGCCACGGTCGAGCTGGATCTGCTACCGGACCGCACGTTGGATAACGTCATACGTGCGCTGGCCAAACCGCGCGGTTCGCAATCCATGGCCAAGCACCTCAAGCGCCAGCTCGGCCTCGACGGCGTCAAGGCCGGCCTGCTGCACGAGTTGACCGATGCCGAGTCATTCCGTGATTCGCTCGCCCTGGCCACGGCAATCAAAGCGCTGCCGATCACACTGCTACGCGCTCGCCCGCTGGACGAAGCTATCAGCAGCGCGGGCGGCGTGCCCTTTGAGGCGCTGAATGACAGGCTGATGTTGCGCCATCAGCCAGGTGTGTTCTGCGCGGGCGAAATGCTCGACTGGGAAGCACCAACCGGGGGCTATTTGCTGACTGCATGCTTTGCCAGCGGGCGCGCGGCGGCCGATGGCATATTGCGTTGGCTAGGTATCTGAACCGAACCAGCTCACCGTAGAGATGGATATCGAAGGCAGGAATCGGCCCAGAGTGTGTAAAAACGTCCGTACAAACCTTTGCTATGATTTCTGAGAAC
>NZ_CEXBBO010000056.1:0-15444 GCF_982611455.1 Stutzerimonas sp.
CCAAGCGGCGTGACTCACACCAAAGAGCCTTCGGAATTCCCGGGGCGGTTCATTCCATTCAGGAAACTTGAGGGTGAACGCGGCGAGGAAGATCACTGCAAACAGCCCGTACAACGCGGCAATCGCTTGCCCGCGCCCGACGCCAATCAAGGGGAAGGACTTGTACCAGGAGACGTAGCAGAAGGCGAAGGTCACGCCCGCCAGCATCAGCCAGCCGATGGCTGCCCAGTTAAATGTCGCGACGACCAGTTCCACTACGGGTTGATCGGTGAACAGGTAGATTGCCGGCAGAATCAGCGCTACCCAATAGAAGACTTCCGCGGTGAATCGCACGGTAATGCCCACATCTGGATCAGCCACATCCAGCCCGCGGCCAGCGATAGCGCCCTCGATACCCCAGCCCAACGCAGCCATAGCGCCACCGAGATAGCCAAGCCAGCCGGCGTCGCCGGTGCCAGTAAGCTCACCGATAATGCCGGGGGCATATACGGTCACACCGCCTGCCAGAATAATGAAGATACCCAGCGCGGCGCGCCGAGTGATCTTCTCCTGATACCAGAGCCTGGCCAGTGTGGCGCCTATGATCGGGTACATCAGCGCCGAAATCGCAGCAAACGCGCCACCGATATAACCCATCGCCAGATACGAGCCAAAGATGGCCATCGGGCCGCCAAATATCGCGCCAATGAAGAACCATTTGGATATGTAACGCATCTGCCTGATGGTGCGGACGTATTCGCCCCATTTACCCAACACCCCGTTCCAGACAAACAGGAAGAACAGCACGGCAATTGCATTAAAGGTGGTCAGCACTGCCGCTGCCAGGAGGAACTCGGCATTGGTGTCGTAGCTTAGGTCGACATAGGGAGCCTCGAACCAGACTGCCGAACCTGGCACGTACCAGGCGCCCCAGAGCACGGCGCACCACAGGGCCCACATGAACCCCCAGCGGATGCTGCTGGAGGTAAAACGCGAGCGCGCCTGACTGAGAGTTGGTTGGCTAGGGCTTGGCTGACTCATGCGCTCTCCTTTGCCGGCTGGGATTGCTTGTCATGGAGAAACGCTTCCAGCGAATCGTCCATGGCATCCATCCAGGGCGTGTGGTGCACGGGCGCCAGGGTGCCGGTCAGCGTCGAGCGGTAGCTCTTGTTGCGGTAACCGAGGATGTCCGCTTCCTTGTGGTGCTCCCACTCCTTGAAGATATCGGCGACGGCAGTCACGTCAAACGCTGGGTAGTCGGTGGGTTCAAGCAGATCGAGTATGTAGGCTGCCTGAAAGTCGATCGCCTCGAAGGGATCGGCCACCTGTTCCTCGCGAGCTACCCATTCATTGCTGTCGGCCGCCATGGCAGCACTTTCCGGCAGCTTGATGCGACCAAGCATCAGGTCGCGGGCATACCAGGCCTGGGCGTCGAACATGTTGAAGGTGTAGTACTGATCCTGCATGCCGAGAAACATCAGCTTCGGATTCGCCAGGGAAACGATGCCCTTGTACAGACCCTCGGGGTAAAGCCGGTTGTGCGTGGTCAGCGTCAGCTCGTTGGGCAGGAACGGGAAGTGATGCTGATACCCGGTGCACAGGATGATCGCGTCGACGTCCTTGCTGGTGCCGTCCTTGAAGTGGGCGGTCTTGCCAACCACTTCGGTCAGCAGCGGCACTTCGGCGAAGGATTCCGGCCAGTCAAAGCCCATCGGCTTCGAACGGAAGCTGAACGTGACCGATTTGGCACCATACTTGTGGCACTGAGTGCCGATGTCTTCTGCGGAGTAACTGCTGCCGATCAGCAGCAGATCCTTGCCCTGGAATTCGCATGCGTCGCGGAAATCATGGGCATGCAGCACGCGGCCAGGAAACTTTTCCAGACCTTCAAAGTAAGGCGCATTGGGGGTCGAAAAGTGGCCGGTGGCGACGATCACATGATCGAACTCTTCGGTGCTCAGTTCGTCCTGCTTGAGATCGCGCACCGTGACCGCGAACTTGCCGGTGGCTTCGTCATGGGCTACCCAGTGCACCGCAGTGTTGAAACGGATGTACTGGCGCACGTTGCTCTTGGCAACGCGACCCATGATGTAATCACGCAGTACCGCGCGCGGCGGGTAGGAAGGGATTGGACGGCCAAAATGTTCTTCGAAGCTGTAATCGGCGAACTCGAGGCATTCCTTGGGACCGTTTGACCAGAGGTAGCGGTACATGCTGCCGTGGACCGGCTCGCCATAGGCATCCAACCCAGTGCGCCAGGTGTAGTTCCACAGACCACCCCAATCGCTCTGTTTTTCATAGCAGACAATCTCGGGGATTTCAGCACCGTCGCGGCGGGCTGCTTCGAAAGCGCGTAGTTGGGCCAGGCCGCTCGGGCCGGCGCCTAGAATGGCAACTCTAAAGCTCATAATGACTCCTGTTTACAGGCGATACGTCGTACACCAGGCGAGAGCGGCCAGGCGACGATTGAAAGCGGATAAGAGCGCAGCTCGAACCGGAAACGGTCCAGCCGTGAGGCTCCGCAGTGAGGCGCACTAACGTCGGGGTTAACCGATGGCGCTATGTGATGAAGGCAGCATCTGTCGATAAAAACAGAGGGCCTAGGGCGAGCGGGTCGCCGATTTGAAAAAGCGAGATGTCGAGAAAACGCTGGAGGGAAGCGCTCGAACTGGTCAAGCAGAAGAAAACTACCTGGTAACTCGTATTCCAAGGGCGGCACGTTAACACATCTAGGATGTCCGCGTTTTTGGGTGCTGCTGGAACCAGTCTGGATCAGAGCGAATCGGCCCGGATCGCCCGGTACAATGCCGCATTTGCTGCACCGTCCCGGAACCCCGCCTATGTTCACCCTCACCCACCTGGACACCCCGCCGCCGGAATTGATGAAAAGCCAGCAAGTAGCTTGGAAGTCGCGCGTAGCAAGGTAGCTGGCAGAAACGCGTGGAAAAGGCTCCGCCGTTTTCCACCCTACAAAATTCGTTTGGAAGACATATGTGTCTGAGGTCGAGCTCGTCGGCGGCGCCCGAAAGCGCCGCCGCGAGGTTTACGCTGAGAGTTTCTGGCTAAAAATATCCGCTGGCTTGCCAATGTCGACCCGGTCCGCGTTCATCACCTTGTCCCAGGCTTTGACGAAGTCGTGCACGAACTTCTCGTTGCCGTCGACCATGCCATACACCTCAGCCTGTGCACGTAGCTCCGATTGCGCGCCGAAGATCAGGTCCACGCGGGTGGCGGCCCAGGTCGGCTGGCGGGTTTTGCGGTCGAGGCCCTGGAAGCGATTCTTGTGCTCGGTCGCGACCCATTCGTTTTTCATGTCCAGCAGGTTGATGAAGAAGTCGTTCGACAGCGTGCCCACGCGGCTGGTGAAGACGCCTTCCTGACCACCGTCCGCGTTGGTGCCCAGCACCCGCATGCCGCCAACCAGTACGGTCATTTCCGGCGCGCTGAGGCGAAGCAGGTGCGCCTTGTCGACGAGCGCTTCCTCGGGCGCCATGAAATGGGCCTCGTAGTAATGATTGCGGAAGCCGTCCGCGACCGGACGCAGCGCTTCGAACGACTGGGCATCGGTCCACTCCTCCAGCGCATCCATGCGTCCTGGTGTGAAAGGTACCTTGACGGTAACCCCGCCCTCCTGCGCTGCTTTCTCGATCGCAGCGCAGCCGGCCAGCACGATCAGGTCCGCCATGGACACCTTCTTGCCGCCGGTGGCCGACCCATTGAACTCGTTCTGGATGTCGGTCAGTTTCGGCAGCACGCGGGCCAGCAAGGCGGGGTTGTTCTCCTGCCAATCCTTTTGCGGCGCGAAGCGGATGCGAGCGCCATTGGCGCCGCCACGCTTGTCCGAGCCGCGGTAGGTCGATGCCGAAGCCCAGGCGACCGACACCAGGTCAGAGACCGAAAAGCCCATGCCCAGCAGTTTCTGCTTGAGCGAGGCGATGTCCGCGTCGTCGATCTTCGAGTGATCGCATTCTGGAATCGGATCCTGCCAGATCAGCGTTTCCTGAGGCACGAGCGGCCCGAGGTAACGGCCGATGGGGCCCATGTCGCGGTGGGTCAGCTTGAACCACGCGCGGGCGAACGCATCGGCGAACTCCTCAGGGTTTTCCAGAAAGTGGCGCGAGATCGGTTCGTAGATCGGGTCGAAGCGCAGCGCCAAGTCCGAGGTCAACATGGTCGGCTTGCGCTTCTTGTTGGGGTCGAAGGGATCAGGAATGATCTCCCCGACGTTTTTGGCTTCCCACTGATAGGCGCCGGCTGGGCTCTTGGTCAGCTCCCACTCGAAGTTGAACAGGTTTTCGAAGAAGTAGTTCGACCACTTAGTCGGGGTCTGGCTCCAGATGACTTCCAGGCCGGAGGTGATGGCGTCGGCGCCTATCCCGGTCTGGAATTTGCTGCGCCAACCCAGCCCCTGGTCTTCGATGACTGCGCCTTCCGGCTCCGGCCCCATCAGCGAGGGATCACCCGCGCCATGAGTCTTGCCGAAGGTGTGGCCGCCGGCGATCAGTGCCACGGTTTCGTAATCGTTCATCGCCATGCGGGCAAAGGTCTCGCGAATGTCGATGGCCGAGGCTTTCGGGTCCGGGTTGGCGTTGGGGCCTTCCGGGTTCACGTAGATCAAACCCATCTGTACGGCGCCGAGGCCCGGATGCAATTGGCGTTCGCCGCTGTAGCGCTCATCGCCCAGCCAGGTGCCTTCGGGGCCCCAATACAACTCTTCCGGCTCCCAGGTATCGGCGCGCCCGCCGCCGAAGCCGAACGTCTTGAAGCCCATGGATTCCAGCGCCACGTTGCCGGTGAGCACGAACAGGTCAGCCCACGATAGCTGGCGACCGTACTTTTGTTTGATCGGCCATAGCAGGCGCCGAGCTTTATCCAGCGTGGCATTGTCCGGCCAGCTATTGAGCGGCGCGAAACGCTGCTGGCCACCGCCGGCGCCGCCCCGACCGTCAGTGATGCGGTAGGTACCGGCACTGTGCCAGGCCATGCGGATGAACAGGCCGCCGTAGTGACCGAAGTCCGCTGGCCACCAGTCCTGCGAATCCGTCATCACGGCGTGCAGGTCGGCAATCACCGCGTCGAGATCGAGCGACTTGAACTCGGCTGCATAATCGAAATCGCCGCCGTATGGATTGGAGCGCGGCGAGTGCTGGTTGAGTGACGTGAGGCTCAATGCTTCCGGCCACCAGTCACGATTGCCGGGGCGTTTGCGGGGTGCACCGGCGCCATGACCGAGCGGGCATCCACCGCCAGTATTTTCTCCAGACTCAGCGCTCATGTTCTGTTCCTCTCGTGGTTGTGGTTATCGCGGTCAGGCGCCGCTTTAGAACCGTAGCACTCAGGTCATGGCAGAACAAAAACGACAAAGCGCCTTTCGATGCGTCAGGAGCCGCTAGTTGACGCTCCAAACGCAGCATTCAAGCGGGGTCGAGCCTTAAACCCAGGCTGGAGCCGGTCAAAAAATAAAGGCATCGTATTTCGCTATTGCCTCGATAGGCTTTTACTAATTCATGTCACGTATTCGTTGTCACAGGTCGTGCGAGCCTGACTGCAGCGACATGTTTGGAAAGATTGATAAATTCCTTGGCGCTTTACGTTGTCTTCCTCCCGCGCCGGGCGCGGGCGCATCAGCCCGAACGCCGATGGTCACGAATGTGGCATTCGCTTGGTACTTGTCGCCAGTACAATGCGGCCTTTGCCGCACTGCTCGGAGCCTCCTCGTCTATGTTCACCCTCACGCACCTGAACACTCCACCGCCGGAATCGATGAAAAGCCAGGTGCTGCAAATGGTGGTGGACTACCTCAGCGACATTAGTCCGGTATCGCTCCCGCCCAGCAACCCGTTGTATCAGCTGTATCAGTACGTGGTGGGTCTGGAGGTGCATCGCTATCTGGACAGCATGAACGACGCGCAGGTGGGCAAACCTGAACTGATCATGGCGCTGGATGCTGACGACCCAGCAAGCCTGCTCGGCTTCGCGCTCTACCTACCCTACGTGGATGATCGTGAAGCCTGCTCGCTGCTGTACCTGGCGGTGCAGGAAAGCCATCGCCGACAGGGCATTGGCCGCGCCATGGTCGATGCGATGGCGGCGCGGTATCCGCATGCGGCAGTGGCATGCGTTGCCAGCAAGGTTCCCTACTTCGAGGCACTAGGTTTTTATCCTCTGGCGGCTCGTGGTCCGCAAGTGGTGATGAATACCCGGGGCCAGCCGTCCAGCGGTGTCCTGGCGGTGCAGGACCTGGAGCCGATCTTCCATTCCCAGGAAGTCCGTCAGATTCACAGTTACCTGGTGAAGCAACACGGAGCTGAAGCAATGAGCGAGGCAGAGAAAGCGCGGGATCGCCTGCTCGATGACATGGCGCAGCAGGCACAACATCTGATCCAGACGAGTTCGACCGCCAAACGTTTGCATTGATACGTTTTCGGGAAGCGCTGCGGAATCGACGGTGAACTGAGTTACTGGAGGTCGCTTATTAAATGCAGGCGTACTGCCCGATCAAGCAGGAAGGCCGGCTCCAAGATGTCATAGCATCGCACCGCTTAATAGCGCACTTGTATGGGGTGCAAGGGGGTGTAACGTCGAGCATTCATCCGCGAATGGAAATGTGGCGTGAAATAGCGTGCGCCCTTACGCGACGTATCATGTCTTTACACAAGCGAATATCGCGTTCCCAGAGATTCCACCCCAAGGAATGATCTTCTGGTAATCGTGCTCGAGCACCTGGACGTCGAAGTACGGCTGCAGCAGATCAGACAGTTCGCTGAAGCTCACGGCCACCATGGGGTGCTCGTCGTGCCATACCAGGCTTTCGCCGCCGGTGGTTTTCTCGATGCGCAGCTTGAGTGACTGCCGTTCGCCAGTGCCTGAGTAGTGCCAACCGGAGCTGAAGGTGAACACGCCGTCAGCGTCTTTAGCGGTGTGTGACACGAACGAATCGTTGTCGATGGTGTGCTTATCGACGGCGTTGAAACAGAACAGCCCACCTGGCGCCAGCGCGCTGTGCACACTAGCGATACAGGCTTGCAACCGCTCGACGCTGGCGCTGTAGTGGATGGAATAGAGAAAACAGGTGATCAGGTCGACCGGCTGACTTAGGCTGAAACCACACATGTCCTGCTGGAAGAACCGAGCTTCTGGGCAGCGAATGGCTGCTCTGTCCAGCATGGGCTGGTTGATGTCGAGCCCACTGCTTTCAAAGCCTGCGTCGATGAAGTGCCGCACATGCGGTCCGGTGCCACAGGCTAGGTCCAAATGCCTGTTTCCAGCGTTACCGAACAGCTGCTGAAGCCTTTGAACACAGTGGCTTTGCGCGCTGTAATCGATATCGGCACACATGAGATCGTAGTAACCCGACAAGTCGGTATAAAGCGCATTGCCGGGCATGATGACCTGAGATTTAAGCGTAGCGTGTTGGCGGGCGCGCATCATATCTCAAGCTCGCTACCGAGAAATGGCCATGTGCAACGGTGCGCAGTCACTAAGACGGTGGCAGATCATTTGGCCCCGTACATTCGGCCTGAAAGCTCCGCCACTCATCCTCAGCGTGGCAATCAATCACTCATCTAAAATCTCCACCTCGACCAGCTTCGCCAGTAGCGTCAGGGACTCTTGCCAGCCGAGGTAGCAGGCTTCGGCTGGAATTGCGTCCGGGACGCCTGCCTGGATGATGTTCAGTTCGGTGCCGCAGGAAACCTGGATGAGCGTCACCGTCACCTCCATGGTGCCCGGTAAGCCCGGATCATCGAATGTGTCTTCGTAGCGGATTCGCTGGTTTTCCTGCAACTCAAGATACTGGCCACCGAAGCTGTGGGTCTCACCCGTAGAGAAATTGGTAAAGGACATCCTGTAGCGGCCACCCACACGCGCATCGATCTCGTGAACTTTGCCAGTGAAGCCATTCGGCGGCAGCCATTTGGCTTTGGCGTCCGGGTCCAGAAACGCGCGGTAGAGGCGATCGGGCGTGGTTCGCAAGACGCGGTGAAGGCGGATCGTGCTGGGCATGGCGTTCTCCTTTGGTTGCGGGTTTGCCTTGATGGCTCTGATAGTCGAACGAAGGAGAACAAATTCGACGCCACGCTTACTTTTTTACGCGTACCCCGTATCTGTGAGCGGCCCATCCCGAGCACCAAGCGATATGCCCGCATCGGCCTGGCGCCCTTCGATGTTCTGCACAGGCCCCCGCTACGACCGCGCCGAAGGTCTATCACCAACGATAAGGTCCGTCAGGCATTTCCTGATCAACATTGATCAATTGCGGTCAAGCCGTCTCGTTCGAGCCGGAGAGCGAGTGGAGGCACAAATGTTCCATGGTGGCGGCCCAGGCTTGCATGCGATCCGCTTCGAGCTGCACCAGCATGGCGTAGCGGCGTCCGCCCCATACCGAAAGATGAAGCGCTTCCAGTGTCGCAGCAGTCGGGCGCACCGGCAGATCGGTCGCCACGTCGATGATTCGGTGCCAGGCGCCCAACAGGTCGTCATAGGCCCGACGCTGGTGTTTGGGCTCGGCCACCAGTGTTTCCAGTTCGAGCATATCCGGGTGGAACCACGGCAGCTGCGGCTCGACCCCGGCAAGCGAACTACCAGATGCTGTTGCGCCCGTTGTTCATCACCTCGTTCATGCTGGCCGATTTCCTCGACGACAACGCGTTCTTCGGTGCCCGGCAGATCCTGATGTCCAGCGCCTCAAGCAAGACGGCATACGGCACGGCGTTCTGCCTGCAGGACAATCCGGCCGTGCAGCTGATCGGCCTGACCTCTCCCGGCAACACCGAGTTCGTGCAAAGCCTGGGCTGCTATAGCCAGGCGCTCGGCTACGATCAGCTCGGCTCGCTCGACCCGAGCGTACCCACCCTGTACGTGGATTTCTCCGGCAGCACCAGCCTTCGACGTCAGGTCCATGCGCACTTCAAGGACGCGCTGGTTTATGACTGCTATGCCGGATCGGCGCAGAACCAGGACTATGCCGAGCCCGACCAAGCGTTGTCGGGCCCGCAGCCACAACCCTATTTCGCCCCCTACCAGATCAAGAAACGCAACGCCGACTGGGGCGCCGCCGAGGTGACACGCCGCTTCAACGAGGCGCAACTGGCATTTATCGCTCGGGTAAGCGATACGCAGCAGCCTTGGATGCAGGTGAACGAGCACGCCGGACTTGAAGTGGCACAGTCGCTGGCCGAATCCTTGATCAAAGGTGATATCAACCCGCTGGAGGGCCACGCGGTGATGCTCGACTGAGCACTCATCGCCGCTGCATAGGTAACGCCAGCCAAACGCCGCAGGCCGCTACGGCTGGCATGTAACGAGCAAGCCGCTAGCCTGACTATCTGACTCACTCTGGGGGACGACGATGACAGGCGACGAAATCACTGATTGTTACCGAGGCTACATCGCCTGTTTGAACAGCCGTAACTGGCCGGAGCTGGGGCGTTTCGTCCATGACGAAGTGCACTACAACGGCAAACTCGTCGGGCTGGGTGGCTATCGCCAGATGCTCGAAGGTGACGTTCAAGCGATTCCCGATCTGCAATTCAATATCGGGCTGCTCATCGCCGAGCCGCCCCATATGGCGGCACAGCTGCGGTTCGCTTGCACGCCCATCGGGGAGTTGTTCGGCTATGCGGTGAACGGGAAGCGGGTGGCCTTTACCGAAAACGTGTTCTACGAATTCGGCGAGGGAAAGATCCGAAGCGTCTGGTCAGTAATCGACAAGACCGCGGTTGGCGATCAGCTCTGATTGCGCGACGGCCAGCCGCTAGCGGGCCATAAACGTTGATTCAGATTGGCTACCGCTGCCGCCGGCGCGACGTGCTTCTTGGCTGCAGCTGGTCCAGCGCAGTGGAGTTCTGCCTTGCCCAGTCGTAGATCATTTCGATGGGCTGGACCATGAGCTGGCCCAGCGGCGACAGCGCGTAGCTCACCGCGGGCGGTATCGAATCGAGCGTGTGGCGTTCGATCACACCGATGCCGATCTGAGCCGTCCGATCGAGGTGGTGACGGATATGTCGAAGAGCCGAAAGCTCGGGTTCCTTGATTACCAAGCGAGTGACGACGCGTTCTTCAGGGTGTTCTCGACATTGCGTGAAAACAAACTCATCCCCTGATCGGAGCCAGCCGCCTCGATCCAGCTAACGACAGGGCTGTCCCGTATACTCGCGCGTTTTCCGCGCGAGTCCTCCCTTGTGAGCAACAAACGATACGCCTGCATCGGCTTGAGCAACCCGAAATCGCCTTCGAATGTGGGCGCAATCATGCGCGCGGCTGGGTGCTACGGCGCCGCGTCGGTGTTCTACACCGGCACACGCTACGACCGCGCCAAGGATTTCATCACCGATACCAAGAAGGTCCATCAGGGCATTCCGCTGATCAACATCGACGACCTGCGCAAGATCCTGCCGCTCGGCTGCATACCAGTGGCGGTGGAGCTGGTCGAGGGCGCCCGCGCCCTGCCCCAATACACACATCCGGATCGTGCACTGTATATTTTCGGCGCCGAGGATGGGTCACTGAGCAAGGAGATCCGGGATTGGTGCGAGGACGTGGTGTACATCCCCACCAACGGCTGCATGAACCTGGCGGCAACCGTGAACGTGGTGCTCTATGACCGTCTGGCCAAGGGCAATAGCACGCGCTCTGGCCCCCAGTTCTGATCATCGCTGGCGTCACGACGATGTTTCTACTCGGCTAGCGCGGTAGCTTCACCCAACCTTTGCTACGACTACACCTCTTCACGTTATCAAACAGGCCGATCAGATATGGCGCTCGACCCTCTAACCATGTTGACCCTCACCGTCGCCCTCGCGCTGGCTGCGGCGCTGTGTCTGGCTACCGAGTGGCAGACCGTTCGTGAGTCTTCTTTGCTGTTCTGGAGCGCGGGCTTTGCCTTGATCAGCGTGGGCTCGACGCTTGCCTTGCTTCGCGTAAACGGCCTGCTGCTGATCGGCATCTGGTTCGCCAACGGCCTGTTGGTAACGGCGCACTGGCTTTTTCTATTAGGCGTTGCGCGCTTTACGGAAAGACGTCTATCGCGCGCCTGGTATTTGATCTTCGTGGCCTGGTTCGCGCTGCTGTTACTGCCAGGCGAACAGCCGTGGTCGAAGGTCATTCTGCTGCTCAATTCGTTTTTGGTTGCGCTGCTGGCGCTCAAGGCTAGCCTGCTGCTGCGCCCGCTTGGTAAATCACTGGGTGCCGGAGCGGCGCAGCTGCGCTATGTGCTGCTGGGGCATAGCCTGTTTTACTTCGCCAAGATGGTACCGGCGCTCGTTCCGGGCACGCTGATAGACCTTGCCGTCTTCGGGGGCAGGATTATCCAGATTTCCCTGGTCGAAGGGGTGATGGCGATCATGCTGATTGCACTGTCGATGACCGGTACCGTGCGCTACCGCCGAGAAAAACGGATAGAGCGGCTGGCCGCACGGGACCCATTGACCGCCATGTATAACCGGCGCGCCCTCGAGGCGCGGGCGCCACGTCTGCTGAACGAGGTCTCCCCCACCTGTCCGGGTGCTCTGCTGCTGATCGATATCGATAATTTCAAGCTGGTCAACGATCTGCACGGGCATGCGGCGGGCGACCGATTGCTGGTTGCATTGGGCGAGATGATTCGTCTGGTACTGCCCGCAGGCGCGGTAGCGGCCCGGCTGGGCGGCGATGAATTCGTGATTTTGTTGCGGGACGCGTCCCAGGAGCGAATCGTGAGTTTGGGCGACATGCTGCGCAAACAATTCCATGAAACTGCCGTTCAGAGCTTCACCACACCCGAGCCGGTCACCCTGAGCATCGGCGTCAGCATTTTCGATCAGCCTCCAGCCAGCCTGGCGGCGTTGATCGAGCAAGGCGATGTCGCGCTCTATGAATCCAAGCGTGGCGGGCGAAACAGTATGCGTTTGGTTGATCGAACCCTGGCAAACCAAGCCGTGCAAGGGCTGTGATCCGCAACAGCTGCGCGCCGCGACGGCGGTCAATGGGAATACGGCTGTCGAAGCGAAATAGGGAAGTAGCCTGAAAGCGACGCGTGGAAAACGCTCGCTCGGCATCAAGTTGCGCGCAAAGCCGGAGCCGGGCACTGCGCTCAGGCCCATCAAGGAATGCCCAGGCAAGGTTTACTTCGGTTATTCCAGCACCGGGCCATGGTCGTCATTGCTCCTGGAAGTTCCGGGCTTGATGAGTAACAGCAACGGCATGACCACCAGCGACAACAGCATCAGCAGTTTGAAATCGTCGATATAGGCGATCCAGCTGGCTTGTTGACTGATCATGCCGTCCAGCGTCGCCCTGCCACTGGCGGTCAGCGGGTCGAGGAAACTGCTCATTGGCCAGGCGCTAAACAGTCGGTTGAATGGCGTTACGTAAGCGCCAATTTCCGCGTGATTGATCTGGGTGTTTTGCGCCAGCAACACGGTCACGATTGAAATACCGACGCTGGAGCCGACGTTCCGCGACAAACTGTATAAACCTGTGCCGTCCGCTCTTAACGAGGCGGGCAACGTGGCGAACGCAATGGTCGATAACGGCACAAACAATAATCCCAGGCTGGCGCCCTGAATAAACCCTACATAAACGATGGTTTGCATCGACACATCGGGCGTCCAGCCCGTCATCAACCACATCGAGCCTGCCGAAAGCGCCAAGCCATAAAACAACAACCAGCGGGTATCTACCTTGCCCATCAAACGCCCAGCCAAGTACATGGCCAGCATCGTGCCGATGCCGCGCGGCCCCAGGGCCATGCCGGCTTTCAGCACCGGATAACCCATCAGGTTTTGCAGGTAAGGGGTCATCAGTGCCAGCGAGGCGAGATAAGTGATGCCGATGATGAAAATGAACACCAGGCTCAGGGTGAAGTTGCGGTCTCGGAACAGTTTGAGGCTTATGAACGGGTCTTTGGCGGTAAAGGTATGGACTAAAAATATGTAGATGGCCGATAGCGCGACGACAGCTTCTATCAGAATTTCCAGGGACGAAAGCCAGCCCAATTGCTCGCCCCGGTCGAGAAACAACTGTACGGCCAGAATCGCTACGCTGAGAGAACCAAACCCAAGCCAGTCCAAGCGCGAATTCTTTTGTACAGGCGTTTCGGTCACGTAACGGATGATGCCTACCAGCGCTAACAGACCGATGGGTACGTTGATGAAAAACACCCAGCGCCAACTCAGGTTTTCGGTTAGCCAGCCGCCTAAGATCGGGCCCAGAACCGGCCCGACCATGACGGACACGCCGAACAGGGCCATGGCGGAACCACGCTCTTTTAGCGAATAGATATCCAGCAGTATCCCCTGTGAAAGCGGCACTAGCGCCGCGCCTGCCAGCCCTTGAAGCAATCGGAACGCGATGATTTCACCCAGCGACTGGGCAATGCCGCAGAGCACGGACGCCACCACAAAACCGACGATGGCCCAAAGCAGCACCGTTTTGCGTCCGAAGCGACGAGCGAGGAACGCCGAGGGCGGCGTCATGATCGCCGCAGCCACGATGTAAGAGGTCAATACCCAGTTGATCTGCTCGGAACTGGCTGACACGCTGCCCTGCATATAGGGCAGCGCGACGTTGGCAATGGTGGTATCCAGCGCCTGCATGATCACCGCCAGCACGACGCAGGCGGTAATCATCGCCCGCTGCGTGGAGGGTGCCATGACGGTATTGCTGTCACTCATGTGCCTGTGCCTTTGCGGCAAACAGCGTAGCGATGAAGTCCGGCAAGCCTCGCGCCTGGCCGGTATCCACATCCGCTTCGACGCTCATGCCGTGACGCAATGGCGGTTTACCGTCGGTGTCGTCGATGCGAATCCGAACCGGGATACGTTGCACGACCTTCACCCAGTTACCGGTAGTGTTTTGCGCGGGGAGCAGGGAGAAGCTCGAACCGGAAGCGGGGCTGATGCTTTCTACCGTACCGTGCCAAGTGACACCCGGGTAGGCGTCAACAGTGATGCTTACGGGTTGGCCAGCGCGCATGTGGGTCAGTTCAGTTTCTTTCGGCGATGCTGCGACCCACAGGTGCTCGCTTGAGACCAGACTGAAACCTGATTGGGGCGGCTGCAAATAGGCGCCTGCTGCAAGCGAGTCGACGTTCGTAACAACTCCTGCGAACGGCGCGACTACCACAGAGCTGTTCAAGTTGCGCTGCGCCTCATCAACCCTGGCCTGCGCCTGTTGGTAAGCCGGTTGCTGTTCCAGCGGTGAATCGATATCACTCCCCAGCTGCGCCAGCGTTGCCTGGGCCTGGGCTTTCGCAACGGCAACCCTTTGCTGGATGGTTACCAAATTATGGCGGGCGTCGTCGTATTGGGTTTGTGAAACAGCGGAGACGCTGACCAACTTCTCCAGACGTGCCAGATTCTTCTGGTAATAGGGAATTTCCGCCTGTGCCTGATTAATCTCGGCCTGAGCCTGCAGGTAACTGGCTTTGAGATTCATGATCTGGTTACGCACTTCTCCGAGCTGTGCTCTGGCGTTATCGAGAGCGATCTGAAAAGGCTCGGGGCGCAATCTGAACAACACCTGCCCCTTGCTTACCTGTTGGTTGTCGGTGACTTCAACGGACTCGACAATGCCTGCCACGTCGGTGGAAACACCCACGTGGTCAGCCTGGATGTAGGCATTGTCGGTCGACACAACCTGACCGCCGAACACATAGAGAAAACCAAACGCCACCAGAACGACCGGCAGTAACAGGAACAAGCCAGTACGCAGGCGCTGGCGCGATGCGGTGGGTGGTTCCGGGGGCAGAGCACCACTGGGAATGTCGCGGACTTCATCAGTGCCGGGCATCGCATTGGTCGGTGAAGACTGGTTTTCCAGTGGGGTTGGTTTGCGCACCTCGACGTGCTCGGCCTGGTGCGACGGCACGCGAATATCAGGCTTCAACATCTTTAGGCTCCTCATCCTCAACAGATTTGCCGCTGGCATCCAGTAGGTTCTGGCGCATGCGGTCGAGCGATTGCTGCAGTTGCTGATATTCCTGTTCCGAGAAACCGGCCATCGCTTCCTGACGTGTCTGTTCGCCCAGCTTGCGCATCAGCAACAGCATGGGATGGGCGCTAGGAGTGAGGAACAGCAAGGTCATGCGCCGGTCAGTCGGGTGACTGCGGCGCTCGATCAAGTCGCGTTGTTCCATTTTGTCCAGCAAGCGCACCAAGGTGATCGACTCGATTTCCAACAGGTCAGCCAGACCCTTCTGATGGATGCCTTCGTTGTGCGAGAGCATGGAAAGAACCTGCCACTGAGAGCGGGTCAACCCCAATTGCCGCGCCCGCTGCTCAAAGCGTTTGCGCATGAGTCGCGCCACGTCGTGCAGGACAAAACCTATCGTTTGGACCGTCATTGCACCCACCTGAAAAAAACATAAGCACGCTTATGATAATCAGGCTTATTGAATGTTTGCTACATATTTTCCAGCGACCGCTGCATTCGTTAGGGAAACTCTGAAGAAGACTTCCAGATTTTGGCAAAATACCCGGATTCCAC
>NZ_CEXBBO010000057.1:0-15192 GCF_982611455.1 Stutzerimonas sp.
TCGGCAGGGGCTGAAGTCAGCCAGAAATACACAACTACTTCAGACCATCCCTAGCCAACGTATCGGCGGCGATCAATGCCAGCAACGGCAGCACGCCGACCTTCAGCCCCAGTTCCCATGATCCAAGGAACCCAATCAGTACCGCTCCTACAACAACGATGGCAGCAATGCAGTGAGCGCAGAAGCGCCACAACTCGAGTGCAACGACCTGAGCATTCTGGTTGTTGATCATAGTGAGCCCCTCTTTCTTGTTGTAATCGCTTTGTACACCCTGAGCGTAGTCAGCCTGCGCGCACGCGCAAACACATTTTTGTTTCAGGGATATGTCTATCTCGCAGGTTTCAGGGCTTTCTGCAGTGGTCGAGGGCAGCGTTCATAGGGGATCAGCCGTAGCAAGATTGGCGGACGGACGGATTTTCGATCGACTGGGCAGAGTGCCGTTGCGTGACGAATGGCACCCAACCTGGCCCTCAACCCGGCAAACCAGCCGCTCCGTCGCGGTCAATCTTGTCCAATGCGCACTGCAAAATCTCGATCGTGCGGTCCAGGTTTTTCAGCTTCTCCAATCCGAAAAGGCCGATACGGAAGGTCTGGAAATCAGCTGGTTCATCGCATTGCAGCGGCACGCCTGCCGCGATCTGCAAACCTTGCGCTGCGAATTTCCTGCCGTTCTTGATTTCGTTGTCGCGGGTGTAACACACCACCACACCCGGCGCTTCGAAGCCGGCGGCCGCGACGCTCTTGAACCCTTTTTCGGCCAGTAATGTCCGGACCCGACTGCCCAACTCCGTCTGCTGTGCGCGAACGGCCTCGAAGCCTAGGGCCTTCGTTTCCAACATGACGTCGCGAAAACGCGCCAAGGCGTCGCTCGGCATGGTCGCGTGATAGGCGTGTCCGCCCTGCTCGTACGCCTGCATGATTTGCAACCACTTCTTCAGGTCACAGGCAAAGCTGCTGCTCTGTGTTGCCTCGACGCGGGCCTGGGCTGCTTGGCTGAGCATCACCAGAGCGCAGCAAGGCGACGCGCTCCAACCCTTTTGCGGAGCGCTGATCAGCACATCGATGCCGCACGCCTGCATGTCCACCCACAGCGCGCCGGAAGCGATGCAATCCAGAACGAACAGACCGCCAACCGCATGCACGGCGTCCCCTACAGCGCGTAAATAATCATCGGGAAGGATCATCCCGGACGACGTCTCGACATGCGGCGCAAACACCAGGTCCGGCTTCTGTGCAGCAATGGTTGCGATGACTTCATCGATGGGCGGTGGGGCAAACGCCGCCTGAGGCTTTTGATTTTCAGGTCGCGCCTTGAGCACAGTGGAATGCGCCGGGATTGCGCCCATTTCGAAAATCTGCGTCCAGCGATAGCTGAACCAGCCATTGCGGATCACCAGACACTTGCGGTCATGGGCCAGTTGACGCGCAACCGCTTCCATACCGAAGGTGCCGCTGCCCGGCACCACGACGACGGCATGGGCGTTGTAGACGGTCTTGAGCGTGGCGGAAATATCGTTCATCACGGCCTGAAACGACCGGGACATATGGTTGAGCGATCGATCGGTGTACACCACCGAATACTCGATCAGTCCATCGGGATCGACACTGGGAAAAAGGTCCGACATGGATAACTCCGCAGGCAAGAGAGCTAGCACTTGACCCTGCCCGAAGCTGATTCGCTTTACAAGGTTTATGCAGCGTCCTTCAGCAATCGGTGTCGCCGCCGCGCTACAGCCCGGTCGATTTCCTTCCGTTTATCCAATGCCATTGAAATAGTCCGGTGCTTATTCGTACCCCGGCTACTCCTCCCGCTAAGTTCAATTTTCAGATGACCGTTTATCGGATTTATATATAGCGAAAGTTGCGGACGGCTTAACGGTGAGTTCAAAAAAATGGCGGCACGATAGTTCAGGTCGCTATTGCTATCAGGGCTTCGAGCAATCACGCGTCAGTGCTAGCGCGACCACGTAATATCAAACTAATATCAATCACATGGATAGACGATTTATTGGCGCCCATATTCAGTCGGAATATATTTTCTTAATCCTAAAAACAAATTATAAATGCGCCCCAAGACGCGAAGCCGGCCTAGCCGTCAATCGTTCGTCTCGCAAATCGGTTTCGCTCTTTCGCTCTGTAGTTGTGCGCTTAACCAGCGTCGCTTGTTGATCAACCTGCCGCTCATTCCGGCGCGCTGTGGTGCGCAGTTGGGATGTGTGTAGTTACGGTGAGATAAATGCCTGTCATCACGTTTCCGAGGGTCCGCAAGACTCTCATTTCCACGATCGCCTTAACCGCACTGTTGGGCTTTCTTCCGGCCGTCTGCGACGTCTATGCAGCGTCTGCCGCCACCGCAACCGTATCGGGTATCTCCTATTCGGCACTGATCAATAAGTTCACCAACACACAATGGCAGAACGGTTCGTGGCGAAAATCCGCAGGAGTTTCTATCCGTGCCACAGAAGCGAACAAGGCGGCGTTCAAGGTCGGCGGTTACGCTAAAACTTCAGATGGTCAGGTACGCAAGATAACCTCGGTGAAGGTAGTTGGCGCCGACCTGAGCGTGTTCATGGAAGGTCCGGCCCTCAACGGTACGGCCATCGGTTATCCCAACAAGCTCAGCGTGGGCAGCGCAGCCAGTGCCACACCGGTTCCGACGGCGACGACCAGCGCACCTGCGCCGAGTGCTCCGGTCACATCGAGCTATGCCGCGCTAATCAACAAGTTCACCAATAACGACTGGCAGAACGGCTCTTGGCGCAAATCTGCCGGGGTCTCCGTTGCGGCAACACCGGCGAACCTCGCCGCGTTCGTGACAGGTGCGTCTGTACGCACGGCTGATGGTCAGGTGCGCACCGTCACTTCGGTGAAACTGGCAAGCGGCGCGCTGAGCGTGTTCATGAATGGTCCGGTTCTAGACGGTTCCGTTATCGGCTATCCGAAAAAGCTCAGCCTGGTGCCAGCCCAAACACAGCTGACCGACACTGCGGCAGCCGCCGAACAATCGACACTGGACGTGTCGGCACCACCGGTACAACTCGTTGGTGTCGCCCTTTCCGGCGCGGCCTTCGGACCGTCAGTTTTACCCGGCAAGCACGGCACCAATTACATCTATCCGGCCGAGTCCTATTACAAGAAATACGCCGAGCAAGGGCTGAAGCTGGTTCGCCTGCCATTCCTCTGGGAACGCATACAGCCACAGCTGGACACGGAACTCGACGCTGCGCAGTTGAAGCTGCTTACGCAGTCCCTCGATTTCGCTCAGAAGCATGGCGTCAAGGTCGTCCTCGACATGCACAACTACTACCGCTACTACAAGCAGCCGATCGGCTCGGAAACCGTGCCAATCAAGTCGTTTGCAGACACTTGGAAGCGCATCGCGCAGAAGATCGGCAATCATCCGGCCCTCAGTGGCTATGGCTTGATGAACGAGCCGAACACCAAGGGCCTTTGGCCTGAAGCGGCGTTGGCTGCAGCCAAGGCGATTCGCCAGGTGGACAAGACCAACTGGATCTATGTCGCTGGCGACCGGTTCTCCAGCGCCTGGCACTGGCCTCAGTCCAACACCCAACTTATCGCTGACCCCTGGATGCGCGATCCTGCGAACAACCTTATCTTCGAAGCCCATATGTACCTCGATCGCGACACGTCCGGCATGTACAAGGACAAGACCGAAACCTTCGCGCCGGACCTGGGTATCGCTCGCGCCAAGCCTTTCGTCGATTGGCTGCGGTCAAACAAGCTGCGCGGTTTCATTGGTGAAATAGGCGTACCGAACTATGCGCCCGACGCAATCGTGGCGATGGATAACCTGCTCGGTTATCTGCGTGACAACTGCGTTCCGCTCACCTACTGGGCCGGCGGCCCTTGGTGGGGTAACTACATCCTCGCCCTGGACGTATCGGGCGGTGCGGAGCAGCCACAGCTTCCGGTTCTGAGGAAACACGCCGCTACACCGAATAGTTGCGCGGCCATAGGCGAACCGATGTAAGCCATTCCCCAACAACGCTTAAGGCCTGACACGTACTGCGTGCCAGGCCTTTTTTTCGTCTTTAATTTCCCTCTATGTATAGAGGGATACCTTGGCCTGCTCCGTGCCCCCGCTCGAAAGCAAGCGGAACCAATCAACGGTGAGCGGGACGAACCCTTTGTGTCTGAATCCAGGTACCTGAACGGCCGGCATGACGTTGCGCCGAAACGCTCCGAGGACGGAAATGAAGGAAGGAATCTTGCTGGCCTTCGCCGGCCTGCTGGTTGTATTGACCTGTTTGCCGCTCTGGAAAAATCCGGCCTGGTGGGTACGCGGGCTGGATTTCCCTCGGTTGCAGCTGTGCGTATTGGCGTTCGCGCTGCTGTTGGCCCAGGCGCTGCTGCTGTCCTATTCCGAACCCCTGCAGATATTGATCTCTGCCCTTTCGATTAGCTGTCTGGCGTACCAGGCTTGGTGGATCCTTCCCTATACAAGGCTGTGGCAGCGTGAAGTGAAATCCGCCGATACGAGCCAGGACAAACCTCGTATTCGCGTCATGGCTGCCAACGTCCTGACCCCGAACCGACAGGCTGACAAGCTCAAGGCGCTGGTGCGTGAGCACCGCCCCGATGTACTGGTCACACTCGAAACCGACCACTGGTGGGAGACGCAGCTGGAAGAGCTGACCGATCAATACCCGTACAGCATCCGTTGCCCGCTCGACAATCTTTATGGCATGCACGTCTGGTCGCGGCTTCCGCTGGAAAATGCCGAAACCTGCTTTCTGGTCGAAGACGACGTGCCGTCGATGCATGCAAAGGTCCGACTGAACGACCAACTGGCGATCCGTATGCATTTCCTTCATCCAGCCCCGCCCAGCCCCACCGAAAACGACGAATCGACCGAGCGCGACGTCGAACTGCTGGTGGTTGCGAAGAGCGTTCAGGATGACAAGGACACTATTCCGATCATCGTCACGGGCGACCTCAACGATGTCGCATGGTCAGCCAATACGCGGCTGTTTCGCAAAATCAGCGGACTGCTCGATCCGCGCGTAGGGCGCTGCATGGTCAACAGCTTTCATGCCCAGCACTGGTTTTTACGCTGGCCGCTGGATCACCTGTTTCATAGCCACCATTTCCGGCTGGTACGCATTCAGCGGTTGGCAAAGTTCGGCTCTGACCATTTCCCCGTACTGGTCGAACTGCAGTACGACCCCGCTCCCGAACAGCAGAGTTTGCAAGGCGATGCAGAGGATGAACATGAGGCTGCGCAGAAGCTCGGCGAGGAAGGCGTCAGCGAATCCGAGGTGCCTGAGCCGGACAAGCACTGAAGCCGAATCTCGTCTATCGGCTTACCGCATCAACTGCAAACACGGATGCGGTGGCCGTCCGGATCCAGCGCAACGAAGGTCAGGCCGAAAACATCTTCCCAGGGCTCCTGCTCGATTGTCACGCCAGCACCATTCCAGTCTCGAAACAGCGCTTCGACAGTCGCCTGATCACCGACGCTGAAGGCTATTTCGCTGCGGTTGCCGAATTCCGGCGGCGGCGGGCTGACCCGCGCCGCCGACCACAAACCGAGCGTGAGTCCGTTTTCCAGCTCGAACGCGACGTAGGTCGGAAAGCTGGCGTCGAGCTCGCGATCGAGCAGCTTGCGGTAGAAACGGCTACTTGCTACTGGGTCGCGAACATAGAGCACAACGAGATTGGGACTGGGCATCATCGCGTTCCTTGGTTACGCCGGTTGCATGTCGAAACCGACACCGAATCGATTCCATGCATTGATGGAAGAGATCGCCAGGGTCAGATTGACGCGCTCAGGCTCGCTGAATTGTTCGCAGAGTTGCTCGTATTCAGCGTTATTCGGGTGACCGCCGGACAGCTTCGTAAGGCTTTCGGTCCATGCCAGGGCAGCGCGCTCGCGTTGGGTGAAATACGTGGTGTCGCGCCAGACGCACAACGTCTGCAGGCGTTGTTCGCTTTCACCACCCTGTCGGGCATCGTTGGCGTGCATGTTTACGCAGAAGGCACAGCCGTTGAGCTGCGAGGCGCGCAGGCGAACCAGTTCGAGCAACGGCTTTTCCAGGCCGGAGGCCTCCAGCATGTTTTCCAGGCCAAGCATGGCGTTGTAAGCCTCAGGTGAAGTCTTGAACCAGTTGAGTCGCATGATCGTTTCTCCGTTGCGGCTCGCCCGTTGCGAACCATGGGTGCAGACTAGGCGCGCAATCGGTCCTCTTGAAGAGCCAATTATTCGAAAAATATGGAGGCCAATTCACTTATGGATCTGCATCTCGTCCTGGATCCACAACAGCCGTTGGTAGCACAGCTGTATCGCCAGCTACGCGAAGCGGTTCTAGGCGGACGCCTGGCCGGTGGCGAGCGGCTGCCGTCCACGCGCCATCTTGCGGACACGCTGCAGGTGTCGCGCAAGACGATCAACGAAGCTTACGAACAGCTGCTGGCGGAAGGTTTTCTCGAGAGTCGCGTCGGCAGCGGGACCTTTGTCAGCCATAACGTCCAGCGCGCCGCGCCGCGTCCACCAATGGAGGCCGCACTGTTGCAGCCCAGCCCAAGGTGGCAGGGCTTGCCCCTGCAGATGCTGGACCTGCCAGCACCGACCTGGCGCTATAACTTCAACGGCGGCACCGTGGACATGCGCCTGTTTCCAGTCGACAGCTGGCGCAGCTGCTTGCAGCATGCATTGCGCCAGCAAACGCGCAGTTCAGGCTTCTATCACGACACCGGAGGCTATCCACCGCTGCGCCAGGCTATCTCGCGCTATCTGGCGGTCAGCCGCGCAGTCAGCTGTGCCTGGGAAGACCTGCTGATCACCCAGGGCGCACAGCAGGCGCTGAACCTGCTGGCGCAGGTGATGCTGGAACCGGGCAGCCGCGTGGCCATGGAAGAGCCGGGCTATATGCCGGCGCGCCAATGCTTTCTCAATGCCGGTGCCGAGGTCATTGGCGTGCCGGTCGATGCCGAAGGCCTGCGCGTCGATCTTCTGCCGGAAGATATTCGCCTGATCTACGTGACACCTTCGCACCAGTTTCCGCTGGGTATGCCGCTCAGTCTCAATCGCCGTCTGCAATTGCTGAACTGGGCACGCCAGCGCAACGTGCTGATCATCGAGGACGATTACGACGGCGAGTACCGTTTCGAAGGCCGCCCGCTTGAGTCGCTGCAAAACCTCGACCGCCACGGTTTGGTGGCCTATCTCGGGACGTTCTCCAAAACGCTGTATCCCGCGCTGCGCCTGGGCTATCTACTGATGCCGCCCGGCCTACGCGGCGCGTTGCTACAGGCCAAGCAGCTGTTCGACTGGCACAGCGACAGCCTGCAGCAAACGGCCCTTGCGCAATTCATGATCAGCGGTGAATTCAGCCGCCACACCCGTCGTATGCAACGCGAATATGCACAGCGCCGAACACGCCTGTTGCAGCGCCTGCATGGGGATCACGGGAACAGAGCCGCTTGCTAGCGAGTCTTCCGCAGAGACCGCGTTCTCCGTATGCACGTCGCGCTGCCTGGATTGCAAAGGGTCGCGCGTTCCACGGGTCATGGTTGAAGGGCAATCGCGAGTGGCTGATCCGCTGGAAACTGGATCACACCGAAAGGCTACGGTGCCCGGTTGACCGTCCGTTACCCAGTCGAGGGTCTACGCTCATCTCAGGCAATGCGACATGAAGTGCCCGATGCCGCGCTCGAAAGCGGTGCTGGTCTCGCAACGACTTCGCTGCTGTTTCACCCGTGATGCAGCTGCCAGATCCCGCCGCATTGCACGAAAGAGGACAGGCAAAATGACGACCACCACGCTCGGCATCAAGCTCGATGAGGCAACCTGCAATCGAATCGAGACAGTTGCTCGACGGATCGATCGCACACCGCAGTGGCTGATCAAGCAGGCGACGCTGCACTACCTCGAACAGCTCGAAAGCGGCACGGAACCCGTCAGCACGTCAATCATCGAGGACCCCGAAGACGATCTGGCGATGACCGTCGACTCGCGTAATCAACCTTTCCTCGAATTTGCCGAGTGCATCCTGCCGCAATCGGTGTTACGCGCCGCCATTACCGCCGCCTATCGCCGTCCCGAGCCGGAGGCGCTGCCGGTACTGCTGGAGCAGGCGCGGCTTTCACCGGAAAAGGCCGAAGCCACACACACGCTGGCCCTGGGAATCGCTGAAAAGCTGCGCAACCAGAAAAGCGCCGGCGGTCGTCAGGGGTTGGTGCAGGGCCTCCTGCAGGAATTCTCGTTGTCGTCCCAAGAAGGCGTGGCGCTGATGTGCCTGGCCGAAGCCCTGCTGCGCGTGCCGGACAAGGGCACCCGCGATGCGCTGATCCGCGACAAGATCAGCACCGGCAACTGGCAGCCGCACCTGGGCAACAGCCAGTCGGTGTTCGTCAACGCCGCCACTTGGGGCCTGATGCTGACCGGCCGTTTGGTGGCTACGCACAACGAGCAGGGCCTCTCCTCTTCACTCAACCGGCTGATCGGCAAAGGTGGCGAACCCCTGATCCGCAAGGGCGTGGACATGGCCATGCGGCTGATGGGCGAGCAGTTCGTTACCGGCGAAACCATCAGCGAAGCCCTGGCCAACGCGCAGACCATGGAAGCCAAGGGCTTTCGCTATTCCTACGACATGCTCGGCGAAGCGGCGTTGACCGCTGGCGATGCACGACGCTATCTCGCGTCATACGAGCAGGCGATTCACTCGATCGGCATGGCCTCGCGCGGCCGCGGCATTTACGAGGGGCCGGGCATTTCGATCAAGCTCTCAGCGCTGCACCCGCGCTACAGCCGTGCGCAGTACGACCGGGTAATGGATGAGCTCTACCCAACCCTGCTGTCACTCACCCAGTTGGCCAAGCGCTACGACATCGGTATCAACATCGACGCCGAGGAAGCAGACCGCCTCGAATTGTCCCTGGAATTGCTCGAACGCCTGTGCCTTGATCCGTCCTTGAGCGGCTGGAACGGCATCGGCTTCGTCATCCAGGCGTACCAGAAACGCTGCTCCTATGTAGTGGACTTTCTGATCGACCTGGCCAAGCGCAGCCGCCACCGCCTGATGATCCGCCTGGTGAAAGGTGCTTACTGGGACAGCGAGATCAAGCTGGCGCAAATCAACGGGCTGGAGGATTACCCGGTCTTTACCCGCAAGGCGTACACCGATGTCTCGTTCATCGCCTGTGCGCGAAAATTGCTCGCCGCACCTGAAGCGATCTACCCGCAGTTCGCCACTCATAACGCCCACACGCTGGCGGCGGTTTATCACCTCGCCGGGCAGAATTATTATCCCGGCCAGTATGAATTCCAGTGTTTGCATGGCATGGGCGAGCCGCTTTACGAGCAGGTCGTCGGCAATGATCGCCTCAACCGGCCCTGCCGCATTTATGCGCCGGTGGGTAGCCACGAAACCCTGCTAGCCTATCTGGTGCGCCGCCTGCTGGAAAACGGAGCCAATACTTCTTTCGTCAACCGTATCGCCGACAAAAGCATTTCGCTGGAAGAATTGGTGGCCGACCCGGTGGTCACCGTTGAAAAAATGCTGGCCGAAGAAGGCACGCTCGGCCTGCCACATCCGCGCATTCCATTGCCACGCCATCTCTACGGCGAGGTCCGGCTCAATTCCTGCGGCATCGACCTGTCCAATGAGCACCGCCTGGCTTCCCTGTCGTCCGCCCTTCTCGCCAGCTCGCGCCAGGTTTACAGCGCGACTCCGCTGCTCGGCTGCGACAGCGCATCGACGATGCAGACCGAGCCGCTGCTGAACCCGGCCGACCATCACGACGTGGTGGGCCAGATACAAGAAGCCAATGAAGAGGATGTCGACAACGCCTTGCGCTGCGCCTTGGAAGCCGCGCCGATCTGGCAAGCAACGCCGCCAGCCGAGCGCGCCGCAGCATTGGAGAAAGCGGCGGACCTGATGGAAGGCCGCATTCAGCAACTGATAGGCGTACTGGTGCGCGAGGCCGGAAAATCCTTCATCAACGCCATCGCCGAAGTCCGCGAGGCAGTGGACTTTCTGCGGTTCTACGGCGCCGAGGTGCGCAGCAATTTCGCCAATGAAACGCATCGCCCACTCGGCCCGGTGGTGTGCATCAGCCCGTGGAATTTCCCGCTGGCAATCTTCACCGGCCAGGTCTGCGCTGCGCTGGGTGCCGGCAACACCGTGTTGGCCAAGCCGGCGGAGCAGACCCCGCTGATCGCTGCGCTGGGCGTGCAAATCATGCACGAAGCCGGCATACCGCGAGGTGCTCTGCAGCTATTGCCGGGGCCTGGCGAAACCGTTGGTGCGCGCCTGGTGGCAGACGAACGCGTCCGCGGTGTGATGTTCACCGGCTCCACCGCAGTCGCCTCGATTCTGCAACGCAGCATCGCCGGGCGGCTGGATGCACGCGGTCGGAGCATCCCGCTGATTGCAGAAACTGGCGGACAGAACGCGATGATCGTCGATTCCTCGGCCTTGGCCGAGCAAGTGGTGATGGATGTAATGAATTCCGCCTTCGACAGCGCCGGTCAGCGATGCTCGGCGCTGCGCGTGCTCTGCGTGCAGGAAGACGTCGCCGAGCGGGTCATCGGCATGCTCAAGGGCGCCATGGCCGAAGCTCGCATGGGCAATCCGCAACGGCTGTCAGTGGATGTCGGCCCGGTAATCGATGCCGAGGCGCGCGACAACATCGAGCGGCATTTGCAGGCCATGCGTGACAAGGGCCGCCGGGTGCATCAAATGGCTCGGGTCGATGAGGAGGAGATCGCTCGCGGCACCTATGTGATGCCAACGCTGATCGAGCTGGAGCGCCTCGACGAGCTGCAGCAGGAAATCTTCGGTCCGGTATTGCACGTGCTGCGCTATCGCCGCGCCGAGCTGGACCAACTGCTCGATCAGATAAATGCCGCCGGTTACGGGCTTACCTTGGGCGTGCACACCCGTATCGACGAAACCATCGCCAAGGTCATCGACCGCGCCAAGGTCGGCAATCTCTACGTCAATCGCAACATTGTCGGCGCGGTGGTGGGTGTGCAGCCGTTCGGCGGTGAAGGACTTTCCGGCACGGGGCCAAAAGCCGGAGGGCCGCTGTACCTGTATCGCCTGCTCTCGGCACGACCGCATGATGCACTGCTACGCGCGCTGGATTTCGGCGGCACGCAGACGCCGCCTGAAATTCGACGCCCGGCTGAACAAACCAACGCCGCCAAAGTGTTCAGAACGTGGGCGCAGGACGATGGTCGGGCGGAAGTGGCAGCGCTATGCGACCGCTATGCCGAGCAATCTCAAAGCGGCAGTACACGGTTGCTCAGTGGTCCTACCGGCGAGCGCAACAGTTATAGCCTGTTGCCCCGCGAATACCTGTTGTGCCTGGCTGAGAACGAACATGATCTGCTTACGCAGCTTGCCGCGGTGCTGGCTGTCGGCAGCGAAGCGGTGATAGAGCAAACGCCGTTCGGCAAGGAACTGGTCGACAAGCTGCCGCAAGAGGTGCGGGCGCGAATCACCCTCGTCACGGACTGGACCCGCGACGAGGTACGTTTCGATGGGGTGCTACATCATGGCGACGCTGACCAGTTACGCGAGGTCAGCCAACAACTCTCGCGTCGCAGCGGACCCATCGTCGGCATACAGGGTTTGGCCAAAGGCGAGACAGACATACCGCTGGAACGTCTGCTGATCGAGCGGGCCCTGAGCATCAACACCGCAGCGGCCGGCGGCAACGCCAGTTTGATGACCATCGGCTGATCACAGCAGTCCGGCTAACACTCAGGTTGTCGTGCCCCATCGAGCCGGGGGCAATCGAAGTTCCCCTGGCGACTCACAACGAATAAGGCTGGTCAGGGCGTCCTTCGAATCGGAAAATCATAGCTAACTTATCCATTAAGAACAGCGGGTATCTTTCTGTTATTTATGGAATTAATACGAAAGTTATAACCGCAACTACCCATCAGAACGCGTCTTACCGCGCAATTAAAATGTCACGTTCAAGAGCCATATGAATCGAACAGACTGAGCTCAACAGATCTCTTTTACCTCATACAGTTGGCGACGCCCGTCCACCAGCACTTCCACTTCATCGCCATCGCAGCGCCCCAGTAGGGCCTGGCCCAGCGGTGAGCGTGGCGATATGACCAGCACATCCGCGCCTTCATCGATCACCCGCAACCCGGCGGCGTCCGGGCCGAGAAACACCCAGCGGGATACCCCCGCCTGCTCCAGCGAAACCAGCGCACCAACCTTGATCACTCCGTCGAGCTGAGCGCGCACCGGCAGGTTGCGATAGAGGCTCAGCGCCGCCTCGATCTCATGCACACGGCGGCGTTGGCCGTCGGCCAGGTAGGCAGCTTCCAGACCGCGGGTGTCGTATTTGTTCTCAGCCTTGCTCTCGGCATGGGTCGCTGCTTCGTGAGAAGCCTTGAGGGCGTCTTGGGCGATGACAAGGTCCGCTTGCAGCTTTTCAAGGATCAGGGTCTGGATGCGAGTCTTGTTCATGCGGGCTCGGATAAAGGCGGTATATACCTAGTGGCCTGTGTGGCTAGCTCAATTAGTCAATTTCGGCGCCTGAGGCCCCGATACGGCGTTGCTGCTCCTCGCCATAGCCAGCTATGACTCGTCGCAGCGCCTTGTCTCGGAATCTCAGTCATCCGAACTTGAGTTAACCAACTAGCCGTACAGGCCACTAGCATCGCATTGGTGCGAACCGAGAGCCACGCCGTCTTGCCGCTCCGGCATGACATCTCTCCGGTAGCCGTGCCGGTGGGCGACATCCTAGCCAGTGGTCGGCTGATCAATGAACTGAGGGCTAGAACGGGCTGTCCAGAGCTGAAGCGTCTGGATCAGCCAAATCGCCCGCCGATATTCGCCTTCGAGCAATATTTTTTAAAAAAACCGGAAATTTGCCGCAGGCGATAAAGCAAGACGCTGCTTATACTGACCCCCCTATTCCAATCTGGAGCCACCCCCGTGAATAAAGCCGAGTTGATTGAAGCGATCGCCACCTCCGCCGACGTCCCAAAGAGCACCGCTATTCGCGTACTGGATGCTTTCACCGAAAGCGTTACCAACACATTGCAGAACGGTGACAGCGTGACGCTGGTCGGCTTCGGCACCTTTGCCGTCAAAGAGCGCGCCGCTCGCGATGGTCGCAACCCGCAAACAGGGGCGACTATCAAAATCTCCGCGGCCAAGCTGCCAGGCTTCAAGCCAGGCAAGTCTCTGAAAGACGCAGTGAACTAAGCACCTGCATCTCGTATACCGGGCCGCTGACGTCCAGCCGGACGCAGCGCCTGTTCAACACGCCCCGCTCCGCCCTTCTTTGTCTGCCCCTCGCAAGATCGCTCCTCCTGAGCACCTGTAGCCTTTGATTCTGATCAACCGCCGCCCCTGAATCTCATTGCCTGCGCCGTTGCGGGAGGCTTGCGCTGTGCCCCCAGACAAGTAGGGTGGGCTTCAGCCCACCGCTTGCTCTGGCACCGCCCTCATGCACGCCTCGCCTGGCCTGTGCCACTGGCGCCGATGCCCTGGTGGGCTGAAGCCCACCCTACAAAACTGAATCTCAGTGCCCGCGCCTTTGCCGCTGTGCCGCCAGACAGGTAGGGTGAGCTTCAGCCCACCGCCCACCCTGCCCGGACGGCTGGATCACTTATCCCGATCGATGGCAAAACCCGACCAGGCCTGACGCGACGGCATGATTTCGAGTCGATTGATGTTGATATGCGCCGGCAGCGTGGCGACATAGAAGATCTGCTCGGCGATATCCTCAGCGCTCAGCGGCGTGGTGGTGCCATAGAGCGCATCGGATGCCGCCTGGTTGCCCTTGGTGCGGACCAGGGTGAATTCGGTCTCGGCCATGCCAGGGGCAATGTCGGTGACCCGCACGCCAGTGGCGATCAGGTCGCAACGCAAGTTGTAACTGAACTGCTGAACGAAGGCCTTGCTGGCGCCGTACACGTGGCTACCCGGGTATGGCCACTGACCGGCGACCGAGCCGATGTTGACGATGCTGGCGCCCTTGCCGGTTTCGATCAGCGTTGGCAGCAGCGCGTGGGTGACGTTGACCAGACCGGTGATATTGGTGTCGATCATGGTGTGCCAGTCGTTCAAATCGGTCTTTTGCGCCGGCTCCGGAGCCAGTGCCAGACCGGCGTTGTTGACCAGACAGGTCACAGCACGGAAGCCTTCGGGCAGCTGGGCGACCACCTCGCTCACCGCTTCGGCCTTGCGCACGTCGAGCGTGGCGACATGCACCGGCACCTTGGCGCCAAGCTCCTCTTTCAACGCATCCAGGCGCTCGGAGCGGCGCCCGGTGAGTACCAGGGACCAGCCCGCTTCGGCAAAACGACGCGCAGTGGCGCGCCCGAACCCGGAAGTAGCACCGGTGATGAAAACGATCTTACTGTTCATGCTTTTCCTCGTTCGATTGGCGATGCTCGTAGAAGCATCGCGGTGGTATCGGTTGTCTATGGTCGGTCGACAGCCGGAAAATTTCGAGCAGTTTTCCAGCTGTGCGGCAACCTTGCGTGGCAAAAGCCGTCAGCCGTGGATGAGCAATCCTTTGAGCCACGTAAGCTCTCGTTTCCTTCATCAAGGCAGCCGTGCATTTCTGCAGAGTGGCTATGCAGCAACTCGCATTGATATCGACAAATTTGCACTCTAGGATCAGGACAGCTTGATCAACTTATTCCTCCGATAAAAACAACTACCAGGACCCGCCATGACCCAGCCAAGCGCCATTCCAACAGTCAAACTTCTGATCGGCGGTGAGCTGGTCGAGTCCTCTACCACCGAGTGGCGGGACATCGTCAACCCGGCGACGCAGGAAGTTCTCGCGCGGGTGCCCTTCACCACCGAGGCGGAGATGAACGCTGCAGTCGCCAGCGCCAAGGAGGCCTTCAAGACCTGGCGCAAGACACCTATAGGCGCGCGCTCACGGATCTTCCTCAAGTACCAACAGCTGATCCGGGAAAACATGAAAGAGCTGGCGGCAATCCTCACTGCCGAACAGGGCAAGACACTGCCCGACGCGGAAGGCGATGTGTTCCGCGGGCTGGAAGTGGTCGAACACGCTGCCGGCATCGGCAATCTGCAGCTGGGTGAACTGGCCAACAATGTCGCCACCGGAGTCGATACCTATACCCTGCTGCAACCGCTGGGCGTCTGCGCCGGCATCACCCCGTTCAACTTCCCGGCGATGATTCCGCTGTGGATGTTCCCGATGGCCATCGCC
>NZ_CEXBBO010000058.1:0-14465 GCF_982611455.1 Stutzerimonas sp.
CATGGCTCCATCCTCTCAAGAGTTGGAGCCTCCGGGGAAGCCGGGGCGGTTCAGTCAGTGTCCCTAATTATTTCGAGGCGTGTGCTATCAGCAAGCTTCGCCACAAACCTCGCCCTCCGTTCACATCAACGCAAACGCTGCCCCGATATCGCCGGATGATAAAGCGGCTGGACCGTATTCCCAGCCGGATCAAGCATATGAAAGCTGTATGCCCCATCGCTGTGAGCGAAGGGGCGATCCAGCAACGTTACGCCTTGCGCTTTCAGGTATTCGTACCAGGCATGTAGCTCGTCCAGGCTATCGACGATGAAGCCGTAGTGATCCATCGCCTGGACGCCGCTGCTTTTTTCCCGTGCGCGGCCCAGGGAGAGGTTGTCGTTGCCGCAGGTCAGGTAGACGAGGTCCTTGCTGGCGCGGTTGAGCACTTCCATGCCCAGCACGTCGACATAGAAACGTTCGCACTCTTCCAGATTCGGGGCGGTAAGCGCCAGGTGACGCAGGCCATTCAGGCGACCGGGACGGGTTGGCATGGCTTGATCCTTTTTTGTATACAATCAAGCCACAACCATAAAACAAAACAGGATTCTTATGTACTGTCTTATTTTAAAAACTCAGCTCACGCCTGGCTCGTTCGCTCAGTTCATGGAGGCCATGCGCGTCAACGCCGCCGCTTCGGTGCAGAACGAGCCGGATTGCCTGGTGTTTGATGTCGTGCAGGATCTGAATGATCCTGATCTGGTGTATCTCTACGAGTTGTACCGCGACGAATCGGCCTTCACTTACCACAAGACCACCGAGCACTATCTGCAGAGCCGTCCGCTGGTCGGCGAATACATCGTCAAGCAAGAAGCCATGAAGGGCCGCATGGTCAGCGCCAATAGCAAGCGCTGAGTTAGCACCCGACACTGACGCGAGATCGCCTCCATCTCGCAGTCGTGAGGCAGACGATGCCTTTATGCCCGCCATCCATACTTAATAGATATTCACACCAGATTATCTATATATTTTTAATCCCAACCGCTGGTGATTAGCATCGCCCCAGACGCTGCCGGTCTTGTGCCGGCAGCGTCTACCTCCAATAAAAATAAACAGGAGACAGTGATGCTCAAGTCACCGAAGCCGCTCGCTGCGGCGATTGCGGTTGCTGCGCTGGGTGCGGGTTTGCCGGGTGTGGTCATGGCGGAGTTTCTGGCGGACAGCAAGGCAACGCTGGAGCTGCGCAACTTCTACCACAACGCCGATTACCGCCAGGAAGGCGCCAATCAGTCGAAGCGTGACGAGTGGGCGCAGGGGTTTCTGCTCAATTACGAGTCCGGTTTTACCGAAGGGCCGGTGGGTTTCGGGATCGATGCGATCGGACTGCTCGGCGTAAAACTCGACTCGGGACCGGAGCGGCAGAATACGGGGCTGTTGCCGGTGGGTGACGACAAGGCGCCGGACGAATACAGCCAACTCGGCGCGGCGGCCAAGCTGCGCTATTCGAAGACCACACTCCGTGCCGGCACCTTGCTGCCGAAACTTCCGACGGTGCTGCCGAACGATTCACGCCTACTGCCCCAGACCTTTCGCGGCGGCATGCTGACATCGAAGGAAATCGACGGGCTAACGCTGAACGCGGGCCGCCTGACGCAGAACAGCCTGCGAAACTCCGCTGCCAACGACGACATGCTGGTAGCGGGCAAAGGCATCAGCGGCGGGCAGGCCAGCGACAAGTTCGATTTCGCCAGTGCAAGCTACCGCTGGAACAAGAACCTGACCACGGGCTACCACTACGGCCATCTGGATCAGAACTACAAGCAGCACATCTTCAACCTGTTACATGTACTACCGTTGGGTGAAGACCAGGCGATCAAGAGCGATCTGCGCTTCGCCCGCTCCACCGAGGCGGGCAACACCAACGTCGACAACGATGCCTTCGGCGCCAAGTTCACTTACCAGCTCGGCGGCCACGCGTTCGGCGCGGCGTACCAGAAGATGAGCGGCGAGACGGGCTTCCCGCACATCAATGGCACCAACTCATATCTGGTCAACTACGTGATGATTTCGCCGGACTTCGCCAGTCCTGGCGAGAGATCCTGGCAGGTGCGTTACGACTATGACTTCAACGCCATGGGCATACCCGGCCTGAGCTTCATGACGCGCTATCTGCGCGGCGACAACTTCGACGGCCCTGGCGGACGCGACGGCCACGAGTGGGAACGCGATACCGATATCGCATACGTGTTCCAGCAAGGCGCGCTGAAGAACTTCGGCGTGAAGCTGCGCAACGGGACCTACCGAAGCACGGGCAACGACATCGATCAGACCCGCTTCATTCTCAGCTACACGCTGCCACTGCTGTAACGACCCCGCCCCATGCCATCCCGTCGCCCGCACGGGTGACGGTGTCGCTAAACAGGAGATGAACATGATCACGCAAAAAACGCTGCTTTCCCTGGCCGTCGCGTTCGCGCTGAGCGCCAGCCACCTGACCGTACAGGCTGCGGACACGGCCGACCTGCCCTGCCGCACCACGGCCGAATGCGCGGCCGAGGCGGCGAAGATCGGCGCCACGGTCGATCGTGCCGGTGCCAAGCAAGGCAAGCACGACGACCAATTCACCTGGGTCAACCGGATCAACAAGGCGTCCATCGTCATGCTGACCGAGGAAGAGATCGTCAGCCAACAACAGGGCCGCGAGATTGCCCGCGGCGTTCAGCACGTTATCGATCAGGCCAGCAAGCCGGATGGTAAGAAGCCCAGTGACGTGCTGCAGATCGAGCGCATCATGATCGACGAAATAGGCCCGCAAGCCTCGCTGATCCACTCCGGCCGCAGCCGCCAGGATATGTACGCCACCTACCGGCTCGCCACCCTGCGCAGCCAGTTGCTGGACTACACCGACTCGATGAACGACACCCGCGCTCGCCTTCTGGAGCTGGCCAAGGAGAACGTCGACACGCTGATCCCGGCCTACACCAACGGCGTGCAGGCGCAGCCGATCACCTATGCGCATTATCTGCTGGCCTACGAGGCAGCTTTCGAACGAGACGCTCAACGCATCCGCGAGCTGTACGAGCGCCTGAATCGCAGCCCGATGGGTACGGCGGTGCTGGCAAACTCAGGTTGGCCGCTCAACCGCGAGCGGCTGGCCGAGCTGCTCGGCTTCGATGAGGTACGTGAGAACTCGCTGGATGCCGGTCAGGTGTCGACCTACGACATTCCCATCGAGGCGGCCGGGATCGCATCGTCTTCAGCGATCCGCATCGGCGCGATGCTCGGCGACATCCATACGCAATACCACCAGATCCGCCCGTGGATGCTACTTGAGGAAGGTTCGACCTACACCAGCAGTGCCATGCCGCAGAAGCGTAATCCTGGCCTGATCATGCGAGCGCGGGAATCGGCATCGGATGTGGTCGGCCTGGCCCATACCGTCACCCTGCGCGCGCACAACGTGACCACTGGCATGACGGACTACAAGTTCGCCTTCGACGGCCTGGGATTGTTCGATAGCGCGCATGAGATGTTCGTCCGCACGCGCAAGGTGATGGATGCGTTGGTGATCAATCCGGAACGTGCGTTGGAAGAACTGGAAGCCGAATGGACCACTTCGATGGAGCTGGCCGACACCTTAGGGCGCGAACACAAGGTGCCCTTCCGTATCGGTCACAGCTTCGCCTCCGCGGTGGTGGGCCATGCGCGCAAGGAAGGCTTCGTGCCGGCCAACTTCCCTTACGCCGAGGCGCAGCGGCTGTTCACCAAGGCGGCGGAGAAGTACGAATGGAAGACCCGCGAATTGCCGCTGAGCGAGTCGGCCTTCCGCGCCACGCTGTCGCCGCAGAACATGGTCAAGACCCGTGTCGGCACCGGCGGGCCGCAGCCAGCGGAGGTCAAGCGCATGCTTGGCGAAGCCAACCAGGCGTTGGCTGGCGATCAGCATTGGACGGATGATCGCCGTGACCGAATTGCCAAGGCCGAAGCCACGCTGGACAAGGCATTCAACGCGCTCGTGAAGAACTGAGCCCTAACGCTTACCGACCACCGCGTCGGGAAGCGTCGGCTGTCGACGAGGCACCAACGCCTCGCGCAGCGCCTTTCGATCCAGCGCACCACTCCAGGCTGAAATCACTACGCAGGCCAGGCTATTGCCGAGCACATTGGTCAACGAGCGACACTTCATCAGCCGCTCGACGCCGAGCAAAATGCCCAACCCCTCCAGCGGTACCCAATTCAATACGCCGAGCGTGGCCGTCAGCGTAAGAAATGCCGAGCCTGCCGCGCTGGTCGAACCCAACGACGTCAGCAGCGATACCAACAGCAGCATCAGCAGCTGCGTGCCGTCCAGCGTTATACCTGCGAGCTGCGCCAGGAATACGAAGGCACAAGTCACGTAAAGGTTCGAACCGGTAAGGTTGAATGTATAGCCGGTGCTGAGCACCAGCCGCACCACCTGCTTTCCACAGCCGGCCCGTTCGAGCTTTTCGATCAGCCCTGGCACGGCCGCTACCGAAGCACCGGTGAAGGCCACCAGGCACAGCTCGGCTTTGATGTAAGCGACCAGGTGAAACAACCCAAAGCCAACACAGCGAGCCGCCACGCCCAACACCACAACAACGAACAGCAGAGCGGCAAGGTAGACGGTGCCGACGAATTTGAGCAGCAGCCAGGCGGATGCAGGCCCGTAGCGCCCGACGGTGTAAGCCATCGCACCAAAGGCGGCCAGCGGCGCGAACCGGAGCACCAAACGCAGCGCGCGCAGCAGCCATTCGACCAGCATCTCCAGCCTGCACCGCAAAGGCTTGCCCGCGTCGCCGGCGTAACCCAGCCCCAGGCCAAACACCAGCGCTGCAAACAGAACGGGAAGAATCAGGGTATGGCTGAAGAACTGCGCCAGACTGGCCGCGATGGCGGCGGTCAACTCGTTATCGGATTGCATGACAGGCGATGCGGCAAACGTCTCACCGTCGACGCCTGGCACCAGCAACATGGCGACCGCCGCACCGGTGACAAGCGACAGCACCGCCATCACGAAGAAGTACGCGACCACGCGTCCGGCGCAACGCTTGCCGTGGCCGCGGTCGCCAAACCCGGCCACTGCCGATGCGACCAGTACGAACATTACCAGCGGCACCGCATGGCCGATGACGCCAAGAAAGGCATCGCTGAGCGGCTTCATTCGGGTCGCCAGTTCGGGCTGCACGATACCGAGCGATATGCCCAGGGCAATCGCGATCAGGATCAATGCAGTGTCGTTCCTGGCCAGCTTGGCTAAGATCATGGGCCTTCGCGCAATATTGTTGTTCTTGTCGCTTCAGTGCCTTCGTATCCTAACCGATCCGCGCGCCTCTGCGGCCCGCACACCGACCGCCGCCCCGCCAGGACTGTCCCTTATATGGAACTTCGCCATCTCCGCTATTTCGTCATGGTCGCCGAGGAGAAGCACTTCACCCGCGCCGCCGCCCGGCTGAACATGCAGCAGCCGCCGCTGAGCCAGCAGATCCGTGCGCTGGAAGACGAGCTGGGGTTCGACCTGTTCAAGCGGCACCCCAAAGGCGTCGACCTGACCACCGGCGGCGCGGTTTTTTTGGATGAGGCCAAAACCATTCTTGCGCGGGTGCAAGAGGGCTCCCGCCGAGCCGCGCGTGTAGCCAAAGGCGTCGAGGGCACGCTGGCAATCGGCTTCACGTCCTCGGCCGCAGCGCACCCGCTGATCCCGCGCATCATCCGCGCCTTTCGCGAACAGTATCCGGCCGTGGCGATCACCCTGGACGAAGGCAATGCCGGCCGCCTAACCGAACGCTCCATGGCCGGCCAGCTGGACGTCGGTATCCTTCGTGCCCCCGTCAGCCGGCCAGACGGCATCGAGTTTCATCGCCTGCTGGTGGAAGAACTGTTGATGGTATTGCCGGTCGGCCATCCGGCGCTGTCTGATCATCCCGATGCGATCGAACTACAGGCGATACGTGACGAGCCCTTCATCCTCGTTCGCCGCCCCGGTGCGCCGGGGATGTATGCCAATCTGCTGCGCGCCTGTCAGGCGGCCGGCTTCGAGCCGCACGTAGCGTTCGAGGTCGAGCGGATGCTGACCAACGTGAGCCTGGTCGCGGCCGGCGAAGGCGTTTCAGTGGTCCCTGCTTCGATGCGCGATATCCACAGCGAAAGCGTCGTTTACCGCCGCATCCTCGGCGCCCGCCCCCGCCTGGTCGCGCCGTTGACGCTGATTTGCCGCAGCTTCAATCAGTCCCCGGCGCTGCAAAATTTCATCATGCTGGCCCGTCAGCTAGCCAAGGCGTATCGAACGCAGGTATTGAGCTGATTGCACTGGCGGCGCAAGCAGGCCGGCGCCCGTCGACAATGCAAACCCGCCACCTGATGACCGGCGCGAACATCACTCTGTTAGCCACCTCAAACCTGTGAGATCCCTATAACCCACACGAGGTGCACCATGGACAAAGAAATCAAAACGACCCCGCACGAAAAGAGCGATCACGAGCTGGCGAATTCGGCTGACGAGGTCGAGATCGGTAACACGGCGCACACGACGCGTACCCAGCCAGCCGGGCACAGCGTCGAGCCGACACGCACACGCACACGCATGAATGGCAGCGACGCAGACAATCCCGACAACCACAAGCGTTAAGAAAAAGCCCCGCAGAGACCGCGGGGCTTTTTCTTGTCTTCTGGCTGGCGCTAGCGAATCGCGGCGCGCGCCGTAGGGCGGGTTGCCAGGAAAAGGCCGGCGAAGATCAGCCCGCCGCCGATCCAGTGAAACATCTGCAGCCCCTCGCCCAGCACCAGCCAGCCGAGAATCGCTGTGAAGACAGGCATCAGATAGGTCGCCATCGCCGCCTTGGCCGCGCCAACGGTTTTGACGCCGTGGTTCCATGAAAGATAAGCGACTAGCGAGGCGAAGATGGCGGTGTAGGCGATGACGGCGAGGTTGGTCGGCGTGGGCGTGAAACCGCCGACGTGGCTGAGTTCGAACAGGTAGAACGGCAGGATCAGCGGCATACCGATCAGCATCAGTACGCCTAGCAGTGTCAGCGACGGCAGTTGCAAATAGGCAGCCCAGCGCCGCAGCAGCAACGTGTACAGCGCCCATATCAGCACCGCTACAAGCATGATCAGGTCCCCGGTCTGGAACGACAGACTGGTAAAAGCTTCCCAGCTGCCACGGCTGATCAAATAGATCAGCCCGCCTGCGGCGATCGCCATACCGAACCAGGCGCGACGTGCGGGCCATTCATTCAGCAATAATCCGCCACCGATAAAGGTGAACAGCGGCAGGCAGGTGTTTACTAGCGTGAGGTTGATGGCTTCCGTGCTCTGCGCGGCGGAATACAGCAGGGAGTTGTAGGTGCTGATGCCCAGCGCGGCGACGATCGGCAAGCGCCAACCGGCCGCGCGCAGCGACGCACGATGAGCCCAGATCGAGCGCGCAACGAAGGGCAGCAGCAAGCAGGTCGCCAAAAACCAGCGCCAGAACGACAAAGTCAGCGGCGGAATCGCCTCATGAAAGGCGCGCGCCACCAGCGCATTTCCGCTCCAACAAAGCACCGCGAGCAGCAGGCCAGCGAAGGCCCATCCGTGACGATTCGCCATCAGACCGGACGACGTGGACGGAGGCGGTATTGCGGAGGAACCTGCTCGGCGCCGCTGATGGTGACGTCCAAATCCTTCCAGATGCCATCCTTGATGCCATAGATGCAGCCATGCACGGACAACGGCTGGCCACGATGCCAAGCGTTCTGGACGATGCTGGTGTGACTGACGTTGGCGACCTGCTGAACGACGTTGAGTTCGCACAAGCGGTCGACCTGCGCTTCCTCGGTCGGGAAGGTGGCGATGTGGTCGCGGTGCTCGTAGTAAAGATCACGAATGGTGCGCAGCCAGCCGTCGATCAGGCCCAGTTGGTCGTCACGCATGGAGGCGCGCACGCCACCACAACCGTAATGGCCCGTGACCAGGATGTGCTTCACCTTGAGCACGTCGACCGCGTACTGAATCACCGACAGACAGTTCAGGTCGGTATGCAACACGACGTTGGCGACGTTGCGGTGGACGAAGAGATCACCCGGCAGCATGCCGACGATTTCATTGGCCGGCACGCGCGCATCGGAACAGCCGATCCAGAGATATTCCGGCACCTGCTGCTTGGCGAGCTTTTCGAAGAACTTGGGATCCTCCTTTTTTATGGCCTCAGCCCAGCGCGCATTGTTCTCGAATAGCTGATTAAGATCGTCGTTCATTTCTTTTCCGTCCTTTCCATTCCGACACGCACGTTACGAACCGGCCTGCGTTTTGACAAGAGCGCAGACCGGGACGTCACAGGATCAGACGGTGAAAAGCGGGTTCGACTGTACCTCTGCTCTGGGCCGAGAGGAGAACGCGCGCAGGTCTCGCAGAAAATTGTCGCGCCAGGCATCGAGGTCGGCGGCGCGGATCGCACGCATCATATGTTCGTAACGATCTTTGCGTTCGGTGAGCGACATGCGCAGGGCGCGGTCGAGCGCTTCGGCCATGCCGATACAGTCGTAGGGGTTGACGATCAGCGCCGAAGTCAGCTCGCGGGCGGCGCCGGCAAAGCGCGACAGCACTAGCACGCCGGGGTCTTCAGGGTCTTGCGAGGCGACATATTCCTTGGCGACGAGGTTCATGCCGTCGCGCAATGGCGTAACGAAACCAATGTCGGCATTGCGGAACAAACCCATCAGCACGCGCCGATCATGACTTTTATTAAGGTAATGCAACGGCGTCCAATCGAGATCCGATAGCCAACCGTTGATGTGCCCCGCCGCGCTTTCCAGCTGCTGTCGGATGTGCTGGTAGGTTTTCACATCGGAGCGCGAAGTCGGCGCGATCTGGATGAACTCGACTGCGCGGCGGTGCTCTGGGTAACGCTCTAGAAAGGCCTCGTATGCTTTGAAACGCTCCACCAAACCTTTTGAATAATCCAGACGGTCGACGCTGATGATCTTCTTGCGGGCCACATCGGTGGTACGCCGCATGGGCTTGCGGCGGCCTTTGTAGGATTCGGCCAGGTCGTGAATTTCATCCGGGACCACACCAATCGGATAAACCCCGGCTCGGAAGTTTTGCCCATAGGCGGTCAGGCTGCCGTCGGGCTCGAGAACGCCCCGGACTTCGCGGGTCATGTAGTCCTGAAAGGCGAGACGATCGGTTTCGGTCTGGAAGCCGATGAGATCGTAGAAGCAGAGCGTTTTGAGCAGTTCGTTGTGCGGCGGGATGACAGTGAGAATTTCCGGCGGCGGAAACGGGATGTGCAGAAAGAAGCCGATACGGTTGCGAATGCCCAATTGTCGGCAGGCTTCGGCGAAGGGAATCAGGTGGTAGTCGTGTATCCAGATGATGTCGTCGGGCTTGAGCAGCGGCTTGAGTTTCTCTGCCAGCATGGCATTAACGCGTCTGTAACCTTCATATTCCTGACGGTTGTAGCGGGCCAGGTCGATGCGGTAATGAAAGATCGGCCAGAGCGTGGCGTTGGAAAAGCCGCGGTAATACTGATCGTAGTCTTGCTTGGTCAGCCCTAACGTGACGTAGGTGATGTTGCCAACGGTCTCGGTGTTCGTGTGCGGAGTACTGCTTACATCGCCGCTCCAGCCAAACCAGATGCCTCCGGCCTGGCGCAACGCATCATAAACGCCAACTGCAAGCCCGCCAGCAGCGACCTTCCCCGCCTTGATCGGCGCTACGCGGTTGGAAACCACTACTAGTCGGCTCATGGGTCGTTCTCGCTTCAGTCTGTTTTATTAGATATTGGCAGCTCGGACAGAGCGCTGAGTAGTTCGTCGAGCCAGGCACCAACCGCTTCTACGGAAGCTAAACGCCGTGTGGCTTCGGTCGCCCCGCTGCCAACTTTGATGGTCAGTCCGCCCAGCTCGTTGACCACCTTAAAGCCGGCCTCATCGGTCAGGTCATCACCCACAAATACCGGTATCCGTCCCTTGAACGGAGCCTCTTGCATGAACGCGCGGATCACTTCTCCCTTGCTGGCGCCACGCGGTTTCAGCTCGAACACGCATTTGCCCGGCTGCAGCGCCAACACGTCACCGAAGCGTTCGACGAACGCTTCGGCCAAGGCGCGGGCGGTCTCTTCCAGTTCAGGAGCAAGGCGAAAATGCAGAGCGAAGGCAACGCCCTTGTTTTCCAGGGCAAGGCCAGGATGCTCGGCGCAGGCTTGCGCGAGCTCATGCTGAATGGCGTCGAACGCATCGCGGTCGAGGATCGGTTGCAGCGTTTCGCCCGCAGCTGTACGCCGCTCGGCGCCGTGCACGCCGGCAGCCGGTAGGCGCAATGGCGAGAGCAAATCGTCGATCTGGCTCAGCGGTCGACCGGAAATGACCGCTACGGGAATCTCGCTGAGGTGCAAACGCTCTAACGCCGCCAACGAACGAGGGGGAATGAAAACGAGCTCAGGACGAGGCTGTATTTCTGCCAGCGTTCCGTCGACATCGAAGAAAAAAGCGCAGTGCCGGACCTCTAGCCCGGGGCAGTCGTTTTGTTTGCTCATGCTCCCTGAGACTCCGGATCAACAGTGGTGGTTCGCGCTTTTTTGTACGACCACAAGCGCTTAGGCACTAAGAACGACACCCATAGCAGCTTGGTTCATAAACCCCGAACCGGCCAGCGATCAGCCTGAATCTTCACATCGCTCCCAGGTCACAACTTGCAAGACCGTAGCTCAAGCAGGAGGTTGTCATGAACGATCAAAAGCCCTACACCCCGACGGAAATCGACGATACCGAAGACCGCATGGGCTCAATCGAGCAGCTAGATTTCGATCAGCGTCGCGACGACCGTAAAGGCCGTATCGGTGATGAAGTGCCAGCCGAAGAGGTCGAAGACGAGTTCCCGCCGGAGCGGGTGACCGAAGCTGGCATGAGCAGCGGCGAAGTGCCGGGTGGCCAGACCACCATGGATGATTTGGCGCCGGAAACATTGATTCAGGAAGACGGTGCGCGGTCGGCGCATGAACGCGGTCATGGCGGCGCAGCCGATCAGGATCTGAGCAACGTGTCCGAGCATGACATCGGGGCCGATGTGGACCTAGACGAGGCAGAACGAGCGCGCCAAGACCCTTTGGACGGCAAGCCTTGGGATGGTCCGGCGAAAGGCGACCCGGACACCGGACTGGGTGGCGGCGATGCCGTGCTGCACGAGAACGATGATGTGATGGACGATAACGAGCTGGAAGGAGATGCACCGTTAGACTCGGGACGGGACAAGGCGCCGGGGCAATAACCGAGCACCTATAGCCAGGCTCAATCCAGCAGAGTACAGGCCATTACGAGCGCATCTTCACGCCCGTCAGCGGAAGGGTAGTAAGCGCGGCGACGACCGACTTCATTGAAGCCGTAGCGCTCGTATAGCCGATAGGCTGAAGTGTTGCTGGCACGCACTTCGAGAAAACACTCTCGCCCGCCACGCTCATGTGCTCGCTGCATCAGATGTTCGAGCAGCCGCAAACCGAGCCCGTGCCCTTGGCTCTGCGGCTTGACGGTGATGTTGAGCAGGTGCGCTTCGTCGAGAATGACGTTGATCACGCCGTGGCCGACCTGCTGCTCCCCTTCGAACATGACCCAGCATTCATAAGCCGTCAGCGCATCGGTGAAGATGCCTCGGGTCCAAGGATGACTGAATGCGGCGTATTCGATTTTCAGGACTGTTTCGATATCCGCCGCGATCATGGGGCGAAAACTGACTGCATCACTCATTCAGCACTACTCAAAGGAGCCACTCATAAACCGGTTACCCAGCGCGACATGCTGCGGCACATGGTCTTCCACAGTTGCGCTTTGCTTTCCGGCTGCTCCATCAACTGCTCGAGGCCCGGCATGGCCAGCGCAGGGCCAAGCCCCTCGATAGTCAGCTCGCGATAGCAGGCATCCGCCTCGACTTCGCCAGCAAAACGGAGAGCTGGCGAGCCGATCAGCCAAAGGCAGGCACAGCCCATTTCCTCCAATTCGGCGGCGACCACGCCCTGCACGTAATCGCGTGCGGCTTCGACGCCCTGATCGAGGCTACCGCTATGCAGCAGCGGCCAGCGAATCGGCTCGCCGTCACCGACCTGCTGGGGCTTGTCAGGCAACCTGGCGGCGCGCAGCAGGTCCTTGAGCAGGATGTAAGCCGGGTCACGGCTCTGGAACGATTCGCCTGTCGGCAGCTCCACCAACAGCAGCACATTGCCCGCACGCAGCAGCTGCAAGGCGAAACGCGGTGGCGGCACTGAGGCTTTCTGCTCGACCGCGGCCACCTGCGCCTCGCTGGCTTTCGCGACCGGCTTCTTCGGTTCGGGCACGGCGATACGCGGCATGGCGACCCGAATCGCGTCGGCTGCCGGACTCGCCGCGACAGCGGGTGTAACGGTTACCGACTTGGGCGCCGCAGGGGCCGGCTGCGCGGTTGGCCGTTCAAGCTCGATAACTGGCGCGGGCTCGGCTTCAGCCTCAATGAGCTGCAGCAGCTCCGGGCGCGAAGGTGCGGCGAAAGGTAGCTCGGTTCGCGGCAACCAACTAGTGATCTGCATGGCGTCGAGAAAGGCCCGACGCCGACTCTCAGTAATCAAACCCCGGCCACCTGCGGATGGGCCTTCGCGCCAACCTGCATCAGGTTCAAAGCATTCAGGTAAGCCTTAGCGGACGCCACAACGATATCGGTATCGGCACCGTTGCCATTAACGATGCGCCCGCCTTTCTCCAGGCGTACTGTGACCTCGCCCTGCGAATCGGTGCCCTTGGTGATTGCGTTGACCGAATACAACTGCAGCGTGGCGCCGGAATTGGCCACCGATTCGATGGCCTTGAAAGTCGCGTCCACCGGACCGGAACCTTGACCTACAGCGCTCTGTTCGCTGCCGTTTACGCTGATCACCAGCTTGGCATCGGGGATCTCGCCGGTCTTGCTCGCCACTTCCAACGTCACCAGTTTGAAATGCTCTTGGACGTCTTCAGCCAGGGTATCGGAGACCAGCGCCTGCAAGTCCTCGTCGAAGATCTCATGTTTTTTGTCGGCCAACTCCTTGAAGCGCGCAAAAGCGGAATTCAGCTCGCCTTCGCCGGACAGGATGATGCCCAGTTCATCGAGACGCGAGCGGAAAGCCGCACGCCCGGAGTGCTTACCCATGACCATCTTGTTGGCATTCCAGCCGACCGATTGCGCGGACATGATTTCGTAGGTTTCGCGGTGCTTGAGCACGCCGTCCTGATGGATGCCGGACTCGTGGGCAAAAGCGTTGGCACCGACGATTGCTTTGTTCGGCTGCACCGGGAAGCCGGTGATACCAGAGACTAGGCGCGAGGCACTGAGGATGTGTTCGGTCTCGATGCGGGTGTGTACGTCGAGCAGATCCTGGCGGGTTTTGATCGCCATGACGATTTCTTCCAGCGCAGCATTGCCAGCGCGTTCGCCGAGGCCATTGATGGTGCACTCGACCTGCCGCGCGCCCGCTACGACCGCTGCCAGCGAGTTGGCGACGGCAAGGCCCAAATCGTTATGGCAATGAACGGAAAACACGGCCTTGTCGGCATTGGGAATGCGTTCGAGCAACGTACCGATCATGGCGCCATATTGATGCGGAATAGCATAGCCGACGGTATCGGGAATGTTGATGGTCCGCGCGCCGGCATCGATGGCCGCTTCGATGATGCGGCAGAGGAAATCGATTTCCGAACGCCCAGCGTCCTCACAGGAAAACTCTACGTCGGCGCAGAGGTTGCGGGCCTTGGTCACGGCGCGTACGGCCTGCTCGACAACCTGATCCGGCTGCATGCGCAGCTTGTGCTGCATGTGGATTGGGCTGGTGGCGATGAAGGTATGAATGCGCCCGGAGTTGGCCCCGGCCAGCGCCTCAGCGGCACGCTCGATATCAGCGTCGATGGCACGGGCCAAGCTGCATACGGTGCTGTCCTTGATATTGTCGGCCACGGCCTTCACCGCCACGAAATCACCTGGACTGGCTATGGCGAAGCCCGCTTCGATAACGTCTACTTTCAGGCGCTCGAGAGTCTTGGCGATGCGCAGTTTTTCTTCGCCAGTCATGGAGGCGCCAGGGCTCTGCTCGCCGTCACGCAAGGTGGTGTCGAAGATAATGACGCGGTCGTTGCTGCTCATGTCGAATTCCTCTTGGCCGGCCATGCGGACTCAGGCGGCGCCTCAGGTGTGAATTGTGGCCGGAAACCAACAAAGCGGGAAGACCGAGCGGCCTTTACAGCGTCCAACGATCAGTTTGGGCCGATCTGGGTCGGGGGCCAGACGCACACTTACCCAGCGTCGGACGTCGGCAGGATACATTTTGCGCCAGCGGGAATACTAATTCTTGATCTGAGGCAGATTTTTTTGGATGCAGCCAATCAAACGCACTGCCGCAAAAGACCTGGCCACTGGCCCTGTTGCCCCGTCACTCTGCGGCCCGTTTTTTCTTTGCCCAAAGACAAACCCCCGACCTTCATACGAGGATCGGGGGT
>NZ_CEXBBO010000059.1:0-13736 GCF_982611455.1 Stutzerimonas sp.
CTGGCCATGGGGGCGTGTTCTGGGTTCAGTACGATCCGGCCGATGCGCGTTCCACATTGTGGTATTGGCACGCTCAGGGCTCGCGTTGCTTCACGCCGCCCGGGTTCTCGCTTCGCAGCCGCGTATATGAATACGGCGGTGGCGCCTTCTGCCTGACCGACGCCGGGGTGGCCTTCGTCAACGAGCAGGATCAACAGATCTACCTGCAGGATTTATCCGCTGACGCAGCGACACCGCCCATTGCGCTTACCTGTAGTGACGCGCGTCGGTACGGTGATTTGCAGTTCGACACGCGCCATCGGGCAATTCTCGCCGTGGAAGAATCCCAGGAAGAACCTCGCGTAACGCACCGTCTGGTCAGCGTCTCGCTGGTTGATGGCAGCCGCAGCGTCCTTATGGAGGGGAGCGACTTTTACTCGTCACCGACCTTGGATGCGACAGGTCAACGTCTTGCCTGGATCGAGTGGCAACGCCCCGAACAGCCATGGACAGCCACCAGCCTCTGGATTGCCGAACGCACCGAGGCGAATCGCTGGGGAGCGCCGCGGTGTCTGTCCGGTATGACGGGAAATGAATCACTGCAACAGCCGCGCTTCGCTGCGGACGGAACGCTGTATTGCCTGACTGACCACGAAGGCTGGTGGCAGCCCTGGAGGATGCAGGACAGCCTTGTTCCGGTAACCGGCGCGGCTGGGTGTGATCATGCGCCGGCGCCCTGGCAGCTGGGCACGGTGAGCTATCTACCCTTGGCGGACGGCGCTTTGCTGTTGACACGTATGGTGGATGGCTACGGATTGTTGTTCGAGCAAGACAGCCAAGGCAATGAACGCCAGCTGGCGATGGAATTTAGCCGTTGCCGCCAGCTTGCTGCCGACGAGCGACACTTTTACTGCATCGCAAGCTCGTCGGGTCTGGCGCCTACCGTGTTAGCGATCGACAGGGTTAGCAGCCGCATCGAAATACTCGCCGGAGGCGAACAGCCTTTGGCGGCCGATCAGTTGTCTCGCCCACAGCCGTTCAGCTTCGCTACCGGGCAAGGCGAGGTGGCGCACTCGTTTTTCTACCCGCCGAGCAATGCGCAGTGCCAAGGCCCTTCGCAAGAACAGCCACCGCTGGTGGTGTTCATGCATGGCGGGCCTACGTCCGCCAGCTACCCGGTCTTCGATCCGCGTATCCAATATTGGACTCAGCGCGGTTTCGCCGTGGCTGATATCAACTACCGCGGCAGCAGCGGGTTCGGGCGTGCTTATCGTCAGCGGTTGCGAGGCGAATGGGGCGTGATCGAAGTAGAAGACGCCTGCGCCGCGGTACAAGCGCTCGCCGCGAACGGCCAAATTGATCCGACGCGAACGTTCATCCGGGGTTCGAGCGCGGGCGGTTACAGCGCGCTCTGCGCACTGGCTGCCAATGCTGGCTTCAGCGGCGGTGCGAGCCTCTACGGCGTCAGCGATCCGCTGGCGTTGCGCCGGGTGACGCATAAGTTCGAGGCCGATTATCTGGACTGGCTGATCGGCGATCCCGAGGTCGACGCCGAGCGCTATCGGCAGCGAACACCGTTGCGCAATGCGGCGCTGATTCAGATGCCGGTGATCTTTTTTCAAGGCGGGCAGGATGCAGTCGTGCTACCCGAGCAGACCGAGTCCATGGTCGCCGCGCTGCGCGAACGGGGCGTGGAGGTCGAGTACTGCCTCTACCCGGAAGAGCGCCACGGTTTCCGTCAGGCGATCAACCTGGCCGATGCACTGGAACGGGAATGCCGCTTCTATCAGCGCCTCCTGCGCTAGGGCGGCCGCAGCGCGGTTGACGTGATAATGAACCTGCTGCTCGAACAATTCCCGACCAGTCCCAGGCGGCATACAGGCCGGGCGCCCGATACGTCCAAAACCGTTGATACCCACTTTGATAATCATGCGGCAGTGTTCCCCGAAGGATGAAGAAGGTCAGGTACCGCGCGGGGCAAACATGATGATCGCCATGCCCAGCAGGGCTACCGCCGACCCCAGCAGGTCCCAGCTGGTCGGGCGGATCTTGTCAACCAGCCAAAGCCAAAGAATTGCCGTGCCGATATAGACGCCTCCATACGCGGCATAGACGCGGCCTGCTGCAGTCGGGTGCAGTGACAGCAGCCAAGCAAACAGTGCCAGCGACAGCGCCGCCGGCAGTAAGAGCCAGGCGTTCTTGCCCTGTCGCAGCCAGAGATAAGGCAGGTAGCAACCGACGATTTCAGCGACGGCAGTCAGCGCGAACAAAGCAAAAGTCTTGAGCATCAGCAGGTGGCCTTCAGAACGTCGAGGGCGCAGGCAATGCTGGTTTCACGAGTGCCGGGGCAGGGCGTGAATATCAGCGTTGCCGTGGTGTCGGGAACGGCGAGCAAATCGTAGGGGTGCGCCACGTTGGGTTCCTTTGATCAGATGGAGCGTTGATTGACCCGCTGGGATAGCAACTCTGCAGATTCCTTTCGCTCGGAATAACGGTCGACGAGGTAGTCCTGGCGGTCACGCAGCAGCAAGGTGAATTTCATCAGTTCTTCCATGACATCCACCAAACGGTCATAGAACGCCGAAGGCTTCATGCGGCCGGCCTCATTGAATTCGAGGAAGGTTTTGGGCACCGAGGACTGGTTGGGGATGGTGAACATGCGCATCCAGCGACCGAGTACCCGCAACTGGTTGACCACATTGAAAGACTGCGAACCGCCGCAAACCTGCATCACTGCAAGCGTCTTGCCCTGAGTTGGGCGCACCGCACCCATGGCCAGCGGCACCCAGTCGATCTGTGCCTTGAACACGGCGCTCATGGAGCCGTGGCGTTCCGGCGAACACCAAACCTGACCTTCGGACCATTGCATCAGCTCACGCAACTCCCGGACTTTCGGGTGGCTGTCGGGCTGGTCGTCTGGAAGTGGCAGGCCCGATGGATCGAATATCCGGGTCTCGGCGCCGAGTTGCTGCAAAAGCCTCGCGGCTTCCTCGACCATCAAGCGGCTGAATGAGCGTTCGCGATTGGAACCGTAAAGCAGCAGGATGCGCGGCGCATGGGTCGCGTCGCCAGGGCGGCTCAGACGCTCGATGTCGGGCTGCACAAACAGCTGATCGTCAACATTGGGCAGGGCACGCGGTATGGGTTGTTCATCGGACACGCGACGTTCTCCTTAATGGGGTCAACCGCAGAGGGGGGGGCGTTCGGGCCGATTGCGCATGGCTTCCAATCGCTGGCTGTTGGGCTCGATCCAATGTCTGTTGGCCTCGAGAATGGTTTGCAGCATCTGGTGAACCCAGTCCGGCAGGTGCGGGTGCAGCCGGTAATAGACCCATTGGCCCTTACGACGATCTTCCAGCAACCCGCAACTGCGCAATTGGGCAAGGTGTCGGGATACTTTCGGCTGGATTTCGTCGAGTGCGCAGGTCAGCTCGCAGACGCACAGTTCGCCTTCGCGGGCGATCAACAGCGCCATGCGGGCACGGGTCTCGTCGGACAGACATTTGAAAACCGTTGTTGGGGCCAGCTCGGTCATGGCAGCTACGCAGTCGTTATAAATATGCCTGGTCGAATATATGGAAATACGTATGTTTAGTAAAGCGCACGGCTCAATAAGGGTGCGGGGCAAGCTACGCGCTGCATGGAGCGCCGAATAGCGCTACCGTTTATCACTTCCCTGGCCACGGACCGTTTGGTAATTCGTGGGAAAGATATCTGGCACCGAAACGCCGTCAACCAACGCCTGCCGAGCAGGCTATCGAGCATGTGCAAACGTCTTGCAACAGGTAATGTGGGTAAGATGGGCGCTGCGATGACACGTGCAATCAGTAAGCAGCGTCTGTTGAATACGTGGATCGGCCAGGCGTCCGGCCGGCGACATCCATTCGAGGCGATACCTGGCAGGTCGACTGAGTGGTGTCATTTGGCCATGGGCGATGTGCGGTCTGGGTAAGCTGGTCAGTTTTTTGTTAAAGTCCGCCGCTTATGAAGCGAGCAGCCAGCCAGCTTTGAATTTGCATTGAAAGAGGTGTCTGCTTGATTAGAGTGCTGGTGGTTGACGACCACGATCTGGTTCGCACAGGCATTTCGCGAATGCTCGCCGATATCGACGGCTTGCAGGTAATCGGTCAGGCGGAATCCGGCGAGACCGCGATCAAAAAGTCGCGTGAACTTAAGCCGGACGTGGTTTTGATGGATGTAAAAATGCCCGGAATCGGTGGCCTTGAAGCCACTCGCAAGCTCTTACGCAGCCATCCGGACATCAAGGTCATCGCCGTAACCATCTGTGAAGAAGATCCTTTCCCGACGCGCCTTTTGCAGGCCGGTGCGGCTGGCTACCTGACCAAAGGCGCTGCGCTGGAAGAGATGATCCAGGCGATCCGCATGGTATTCGCCGGCCAGCGCTACATCAGCCCGCAAATCGCCCAGCAGCTCGCGCTCAAATCGTTCCAGCCGAAGGTCAACGGCTCGCCGTTCGATCTTTTGTCCGAGCGGGAAATCCAGATCGCTTTGATGATCGCCAATTGTCAGAAGGTCCAGACCATCTCTGACAAGCTTTGCCTGTCGCCTAAGACCGTCAATACTTATCGGTACCGCATATACGAAAAGCTCTCGATCACCAGTGATGTCGAGCTGGCGTTGCTGGCGGTCCGTCACGGCATGGTCGATACCATCAATTGATGAGCGGCTTCGATTCCTCTGCGTTTCTGGCATCTTGCAGCGGGCGTCCTGGCGTCTATCGGATGTTCGACGCTGACGCAAAGCTGCTTTACGTCGGTAAGGCGAAAAATCTCAAGAAGCGCCTCGCGAGCTATTTCCGCAAGGCCGGCCAGGCGCCAAAAACTGCCGCGCTGGTCGCAAAGATCGCCCAAGTCGAAACCACTATCACGGCGAATGAAACCGAAGCACTGCTGCTCGAGCAAACGCTAATCAAGCAGTGGCGCCCGCCTTACAATATCCTGCTGCGTGACGATAAGTCGTACCCCTACGTGTTTCTTTCAAGCGGAGATTTTCCGCGACTGAGCATTCACCGTGGCGCCAAGAAGGAATCCGGTCGCTACTTCGGTCCGTATCCAAGCGCCGGGGCGATCCGTGAAAGCCTCAGCCTGTTGCAGAAGGCGTTCTTCGTCCGTCAATGCGAAGACAGCTATTACCGCAATCGTACCCGGCCCTGTCTGCAGTATCAGATCAAGCGCTGCAAGGCGCCCTGCGTAAAACTGGTCGACCCAGAGGAATACGCTGAGGACGTTCGGCACTCGGTGATGTTTCTCGAAGGGCGCAGTAATGCCTTGGCCGAAGAGCTATCGAAAAACATGGAAAAGGCGGCGATGGCGCTCGATTTCGAGCGTGCCGCGGAGATCCGCGACCAGATCGGCATCCTTCGTCGGGTGCAGGATCAACAGAGCATGGAAGGCGGTAGCGGCAACGTCGATATCGTTGCGGCCGTGGTGAGCCCAGGCGGTGCCTGCGTGCATCTGATCAGCGTGCGCAGTGGTCGGGTGCTGGGCAGCAAGAATTTCTTTCCGCAAGTAGCCATTGAGGAGAGCGTCAGCAAAGTACTGCAGGCGTTTCTCGAGCAGTATTACCTCGGATCCATGGAACGCGATCTGCCGTCCGAACTGATCGTCAATACCGTTCATGAAGCCTTTGACACCCTGATCAGTGCGGTAGTCGAATTGCGCGACGTCGAGCTGACCATAACCCACCGCGTACGCGGCACTCGCGCGCGCTGGCAACAGCTTGCGCTGACCAATGCGGAGCAGGCACTTGGAGCGCGTCTAGCAAATCGTCAGCATCTGGCTGCACGCTTTCAGGCCCTGGCCGAGGCGCTGGACCTGGACGAACCACCGACACGACTCGAATGTTTCGATATCAGCCATTCCAGCGGCGAAGCCACGGTCGCGTCTTGTGTGGTATTCGGTCCGGAAGGACCGCTGAAGTCCGATTACCGCCGCTATAACATCGAAGGCGTTACCGCTGGCGATGATTATGCGGCGATGCATCAGGCACTTTCCCGACGGTTCAAAAGAGCTGCCGAAGGGGAGGGCAAACTACCGGACATATTGCTGGTGGACGGTGGCAAGGGGCAGCTCAACATGGCTCGCGACGTGTTGCAGGAGCTTGCCGTGCCCGAGCTGATCCTGTTGGGTGTGGCCAAGGGCGTAACGCGCAAGCCCGGCCTGGAAACGCTATACCTCAACGATGCGGCGCATGAATTCACTCTGCCGGGGGACTCGCCAGCGCTGCACTTGATTCAACAAGTGCGCGACGAGGCCCACCGTTTCGCTATCACTGGCCATCGTGCGCGGCGCGGAAAAGCACGGACCACCTCGACGCTGGAGGGCGTGCCTGGCATCGGACCGAAACGCCGCCGCGAGCTGCTCAAGCATTTTGGTGGTCTTCAGGAACTGTGCCGCGCCAGCCTTGAGGAAATCGCCAAGGCGCCCGGAATCAGTAAAAAGCTTGCCGAGGCGATTTATGCCGCTCTACACAGTGAGTAGAATCGCCTCCTAAATCCGTGGATCAGTGGTATCGATGAACATTCCAAATATTCTCACCGTACTGCGTGTACTGCTGATACCGATCATCATTCTGCTGTTCTATCTTCCCTTTCAATGGAGCTATCTGGCATCGAGTGCGGTGTTCGCTTTTGCCGCGATAACCGACTGGCTCGACGGCTACCTTGCGCGGCGCTTGCAGCAGAGCACGCCATTCGGTGCCTTTCTCGACCCGGTGGCAGACAAACTGATGGTGGCAGTAGCACTGGTGCTACTGGTCGAGGAGCATTCGAACCTTTGGCTGACCTTGCCGGCGGCGATCATCATCGGGCGCGAAATCGTCGTATCGGCGCTGCGCGAATGGATGGCCGAACTGGGCGCGCGGGCGCAGGTGGCGGTGTCCAACCTCGGGAAATGGAAAACCGCTGCACAGATGGTGGCGCTCGTCATCCTGCTTGCGAACCCACCGCTGGCGACCGTCTGGGTAGGAATCGGGTATGCGTTGTTGATCATCGCCGCCGGGCTGACGCTATGGTCGATGGTCAATTACCTTATGGCTGCCTGGCCCCATCTCAGCCCTACGGAAAAGAAATAAAAACTTTTTTAATCAAAGGCTTGACGGGACGTGCTGAAGCTATAAAATGGCGCCCGTCATCAAGACGACGCGGGAATAGCTCAGTTGGTAGAGCACGACCTTGCCAAGGTCGGGGTCGCGAGTTCGAGTCTCGTTTCCCGCTCCAATTTGTTGACGATGGCGCCGCAGTATGCGGCGTCTTCGTTTTGAGGCCGGTTGGCAGAGTGGTTATGCAGCGGATTGCAAATCCGTGTACGCCGGTTCGATTCCGACATCGGCCTCCATTAATAAAGAAACCGCAAGCGCAAGCTTGCGGTTTTTTTATGCCTGCGATTCGGCTTTCAGGGTTTCGTAGCGGCGTTCGGGTTGCACCTCGACGGGTGGCTGGTTATAGTCCTGCGCCGCGATCGCGCATCGCGTATCACCGTCCTTGCCCGGATGGCGAAACTGGTAGACGCAAGGGACTTAAAATCCTACTTGTCAAGTATTTTCAGCTTGTCCAGCTGGGCTAAAAGTTTTAATGCTGACAATGGGTTGCGAGTAGCCAGGAGGTAGTTTCGTCGTTAGCCTTGGCGAGCTAGGGGCCAGCTAGGCGCCAGTAGAAGGTGGTACGTAGTTTTGCGCGTTGCGCACTATGCCCGAGTGGTGAAATCGGTAGACACAGGGGACTTAAACAATTTGAGCCTTCGGAGGGAAACGTCCGAAGTGAAGCCCGTCAAACTCGGTGAAAGCCCTGGATACTTCGGTGTCCGAGCCAACGCCGAGCCAAGCCCAAGCCTGCTTGGGAAGGTGTAGAGAGCAGACGGCGGGCACCTACGGCCGCAAGGCTATGGTGAAGGCGTGCTCCAGCCCACGAACGTCCGGCAAATTGCAGGACGGCGGCGAAAGTCGAAGTGGGAAGAAAATCCCCCACCGAAAGGTGTGCCGGTTCGATTCCGGCCTCGGGCACCAATTTGAAGCCGTCCTTGCCTCTGCAAGGGCGGCTTTTTTATTTACGGCCCGCACGTGACCTACCTAGCCGCCAGTTTCTATTCGTAGCCCTGAACACCTGTTCCGCTCTGGCTCGAGATTGGTATCGCCTGCGCGCCACCCTGAACTGGATCACCCAACTCATCGTATAGCGCGCCACGGCGGCGGGGCTACCGTAGGGGCCGTTTACGGTTAAGATTAATGCAGGATCAGCTCAACGCTGCTCAACCAAGTGGGCTCAGTGACGCCTAGATTGCGAAGTACTTGGCGCACGGGGATGGGGCTTCCTCGCGCTCGGCCTATAGCAAGTGCTGAATACGCGGGGCAGCGGTGGCGAGTATTGCAGGCGTGGGCGGACATGGTCGTGAGGATCAGCGCCCGGTCCAGCACGCTGCATAGAACCAGCTGGGCAGGATCAGAGCGATACCCAGCGGCTTGCCGTCGAGAGCCGCGAGCTATTTCCACTCACTGATCCACGAGAAACGATGCACACGGCGCCCAGTTGTCTGCCGTATCGAGGTGGCCACACTCGTCGTCTGGAACCTGTCCCAGTCACCTCCAGGCGACGGTAGCCGCGAACGGCGGTCCCGTGAGCGATAAAGCGCAGGATCTCGTAAGGAATTGCCCGAATCAGCCGGATCGGCGTCTCTCACCTCGACGAGCTAGCTTGCCATCGAGATCAGTCTTCGGCGTGGTCGATCCGCGGAACCGAGGCAGGCAAGAGGGGGAGTTACGTTGGGTAGGCTCGCGTCGGTGAATATTGCCTGCTCATGCCGGCGCAATATATCCGCGCTTACCCTTGAGCGATGGGGCCGATTTGGCGAGCCGTTCAGGAGAGTCATTCTATAGAACCGTAAATGTAGAGAAGCCGAAAGCACAAAAGTCTTTTTGTGCTAAAGCGGATTGTTCAGCTTTACGTAAATAAACAGGGTGGAATCGGTCTGAATACTCCGACTTGGCGTCGTCTTTTAAGGGAGTGGAAATTATATAATAGGACCGAACTCCGATGACTTTGGGGGTTCAGCACGAACTTTTGGCACCGCTAAATTTTTTTCACGACTTGCGAGATTTAAGATGAGCAAGATAGCCGAATACAAACGCCTTGAATCCCAACTCGCCGAGCAACTCGCCGCCTTGGATAAACTCAAGGCCGATGACAAGTTGCAGCAGGAGATCGAATTCGAAACCAAGTTAAATGCGCTTCTGAAGGAATACGGCTTCAGCCTGAAAACCGTTCTGGATATCCTCGACCCACAGCCTGTCGTAAACAAGACCGTTCCGCAGGGTGTCCGTCGTCCACGAACATTGAAGGTATATACGAATCCGCATACAGGCGAAGTCGTCGAGACCAAGGGCGGCAACCACAAGGTGATCAATGCTTGGAAAGCAAAATACGGCGCCGAGATGGTAAAGTCCTGGGGCACTTGATCCGGCGACTGCCGCAGGTCGCTGCACGGCCTGGAAGTACTAGCCTACCCGGCATCAGCAGGTCTCCTGGCCCTTGACGGTAAAAGCCGTTATGGACAGGAGGAAAAACACGATGCTGACCGACACTGCGCTGCGCAATCTTAATCCAAGGCCAAGCCCTACAAGGCTCCTGGCCGCGATGGCATGTACGTGACGGTATCGCCCGGCGGGTATTTCGTTAGCCATGGCTCGCGAGAAGCTGCTGGATGCCAACATATCTCCCTCCCTGGAAAAACAGCGAGCCAAGCGGCGTCTGACCGCTGCCAAGTCGTTTGGTGAGATGCTGATGAGATGGCTGGCCGATGCGCGTATGGCCGACAGTATGCGGTCCATGCGCAAGAGCATAATCGATCGCGACATCCTACCTGTCTTCGATCCTGATCGAAATCACCCCTGACGGTCTGCGCGCGCTCTGTGCCAAGGTGAAGGCTCGTGGTGCGCCGGCCACGGCCGTCCACATTCGCGACATCGTGAAGCAGGTCTTTGCGTTCGCAATCCTGCATGGCGAGAAGGACTGGCTCTACGCTACTCAACGAAGTGGGCTTCAATGGTGACTGGATTGAGAAGTGCCTGGCGCATGAGGACGGGCGTTCCTCGCACTCGGTCTACAACAAGGCCGAATATGCGGAGCAGCGGCGCCACATGCTGCAAGAGTGGGCAGACATGGTTGATGCCTGGATCGATGGTCGGACTCACCTGCCGAAGCTGTTGCCGGACAATGTATCCGTGCCGGTATTGAGTGCTGCCGTATAAAAGGAATGTACAGGTTGTCAGTTGACAACCTGTCGAATCATACGAATACTGGAGACCATCCATGGCCCGTCCTTCGCATCCGAAGAAGGAGATCGAAGAAGCGCTTAAACATGCCGAAGGGCAGGGGTGGCGCATCGAAGTTGGCGGCAGTCACGCCTGGGGGCGGATTTACTGTCCCTATAACGACGAGGAATGTCGCTGCGGCGAGTTCTGCATCACCAGCGTGTGGAGTACGCCGAAGAACCCCAGCAACCATGCACGCGCCTTACGCCGCGTGGTGGACAACTGCACCACGCATCGTACGCAGCAGGATACTGCCAACGGTGCAGAGGAGTAGCACGATGGAATACACCTTCACCCTGAAATACCAACTCGCTGAGGACGACCGTACCCCGGATATTCTGGTCGAGCGCCTTGGCGAAGCGGGCTGCGACGATGCTCTGGTCGGCATCGGCCAGCCGGGTCGGCTGGCTCTGGAGTTCACTCGAGAGGCGGAGAATGCGGATGCGGCTGTGCGCAGTGCACTGGCCGATGTGCGCCATGCGGTGCCCTCGGCCAGGCTGATAGAGGTCGCTCCGGATCTGGTCGGCCTCACTGACGTGGCCGAAATGGTTGGTGTATCGCGACAAAACATGCGCAAGCTGATGCTGGCCAATCCGGGCAGCTTCCCCGCACCGGTGCACGAGGGCAGTGCGTCAATCTGGCACCTGGCGGACGTGCTGGCCTGGCTGCAGACCAAGGGCAGCTATTCGCTGGCGAGGGATGTTCTGGAGGTGGCTCAAGTGGCCTTGCAGGTCAATCTGGCGAAGGAAACTCGACGCCTACCTCGCTCGACTTCTTGGGAACTGGAGGCGCTTGTTGGCTGATGCCATCGCCGGCCACATTCCTGATCTGAGTACGACCGAACCGGACGGGTTTTCCGTAGGCGGACATCCGGGCCGCTGATGTCTCTACGAGGCGCCTGCTTGCGTTCCTCGATCCAGGCTTCCACCTCAGCTAAGTCCCATACGACGCAACGCGGTGTCAGGTTAAAGCGTCGCGGAAACTCGCCACGCCGCTCCATTTCGTAGATGGTCGTTTCGGACAGAGGGATGATCTGCTTTAGCTCTTGTCGCCGGATGGTGCGCCGAAACGGTAGGGGGCTTTGCTTCGGAAACTGTGGTAGCACGTCGTAGCCGTCTGTCTCTGGAATGGGCAGTGGCTCGCTGTTTTTAGAAATCAGTAAGCTGGGCATAGGCGATTGTGGTTCCACGTTGACTAAGGGAGTCTGCGGAATAGCGGCATGGTGCGGTTCGGTACCTATCGAGACAACCTGTTGCAGCGTAGAGGAACGAAACCTAGATCCATCTGCAATGCCCTTGTAGTCGCGGGATTCAGTTGATGCCAGCGAGCGAAGGACAGCACCACCACGAAGGCTTCGGGCAATTGCAGTCGGTCACGACTGGCAGCTACCGGCCCAAAAACGGCCTCTACCTGGCATAGATTGGGGCAGAAAATTATCGAGTCAAATGCAAGCTTCTAGCGTCGATAATTTACGGTGTTTAGGCTCCGAAATAGCTCACCTGTTGGCTTGGATTCAACCCCCAACGACAAGCTCACTTATTATGTTTAGATAGGTATATTTTCGGCGTGAGCCCCAAGCTTCTTACGACTCTTTGCCAAGACTCTACTGCGAGGAGAAATTGAATCGAGTTGAACTCGGTGATCTTCTGGATCTCATCCTCAAATACAAACCATAAGGCTGCCACCGAAAGCTCTTGGTTAAACTCGATTTCATTTCGTCTGATGAGTTCAACTGCATCTCTTGACTGTTCTATGTTGTAAATAAGCTCTGAGCTGGTCTCCGAGATTTTTACCGAAATTATTTCCTTATCTTTGTAAAGGTCTGCCACCTCGACGCGATACTGTTTCTTGCCCCTTTCCATTGACTGTAGCAGCGTGAGCTGCCGATCAAGCAGTATGTATCCATGGTCATCACACTGCTTCTTATTGAAGTAGCTTTCGCGGTAGGTAATTTTGTCGTCGACTGGCTCGTTGGCGTCTATCCTACGTTGCTTCTCATCGCGCCAGCGGATGTAGTCCGTCTCGTCGAGCGGCTCCATCAACACTGTGGCAATTGTACCGATTGAATGCTTTAGGTAGCCCATGAAGGTCTGGTTAAACTTATACCAATCACCATTCCTCAAGAAGTACTGATACCCCTCATAGGTGATGGGCAGATCTAGTATCTCTTTAAGATCTTGAGTAAATGCGCCCTGATCGCCACTTTTAAATTGCACAGTGACGGAATTTATGTCATCAATATCATCGTGCTCTATGAGAAAATCGCTGATCTCAATGACGGTTAAAGAGTTGCCAATCTTTTTGCGATAGCTACCGGTCTCGCCGGGTTTCTTGGCAGATAATCTATAGTCGTAATCGTGAAAGCTGAAGCAAATTGCAACGCCATACACGTGGAAATCGTCGACTATTACGTGTCCCTGCTGAGTCTTGATGGCCGAAAATAAAAGTTTGTCAAGTTCGGCACGCAGCTCATCAGTGACAGGTTCCAGCTTTGGAAGTCGAATAATCTCCTCGCCCTCCATACTTGCCTCTATACGATCAAATATCTCGGAGAGGTCAAGTGGATTTCGATCCATATCCATTTGGATCGAGTCGGCAAAAATAATATTCCGTTCACCCCACAGATCCTTGTCGGATGCCCTGAGCTTGAGATGATCGACGGACTCACCAGGCTCGTATCCATTGGGTTGGAATCGCTGATAGGAAGATACGTCCTGCCTTTTAGTACCAGTAAAATATCGACTTTTCTTGAGCAGGATGGTGTTCTCATCCGCCATACGTACAGCTAGGTCTATTCCGAAATCGTTCTGAATGAACTTAGAAAGGTAGAAATGTGCCTTCCCTAGGCTGACAGCATAGATATGTTCAGGCTTGTTAATGTGATGACACAGCAGCATCCCAAAATGGAAGGTATTTGTGGGTTTGACGACGTCGTCGTTAAAAAAATTTCGATAGGTTTCCCACCACCAGATGTCATTTCCTTTTACCTTGTCGGAAAAATAGAATGTCATTGAATAGTCATCTGAGATGCGAGTTTTTTGCTCTTGAAGCCCAACGGCGTTCAGCTTTTCCTTTAGCTGTGTGAGCTTCGTGTGCTTGACCTTATATATGTTGTAGGTGTTATTCATGACCAATCCGCTTGGAAGTCGAGGGTCTTTGATGTCAAAGTGACATCAACGAGCCGCGAGCGCAACCCGGGCGGTACAGAGGGTCCGCCGCTTTCGGCGATCGACTGTTTAGTCATCCCAACTTGGCTTCGTCGCCAACTCAACGACGGGAGCGAGACAATTTTTGCAGAAAGCGTCACCGTAGTGGCAAGGAGGTGAGGCTTTGGCCCAGAGAGCCTGTGGGGCGTGTGCGACCTACTGACTGTCCGCTCTTTGTTGCCGCTGACCGAAAACTGACCCAGTAGAGGCTGTTCTGCCGACTGAAAA
>NZ_CEXBBO010000060.1:0-13556 GCF_982611455.1 Stutzerimonas sp.
CTCAGCTCAGCTACACCCGCGGCCCGCAGGACAACCCCCTGCTGGCCATGACCATAGGCGAAGCCTTCGACGCTACGGTGCGCCTGCACGCACGCAGAGAGGCGCTAGTAGTGCGCCATCAGAGTCTTCGTTACAGCTGGGGCGAACTAGCCGAGGTAGTCGAGGGCTGCGCCCGCGGCCTGCTCGCCCTCGGCCTGCTGCCGGGCGATCGGGTCGGCATCTGGGCACCGAACTGCGCCGAGTGGTGCATCGCTCAGTTCGCCATGGCGAAGGTCGGCGCGATCCTGGTCAACATCAATCCGGCCTACCGTCTTAGCGAGCTGGAGTACGTACTGAAGCAGTCCGGCTGCCGCTGGCTGATTTGTGCCGAGCAGTTCAAGAGTTCCGACTACCACGCCATGCTCGCCGAGCTGATCCCGGAGTTGGCCGATAGCCCGCCCGGTGGGCTGCATGCCACGCGGCTTGCCGACCTGCGCGGAGTGATCAGCCTGGGGCGCACGCCGACCGCCGGGATGCTCGGCTGGGCCAAGCTGCTTGGCCTGGCCGGGCAGATCTCGCGCGACGTGCTGCGTCGTCGTCAGGCCCAGTTGCAGTTCGACGACCCGATCAACATCCAGTACACCTCGGGCACTACCGGCTTTCCCAAGGGTGCGACGCTGAGCCACTACAACATCCTCAACAACGGCTACATGGTCGGCGAGAGCCTGGGCCTGAGCGAGCACGACCGCCTGGTGATCCCGGTGCCGCTGTACCACTGCTTCGGCATGGTCATGGGCAACCTCGGCTGCCTGACCCACGGCAGCACCATGATCTATCCGGGCGATGCCTTCGACCCGCTGAGCACCCTGCAGGCGGTGGCCGAGGAACGCGCCACGGTGCTTTATGGCGTGCCGACCATGTTTATCGCCGAGCTGGATCATCCGCGTCGCGCCGAGTTCGACCTGTCCAGCCTGCGCACGGGGATCATGGCCGGCGCCACCTGCCCGATCGAGGTGATGAAGCGGGTGATCGGCGAGATGCACATGGCCGAGGTGCAGATCGCCTACGGCATGACCGAGACCAGTCCGGTGTCGACCCAGACAGGCCCGACCGATGATCTCGAGCGCTGCGTCACCAGCGTCGGTCGCACCCAGCCGCACCTGGAGAGCAAGATCGTCGACGAGCAGGGCAACATGGTACCGCGCGGGCAGATCGGTGAGCTGTGCACCCGCGGCTACAGCGTGATGCTGGGTTACTGGAACAACCCCGAGGCCACCGCCGAGGCGATCGACGGGGCGCGCTGGATGCACACCGGCGACCTGGCGGTGATGGACGAGGCGGGCTACGTCAGCATCGTCGGGCGCAACAAGGACATGATCATCCGCGGTGGCGAGAACGTGTACCCGCGCGAGATCGAGGAGTTCCTGTTCGGCCACCCGGCGGTGGCCGACGTGCAGGTGGTGGGCATTCCCGATGAGCGCTACGGCGAGGAGATCGTCGCCTGGGTCAAATGCCATCCGGGGCACGAGGCCAGCGACGAGCAGTTGCGTGCGTTCTGCAAGGGGCGCATCGCCCACTTCAAGGTGCCGCGGCATTTCCTCTTCGTCGAGGCCTTCCCCATGACCGTGACCGGCAAAGTGAAGAAATTTCGCATGCGCGAGCTCAGCATCGAGCAATTGGCGCCGGCCAGGGCCGGCTGATGCTTGGCGGCGATTGTCTGCACGCTCGGCGCCTGCCACAGTGCGCGTCCAACACCTGCGGCAAGCACGGAGTCCGATGACCGCCAGCACCACCGAGAAAGGCACTATCTCTGTCCACCTAGTCGCCGAGGCGCTGCTCGAGCTGCGCCGCCGCGGCCTGCCCGACGAGCCGCTGCTGCAGCAGGCCGGCATCGCTCCGGCGCAACTGCAGCGGCCCTACGCACGGGTTTCCGCCCAGGCCTACGCGCGCCTGTGGCGGGCCATCGCCGCGGCGATGGACGACGAGTTCTTCGCCATGGATGGGCGGCGCATGAAGTCCGGCAGTTTCGCCTATATGGCCCACGCAGCGCTGAGCGAGCCGGACATCGGCAGTGCGTTGCAGAGCATGCTGCATTTTCTCGGCCTGGTGTTCGATGACCTGCAAGTGCGTCTGGAGCGCCAGGGCAGCCTGGCGCAGATCGTCCTCTACGAGGACGGCAGACCACCGTGCCGGGCCTTCGCCTGCTTTACCCTGTGGCTGATGCTGCACGGCCTGGCCTGCTGGCTGGCTGGACGGCGCATCGCCATCCTCGGCGTCGAGCTGCGCTGCTCAGCGCCGGACTATTGCGGCGACTACCGGGTGATGTTCAGCGACCACCTGCGCTTCGAGCGACCGCACAACCGCCTGTCGTTCAACGCCGACTGCCTGGCCCTGCCGGTGCGCCGTAGCGCACGCGAACTCAGGCGCTTCCTCGCCGGTGCGCCGGGCAACATCCTGGTGCGCTACCGCGACCCGCAGAGTCTGGGGGCGCGGATCAAGGCCTACCTGCGTAGCCTCAAGCCGGAACGTTGGCCGGACCTCAATGCGCTGGCCGGGCATTACTACATGGCCCCCTCGACCCTGCGGCGCAAGTTGGCTCAGGAGGGGCAGTCCTATCAGGGGCTCAAGGACCAGGTGCGCAGTGACCTGGCTATTGCTCGGCTGGACGACGGCGCGAGCAACTTCAGCGAACTGGCCTTTGACCTCGGTTTCGCCGATACCAGCGCCTTCTACAAGGCGTTCAAGAAATGGACCGGTACCACCCCGGGGCAATATCGCGCCCTGCATCACCCGGACTGAGCGGCGCTGTCCAAAACGCTCAAACCGATCGACGGCTTTCGACATTGCCGGCCGCCCCGGCTGGAGCGAGCATTCCCGGCACTCCACACAACAACAAGCCGGGAGCCCGATATGCACGATTACTCCACCGCCGCCCAGGCATTCGACCTCGACCAGGCGCTGGCCAGCGTCCTGTCCGGGCGTGCCGATGCGCTCAATGCCTGCATCGAATGCTGCGACCGGTATGCCGACAGCGGGCGCGTTGCCCTGTACTGGGAGGGGCGTGACGGTGCCAGCGCCACCTGGACCTTCGCCCAGCTGCAGCAGGCGTCGGCGCGCTTCGCCAACTTCCTGCACAGCCGCGGCGTACGTCCCGGCGACTGCGTGGCCGGCATGCTGCCACGCACCCCCGAGCTGCTGATCACCATTCTCGGCACCTGGCGCCTGGGCGCGGTGTACCAGCCGCTGTTCACCGCCTTCGGCCCCAAGGCCATCGAGCATCGCGTGAGCAGTGCCGGCACCCGCCTGGTGGTGGTGGATGCGGCCAACCGCGCCAAGCTGGACGAGGTGGTCGATGCGCCGCCACTGCTGACGCTGAACGCCGCTGCCGGCGAGGCGGACTTCTGGGCCGAGCTGGAGGGGCAGTCCGACCGCTTCGAGCCGGTGCTACGCTCGGCCTCCGACGCCTTCCTGATGATGTTCACCTCTGGCACCACTGGCCTGGCCAAGCCAGTGCCGGTACCGCTCAAGGCTATCGCCGCCTTTGTCGGCTACCTGCGTGACGCGGTCGACCTGCGCGAGGATGAGGCGTTCTGGAACCTGGCCGATCCGGGCTGGGCCTACGGTCTTTACTACGCGGTGACCGGGCCTCTGGCCATGGGCCACGCCACCACCTTCTACGAGGGTGCCTTCAGCGTCGAGAGCACCTGCCGGGTAATCCGCAAGTACGGCATCCGCAACCTGGCCGGCTCGCCTACTGCCTACCGTCTGCTGCTGGCCGCCAGGGACGAGGTCGAGTCTCAGCTCAAGGGCCAGCTGCGCGCGGTCAGCAGCGCCGGCGAGCCGCTGACCCCGGAGGTTATCCGCTGGTTCGCTGAGGGCCTCGGCTGCACCATCCACGACCACTACGGGCAGACCGAACTGGGCATGGTGCTGTGCAACCACCACGGCCTGGCCCACCCGGTGCGCCTTGGCGCCGCCGGTTATGCCGTGCCGGGCCACCGCGTGGTGGTGCTCGACGAGCAGGGCGGCGAGCTGCCGCCTGGCCAGCCCGGCGTGCTGGCGGTGGATCGGGGCCGCTCGCCGCTGTTCTGGTTTCCCGGCTACCTGGGCATGACCACCAAGGCCTTCGTCGGCGATTACTACCTGAGCGGCGACACCGTCGAGCTCAACGACGACGGCAGCATCAGCTTCGTCGGCCGTAGCGATGACGTGATCACCACCAGCGGCTACCGGGTCGGCCCGTTCGACGTGGAGAGCGCGTTGATCGAGCATCCGGCGGTGATCGAGGCGGCGGTGATCGGCAAGCCCGACCCCGAACGCACCGAGCTGGTCAAGGCCTTCGTCGTACTGCATGCGGATCGGGACGGCTGCGCCGAGCTGGCCGAGGCCCTGCAGCAGCATGTGCGCAAGCGCCTGTCGGCGCATGCCTACCCGCGCGAGGTGGAGTTCGTCACCGAGCTGCCGAAGACCCCAAGCGGCAAGATCCAGCGCTTCCTGCTGCGCAACCAGGAAGTCGCCAAGGCCCAGGCGGCCGCCAACCACTGATTCGAGGAGAACCACCGATGCATATTGCCGACTCCGTATTCCTGGTCACTGGCGCCGGCTCCGGCCTGGGTCTGGCCACTGCCCGCGAGCTGATCGGCCAGGGCGCCAGGGTCGTGCTGCTGGATATCAATGCCGAAACCGGGCACGCCGCCGCCGAGACACTGGGCGGCGGCGCTCTTTTCGTGCAGGCCGACATCTGCCGCGAAGAGGATGGCCGCGCGGCGGTTGCCGAAGCGTTGCAAGCCTTTGGCGCCGTGCACGGGCTGGTCAACTGCGCCGGTGTCGCGCCGGCCGAGAAGGTGCTCGGGCGCAGTGGCGTGCACGGCCTGGACAGCTTTCGCCGTACCATCGAAATCAATCTTATCGGCAGCTTCAACCTGCTGCGCCTGGCAGCCGAGGCCATGGCCCTGAATGCGCCCAATGCCGAGGGCGAGCGTGGGGTGATCGTCAATACCGCCTCGGTGGCGGCGTTCGACGGGCAGATCGGCCAGGCAGCCTATGCCGCCTCCAAGGGCGGGGTGGCCGCCATGACCTTACCGGCGGCGCGCGAACTGGCGCGCTCCGGTATCCGCGTGATGTGCATCGCCCCCGGCATTTTCGAGACGCCAATGATGGCCGGTATGCCGCAGGAAGTGCGCCACTCGCTGGCGACGGGCGTGCCGTTCCCGCCGCGTCTGGGCCGCCCCGAGGAGTACGCTGCGCTGGTGCGCCACATAGTCGAGAACGCCATGCTCAACGGCGAGGTGATTCGTCTCGATGGCGCGCTGCGGATGGCAGCCAAATAACGGACAGGTAGCCCGGATGCAATCCGGGACAGCGCCTCCCCGGATTGCATCCGGGCTACGGTGAACTGATCGGCCTAGCCGCGGCCCATGGCAAACCAACGATTTTCAGGAGAGACAACCATGTCCATTCCAACCGACCCGATAGTGATCGTCAGCGCCGCCCGCACCCCCATGGGCGGTTTTCTCGGCGACCTGGCCGGCCTTAGCGCCAGTGAGCTGGGCGCCGCCGCCATCCGCGCCACCCTGGAGCGCGCCGGCGTCGCCTTCGATGCCATCGATACCGTGCTGATGGGCTGCGTGCTGCAGGCCGGCCAGGGCCAGGCGCCAGCGCGCCAGGCGGCGCTCGGCGCGGGCCTGAGCCAGGCGGTGCAGTGCACCACACTGAACAAGATGTGCGGCTCGGGCATGCAGGCGCTGATGCTCGGCCACGACCAACTGCTGGCCGGCAGCGCCGAGGTGCTGGTGGCCGGCGGCATGGAGAGCATGTCCAACGCGCCGTACCTGCTACAGCGCGCCCGCGGCGGCTATCGCATGGGCCATGGCCAGGTGCTCGACCATATGTTCCTCGACGGCCTGGAAGACGCCTATGAGCGTGGCCGCCTGATGGGCACCTTCGCCGAGGATTGTGCGCAGAGCTACGGCTTTACCCGCGAGGAGCAGGACGCCTTCGCCCTGGAATCCCTGCGTCGCGCCCAGCAGGCGATGAGCGCTGGCCATTTTGCCGACGAGATCGTCGCGGTCGAGGCCCCGGTCGGGCGCGAGCGACGCCTAATCGCGGCCGACGAGCAGCCGCCGAAGGCCAAACCGGAGAAAATTCCTACACTCAAGCCCGCCTTCCGCGACGGCGGCACGGTGACTGCGGCCAACTCCAGCTCGATTTCCGATGGCGCCGCCGCCTTGTTGCTGATGCGCCAGTCCGAGGCGCAGAAGCGCGGCCTGAGCCCGCTAGCGCGCATCGTCGCGCATGCCGGCCATGCCCAGGCGCCGAGCCTGTTCACCACCGCGCCGGTGACCGCGATCCGGCGCGTGCTGGAGCGCAGCGGCTGGGGGTTGGACGACGTGGACCTGTTCGAGATCAACGAGGCCTTCGCCGTGGTGCCCATGGCGGCCATGCGCGAGCTGGGCATTGACCACGCCAAGCTCAATGTGCACGGCGGCGCCTGCGCCCTGGGGCACCCCATCGGCGCCTCCGGCGCGCGCATCCTGGTTACCCTGCTGGCGGCGTTGCAGCAACGTGATCTCAAGCGCGGCTTGGCCGCAGTGTGCATCGGCGGCGGCGAGGCCACCGCGGTGGCCATAGAGCGCATCTAGAGGAGCAGCGAGATGATTCCATCCGAACAGGACATCCAGATCCGCGACATGGCCCAGCAGTTCGCCCAGGAGCGGCTCAAGCCCTTCGCCGCCGACTGGGATCGCGAACACCTCTTCCCGGCCGAAGCCATCGCCGAGATGGGCCAGCTGGGCTTTATGGGCATGCTGGTGCCGGAGCAGTGGGGCGGCGCCGAGACCGGCCACCTGGCCTACGCCATGGCCCTGGAAGAGGTGGCGGCGGGTGATGGCGCCTGCTCCACCATCATGAGCGTGCACAACTCGGTGGGCTGCATGCCGATCCTGAAATACGGCAGCGAGGCGCAGAAACAGCGCTTTCTCCGCCCGCTGGCCGAAGGCAGCATGCTCGGCGCCTTCGCCCTGACCGAGCCGCAGGCCGGCTCCGACGCCAGCGACCTGCGCACCCGCGCCCGGCGCGACGGCGGGCACTACGTGCTGAGCGGCGCCAAGCAGTTCATCACCTCCGGCAGTCATGCCGGCATGGTCATCGTCTTCGCCGTCACCGACCCAGGCGCCGGCAAGAAGGGCATAAGCGCCTTTATCGTGCCGACCGATACGCCGGGTTTTTCCGTGGTGCGGGTGGAGGACAAGCTCGGCCAGCATGCCTCGGATACCTGCCAGATCCAGCTCGACGAAGTGCGCATCCCGGCCGAGCTGCGCCTGGGCGAGGAGGGCGAGGGCTACCGCATCGCACTGGCCAACCTGGAAGGTGGGCGCATCGGCATCGCCGCGCAAGCGGTGGGCATGGCCCGCGCCGCGTTCGAGGCGGCGCGCGACTACGCCCATGAGCGGGTCACCTTCGGCAAGCCGATCATCGAGCACCAGGCGGTGGCGTTCCGCCTGGCCGACATGGCCACCCAGATCGCCGTGGCGCGGCAGATGGTGCACCACGCCGCCTGCCTGCGCGAAGCCGGCCTGCCATGCCTGAGCGAGGCCTCGATGGCCAAGCTGTTCGCCTCGGAGATGGCCGAGCGGGTGTGCTCCGCGGCGATCCAGACCCTGGGCGGTTACGGCTACCTCAAGGACTTCCCGGTCGAGCGCATCTACCGCGACGTGCGCGTGTGCCAGATCTACGAAGGCACCAGCGACGTGCAGCGGATGGTCATCGCGCGCAGCTTCTGACGCCCTATTTTTGGTTTTCCACGGAGTCTGGGGAGGGAGCGAGTTGACAGTGAATCGCCCCTACTGTCGTAAATAGTTTCAAGCGTCAGCATTAGGGGCGGAATCTACATCAGACAAGTGTCTGCTTCTGGCCGATTCAAGGCTGTTGCAACTGGCGACTCCCGGCCTGAAGCAGTTATTCGATTGAGACGGCTGATCATTAGCGGTCACTCACTTTCTTGGTGACTAACGCGGCATTCAGCGACTTGTTCGCTGCAATGCTTTGCATTGGAAAAAGGCAAAGAGTTGGAGCCGGTAAGTCGCTTAAACGCGTAGCCAAGGTGCACGCATATCAAATCCAAATCAGGGCAGGTATGTCTGAATCGGCATCATTACCAAGGCGTACCAAGCGGGCCATAGTCTGCGAAGAAGGGAGAAGAGAGAAGGGGGGTTCCATCGCGCAGCATGCAGTCCCGTCTACGTCTGGAACGCGAATGCCGGCGTGATCTCGTGATGTGCTTGGCTGGGTTGCGGTTTTAAAATTGACGAAGCCGAGAATGAAGAGAACAACTGGGCATATCTGCCGAGTCAATGTTATTTTGATCAGGCAGCCCAAGAGTTTCCTCTCCCGGGCATTAGTATCGGTGAAGAAACTTGGTTCAAGGCGACCTCTAGTAGGTCGCCTTTTTCATTTCCTGCGCGCCAAATTTATAACGTGTGATGGAGCTAAAGCCTTGAGAGCTCCGACACCCTCATCAGTCGCCTGGCAGCTCACTCAGAGCTCCCTACTATCTCTGTACGAATACGCGCAAAGAGTTGTTCCAGTGTGAGGGTGTCATCTACTAGAAGGTAGCAACGAGCCAGGATTGTCAAAGGGTGGACGCCCATTACAGAAGCAAGTTCATGCGTTTTTTCCAGGCTAGGTCCCTTTGTGCCGGCCTCCAGCTGGCTCAAGTACGTTTGGCTGCTGACGCCCCCAAAATCCTCTTGAATGAGATTTCGAGCTTTCCTAGTGTCTCTAAGTGCCATGCCAAACGCGCGCTTCAGCTCCATCTCTTTTTCTTCCCCGTAAAAGGGATGATGAAGCAGGCTTGAACCTCAGATCACCATTAACTATTGTTAATATTTTCAAGGGGATTGCTATGTTTATGACGTACAGGCATGCAGAGCTTCTTCCGGGAGGCATTCTTGGAGATCCTCGAGTACAGCACTGGCAGTTTGTAGAGCAGGATATTCATTGTCCGTGGTTTTACGTGGAGCTAGTTCGAGACTACGGAGATGAACAAGTAGGAAGCATGCTTATGATTCCGACGGTCCCAGTACTACAGCAGGTGCTCGGGGAGCTAGGCGACCGCTTATGGTTGTCCCAAGCATTTCTGGTGTCACCAGGCCACCTTAGGGGCGAAAAGAACTGGCTGATGGAGCCTCTTACTGAGGTGTGTATCGCAGAGGATGATGTGAACAACCATCCGGGTTACGTTTACAGAGTAGAAGGTGGGAGCAGTTACAGCACACATCCAGCATGTGGCAGGGCTAAGCTTCGGACAACTGAGGTCATTTTCTCCGCAGGACACCACCTTCGAGCCTAGTCCGAGCCCCCTGCAAAACTCGAAGCAAAAATTGCCAGGCAACCTAGGCGAAGTCCTGATCCAGATCGACTGGAGAAGGCGCGAGCTTCGTTCTCGCCACAACATTATCAAGCATAACTGCAGCCTAACGCTGATAGTTCGGTGTACTCATGAGCATGTACAGACGACACCAAAGTCGTGTTGTTAAAAGCGAGAATACTGAAGAAAGAATCGATGACAGCTTCGTAGCTCCATGTTTTTTATGATTATTTTTTTAAAGAAATAATTCTTTTTTTTAAAAGATTGCGACATCAGTGAACAGGATGTCTGGTGGCTCGCCATTACAATGAACTTCGCATAATCTATATTATGTTAAATTATCTAACCGACTGGGCGGCTTTTAGTGCCCTCACGAGTACCCGGAAGTAAAGATCCGAATTATGGGAAGGAAAAATGCCAATGCAGGTTACTTGGCTTTGGTTCATTACTTCCTTTCGCATAGCCATTGGCGAACAGTCTTCTCGAAAACTGCCTTGAGCAACCAAGGCCTGCAGGTCGCGGTGACTCCGCTGATGACTCGAATGTCCAGCGGCGTCGGCGTGACAGCACCGAGCGCCATGACCCGCCGCTCCCCAATACGCGCAGTAGCCGCGCCTGCAGGGCAAGCGGCATGTTCGCAATCTCGTCGAGAAAAAGATTGCCTCTGTCTGCCTGTTGCAGCTTGACGCTCATACCCTGCTTACGAGCACCGGTAAAGCTGCCACCGCGATAACCGAACAGTTCACTTCGACCAGCGTCTCGGGGATGGCCGAACAGTTGAGCGCAACGAAAGGCTCGTTCAGGCGTGAACTGGCGCGATGTAGGGCCGCTGCGAAAGCCTCCTTGCCGGTGCATGGAAGCGCAGCAGGTAGGCACCTTCACCGCGCTGCAGAAAGAAACAAATTTCGATGAGCTTTGCCGACAGATTGCTGAGCGCTATTGTGTGGAAACGTTGTTGGTGCGACAGCTCTTCCCGAGCCGAGGAAACGTCAGCACCGCCAGCAGTTCTCCTTGCGGATCGAATACAGGGCTCGCCGAACAGATCAGCTTCGCGTGGCGCTCAGGTTGATAGATTACTCAGCCATGAACCCATTCGATCCCCGCTTCAAGGACGATGACCACAACAGAATAGGTCAATGGCGCTCAAAACTGGCTTACGCCGTTCCGAATGATTGCTCATTACGATACAGCAGGTAGCTTAGGATCGACCGCAGCTTTCCAGCTTTGACCGGTTTGTTCAGCACCGGGACACCGACGCCCTGCAGCTGACGGCGGCACTGGTCGCTGCGGTCAGCGGTAATCACCACCACCGGGATCGGCACGCCGAAATGTGCCCGCAAGGCCTGCGCCACGTCCCAGCCGGTCGCACCCTGATCCAAATGGTAGTCGGCAAGAATCAACTCGGGCGGCAACTCATTCAGAGCCACCAGCGCAGCCGCCTTGTCGGAGGCGATTAGCACCTCGCAACCCCATTGCCCAAGCAGCGCGGCCATGCTGTGAAGAATGCTCAGCTCGTTATCCAGTACCAATAATCTGCGTCCTGGCAGCGGATCGCCCAGCACCGGCATCATCAAAGGCGCTTCGCTGACTGATCGCATCGGCACCTCGGCCAGCGGCACCTCGATGCTGAATACCGAGCCGCGACCCGGCTGCGAACGAACGTGTATGCGGTAGTCGAGCATGGTGGCGATCCGGTCCACAATCGCCAGCCCCAGGCCGACGCCGGCGCGTTCAGCGGCGCGCTGAATGCCCAGTTGATTGAACTCTAGAAAGATCTCCTGCATTTGATTCGCTTCAATGCCACAGCCGGTGTCCCAAACCTCGATCCGCAAAAAATCGCCGCGTTTGCGCGCGCCCAGCAGTACTCTGCCCTTATCCGTATAGCGGCAGGCATTGCTGAGAAAATTACGCAGGATGCGCGTTAACAGCCGGAAGTCACTGCGCAACGCATATGCCGGGATGTAATGGTCGAAGTCGAGGCCTTGCGCTTCCGCCACTGATTGGAACTCAGATACCAGCGGCAACAACAGTTCATCCAGACGGTACACCTCAATATCCGGTTTGATAGCCTGTTGGTCGAGTTTTGAAATGTCCAGCAAGTCGGTGAGCAGATCTTCCGCTCCCTCCAGCGCCTGATGCGCGCGCTCGATGAGATTCTGCTCCGCGCTAGGCAAACCCCGCTCGCGCAAGGTCGAGATCAGCAGGCGCGCCGCGTTGAGCGGCTGCAACAGATCGTGGCTGGCCGCTGCCAGGTATTTGTCTTTGCTGTGATTGGCCGCCTCTGCCGCATCCCGGGCCTTGCGCAACTCTAGGGTTCGTTCCACGACACGCTGTTCGAGCTGCTCGTTGAGCTGCAACAGGCGCGACTGTGCCAGCTTGCGCTCGGTGATATCCGCAACGAAGCCCTCGACCAGACCGTCCTCGTCGGGTTTGAGCAGCAGGTTCATTATTACGTCGATCGCGCTACCGTCCTTGCGGCGCAAGCGGGTCTCATAGCCAAACAGGCCCCGTTGATCACTAAGAATGCGGCGGATGCGGTTCAGCTCTTCCTCACCGCCGACGAATAGATGATGCGATAGATCGGTTAGCCCCCAGAGCGCGTCCGAGGGGCTGTCGTAGCCGAGCATACCTGCCAATGCAGGATTGGCCGCGCGGATGCCTTCCTGCAGGCTGGCTTGAAAGATGCCATGTACCGCATGTTCGAACAGCCATTTGTAGCGATTGCGCTCGGCCTCCAGTTCTTCTAGGCGTGCAACCAGCTCTGGATAATGGCTTTTGCGTGCGGAATGCGTCCCCAGCCCAAGCAGGCCAGCGAGAGCGTCGTCCTGCTCAGAGTGCTTCGGCATATACCACTTCGACGTCGCGCTGGGTCGACGAGCGAGGATTGGTCAGGATGCAGGGGTCCTGCATGGCATGGTGGGACAGGAATGGAATATCGGAAATATTCACGCCATGCAGCCCCAGGCTTTCGTTGAAGCCGATAGCCTGCTTGAGCTGGATCAAATGGGCGACCAGGCGGTCGCGAATTTGCGTATGGGTCATGCCGCGCGTATCGATGCCGAACGTTTGCGCCACCACTTTGAAACGCTCGGGCGCAGCGCTGTAATTGAACGCCACTACATGCTCGACCAACACCGCGTTGCACAAGCCATGCGGGAGGTCGAGATAGCCGCCCAGACTGTGGGACATCGCGTGTACTGCACCCAGAATTGCATTCGAGAAGGCCAGGCCGGCTTGCATACTGCCGAGCATGATCTTCTCGCGTAGCTCGATATCTGTCGGATCGGCGATCATCTGTACCAAGTGACCGTTGATCAGGCGCATCGCTTCCAGCGCGTGCGGGTCGGTCAGTGGACCGTTGCCGGTCGAGACGAAGGCTTCTATTGCATGCACCAACGCGTCAATGCCGGTGCACGCCGAGAGGAACGGATCCATGCTGAGGGTGGTTTCCGGATCGATCAGCGAGACGTCCGGGACCGCGCCCTTGCTGACGATGGAAAACTTCATCCGCTCGTCTTGGTTGGAGATGATCACAAACTGCGAAACATCCGCAGAGGTGCCGGCCGTCGTCGGAATCAGGATCAGCGGCGGGCTCGGTACGCGCAGCGTGTCGACGCCTTCGAATTCGATGATATTTCGCCCATGAGCCACTGCAATGCCAATGCCCTTGGCGCAGTCCATCGGGCTACCGCCGCCCACGGCCACGATTACGTTGCAGCCCTCGTTGCGATACACCTCGGCGCCGAGCATGACTTCTTCGGAACGGGGATTGGCTGAGACCTGGGTAAACATATGGTAGTCGATGTCCTGGCGGGCCAGGCTCGCCTGGACATCGCCGACCCAACCGGCCGCAACCACACCTGGGTCGGATACCAGCAGCACCTTGCGTGCGCCAAAGTTCTTCGCGTAGTTGCCAGCACTGTGCCGACAACCCGCGCCAAACACGATCTCGGGGGAAACGAATTTGCGCTGCTGGCTAAGATTGGGGCTCATACAACGGCCTTTGGTTATTATTTTTGCGTCAGGCAAGCCTACTGTTTTCTACGGTCAAAGCAATCCGCAAAAGGCGTGTGCAGCCTCGAATGTAATCCGCTGCGAAGCGGGAACGCTAACAGCGTCAGACGGCGCAAGCCCCGAGCGTGCCAATACCACAACGTGGAACGCGCATCGGCCGGATCGTACTGAACCCAGAACACGCCCCCATGGCCAG
>NZ_CEXBBO010000061.1:0-12437 GCF_982611455.1 Stutzerimonas sp.
CCCCTTCGCTGATCTTTTCCCTCAGATCGCCCACGACCGCCGCCATGTCGCGGCCGCGGACGTCGACATAAACCCAGCCCGACAGTCTCGCGTTTTCGCTTTTGAGCATCGGTGGGCCGTCGGTCACTTGTATCTTAGCGACTGTGCCCAGCGTGACCTGACTGCCCTGAGGTGTGTAGATCGGCAGGTTGCGCAAGTCTGTTAGCGAGTCGCGCCACTCGCGACCATAGCGGAGATTGATGGGATACCTGGCGAGCCCTTCGACAGTCTCACCAATGGTTTGGCCGCCTATGGCACCGGCCACGATCGATTGCACGTCCGCTATGTTCAAGCCATAGCGTGCTGCGGCGACACGATCAATATCCACATCGATGTACCGCCCTCCTGTTAGTCGCTCAGCAAGCGCCGAACTGACCCCAGGCACTGTCTTGGCGATTTTTTCCACAGCCTGGGTGGTTTTGTCTATCTGCGCCAAGTCAGTGCCATAGACCTTCACGCCTATCGGGCTCTTGATGCCTGTCGCCAGCATGTCGATGCGGTTTCGAATGGGCGGGATCCACAAATTTGCCAGCCCTGGCACCTGCACCGTGCGGTCCAGCTCTTCCACTAATTTGTCAGGCGTCATTCCAGGACGCCATTGATCTTTTGGCTTGAATTGGATGGTGGTCTCGAACATTGTCAGAGGCGCCGGATCCGTCGCGGTATCGGCCCGGCCGGCCTTGCCGAACACATGAGCGACCTCGGGCACGGTTTTGATAAGGCGGTCCGTCTGCTGCAGTAGCTTGGAAGCCTTCTGAGCGGAGAGGCCTGGAAGTGCAGTGGGCATATAAAGCAGGTCGCCTTCATCCAGCGGAGGCAAGAATTCACCACCGAGACGAGAGGCCGGCCACAAGCCAGTCAGAAAGACCAGAACCGCCACCAGCAGGGTCGCCTTGGGCCAACGCAGCACCGCATCCAAGGCAGGCTTATAGATCCAGATGAGGCCACGGTTGAGCGGGTTGCGGTGTTCATCGGGGATTTTGCCCCTGATCCAATACCCCATTAGCACCGGAACCAGCGTGACGGACAGGCCCGCGGCGGCTGCCATTGCATAGGTTTTGGTGAACGCCAGTGGACCGAACAGCCGGCCTTCCTGCGCCTCCAGGGTAAACACTGGAATGAACGACAGCGTGATGATAAGCAGGCTGAAAAACAGTGCCGGCCCGACTTCAACGGCCGCGTCAGTGATTACCTTCCAGTGCTCTTGGCCCTTCAAAGTTGAGCCAGGATGCCGCTTGTGCCAGCCCTCGATGTGCTTGTGGGCGTTTTCGATCATGACGATTGCCGCGTCGACCATCGCTCCGATCGCGATCGCGATGCCGCCCAACGACATGATGTTTGCGTTGATGCCTTGCCGCTGCATGATCACGAAAGCAATCAGGATGCCGATCGGCAACGACACGATGGCGACCAGCGACGAGCGCAGATGCCACAGAAATATCGCGCAAACCAACGCAACGACGATGAATTCCTCGATGAGCTTGTGCGTGAGGTTTTCAACGGCACTGTCGATCAGCTTGCTACGGTCGTAAGTCGTGACGATTTCGACGCCTTCGGGAAGGCTCGCCTTGAGCTCGTCGAGCTTGGTCTGGACAGCGGCAATGGTTTCCCGAGCGTTTTTGCCGCTACGCAGGATCACAACTCCGCCGACAACCTCGCCTTCACCGTCAAGCTCGGCGATGCCGCGGCGCATTTCCGGGCCGAGCTGGATGTGTGCTACCTCCCCTAGCGTCACGGGCACGCCGCCGTCGAGACGCAAAGGAATGGCTCGAAAGTCCCCGAGGGTCTCCAGATACCCGGTCGCACGAACCATGAACTCGGTTTCCGCGAGTTCCAGAACACTCCCGCCGGTTTCACGGTTGGCCTCATCGATCGCCTTAGCGATCTGCTGCTGCGTCACGCCCCTGCTGGCCATGCGTACGGGATCGAGTACGACCTGGTACTGCTTGACCATCCCGCCTATGGGCGCGACTTCCGCCACGTTGGGCAGTGTCTTGAGCTCATAGCGCAGAAACCAGTCCTGCAAGGAGCGCAGCTGCGAGAGGTCATGTTTGCCCGTTCGGTCCACCAGAGCATACTGGTAGATCCAACCGACACCCGTGGCGTCAGGGCCCAAGGCGGGTTTGGCGGCGGCGGGAAGCCGACTCTGCACCTGGCTCAGGTACTCCAGCACCCGCGAACGGGCCCAATAGAGGTCTGTGCCGTCCTCGAACAGGACGTACACGTAGCTATCCCCGAAAAAGGAGTAGCCGCGGACTGTCTTCGCGCCAGGCACGGACAGCATCGTGGTCGTCAGCGGATAGGTGACTTGGTTCTCAACAATTTGAGGGGCTTGCCCCGGGTATGGCGTACGGATGATGACCTGAACATCAGAAAGATCAGGCAACGCATCAACAGCGGTGTTTTTGACCGACCAGATACCCCAGGCGACCGCAAACAGAGTGGCCAGCAGGATCAGAAAGCGGTTGGCCACTGACCATCGGATTATCGCTGCGATCATTGCTGGCCCCCGAGCTTCTCGATGCGCTCGATGACCAAGCCCTCGTCGCTTTCACGCACGCCAACACGGACACGGTTGCCCGTTTGCAGGCCTGACAAGCGGGATGGATCGGTAACCGGAAAGGACATGGTCATCCCGGGCATGTTTAGCGTCTTGAACGGCCCATGCGACAGGCCAACCATGCCATCTTCCAGGCTGACGATCGTGCCTTCAGCCTCGTGCAAAGCAGGTCCGGTGGAAGGTGTAGGCTGCTCCAAACCCTGAGCGGTCAGCCCGCGTAGGCTCGCCTCGGAATCAAGAAGGAACTGACCGGACGCCACGACCTTCTGGCCGGCTTCGAGCCCTTCAAGTACTTCTGTTTTGTCATCGAACTCCCGGCCAATGCGAACTTCAACGGGACGGTAACGACCTTCATCCTCAGCCAGCATCACCAATGCTCGCCGGCCGGTGCGAATGACCGCCTCGGTCGGGATGACCAAGGCATCTTCAACGTTGCGACTCAACGTCACCTCGGCCGTCATGCCGGGACGAAGCCGCTGTTGCGGGTTAGGTAGCTCAACCCGGACACGCACAGTGCGGCTATCCAGGTTGGCCTGCGATAGTACAGTCTGGATCGTTCCTTCCAGCGTTTCACCCGCAAAGGCGGGCAGGCGCGCTGTTACTGATTGCCCCGGCGCTAAATTTTCGATCTGCGCCTCTGGTACTGCAACTTCTAGCCAAACCGTGTCCAGCCCATTGACGCGCGCAAGAGATGCGCCTGCGGGTACGGTCATGCCCTCGCGAACATCGAGGCTGTTCAACACGCCGCCGATCGGGCTCGTTACGGTCCAGACGGGGCGCGCCTTACCGGTCCGTTCCAGCTGCGCAATGACCTCTGGCGGCATGCCAGCAAGGCGCAACCGCTGACGGGCCGCTGCGAGCAGCTGGGGTTCACCGATCTTTCTCAGTGCCAGGTACTCTTCCTGTGCAGCAGCCCACTCAGGGATAAGCAGATCTGCAAGCGGCGCCCCTTTTTCAATGACGTCTTCCGGCGCTCGGTCGTAAACGCGCTCGACGAAGCCCCCGGCGCGCGCCTGCACGACAGCCACGTCTCGCTCGTCAAACATTAATGCACCTGTCGCTTCGAGCGATTGGCTAATTGACTCACGCGTTGCGGTCGCCAGGCGCATGCCGAGATTCTGCGTCACGCTCGGGTCGATGCTCATCGACGCCCCGTCGCCTCCCTCATCGGCATAGCGCGGGACAAGATCCATGTCCATGAAGGGGGATTTTCCAGGTTCATCGAATTTCTGTTGCGGATACATAGGGTCATACCAATAAAGCACCTCCTTGCCTTCTTCTGCAGGCGATTGTCCGAAGGCTGCGGTAGACAGGCCGAATAGGGCTGTAGCGCTAACCATCAGAGGGAGGCTGAGGACGAGTGCCAGCCGCTTGAATTGGAAGGTCATGGTCGGGTATCTCCAAAGGCGAAATGCAGGCTGGCGTTGCTCTGCGATCGGTCGCGGGCTACGTCGATCTGCCGTAGCCGGGTCTCGACAAGCTGGCGGCGCGCATCGATTACGGCGGTCAGCGCTCCGTTTCCGGAACGGTAATCGGCCATGGCAAGGCGGACCTTTTCGTCAGCGAGCGGTAGAAAAGTTTGTTCGAGACGGGTGAGTGCACGGTCCAGGCGCTGATACTCAGCGAGGTCAGCGGCCAGCTCCTGGCTATGCGCGCGTAACGTCGCTTGGCGCTGAGCCTCAATCTGTGCAAGGCGAGCACGCTCGGCTGCGATCTTTGGATCCTGCCGAGAGCTGGTGAATAACGGCAGGTCGAAGCTGACGCTGAGGTTCACCATGTCGCCGTATTCTCGGCCGCGACGCAGGTAATCGACGCCCCAGCTCCAGTCGGGCGTTTTCTCAGCGATGGCCTGACGAACCTTTGCCTCTGCTTCACGAGACATTGGATCGAAGGCGAGCAGGGCCGGGTGGCGGTTCAGGTTGTGCTGATAGTGCTCACCGTCGGCAAGCCATTGCGGCCAATCGCCTGTAAGCGGCTGGTCTGCTGGCTCGCCTATCCAGCGGCGGAGGTCGGCCCGCGCAACAACCTGGTTGCGTAGCAGCTCATCCTCTTGTTCAGCAAGCAATGCTGCCTCTTGCTTCGGAAGCACGCTGTCTGCGGTTTGCCCACCGCCGCCAGCAATGCGCGCCTGAACAGCCCGCGAAAGCAGCTGATTCTCACTGTAGAGCTGTTTGAAAAGACTCAGCTTCTGCTCGACCGCGAAGCTAGCGATCCATGCCACGGTGGTCGCCTGGCGAACGCTGAGACGTTCAATGGTCTGCTGGACGCCTGCGAGCGCAACACTAGCCTGCGCGGCCTCGACACGGGCGCGCCTTTTCGCTCGGTTTGGCACATCTTGCATGACCCCAACCATTTGCATGGTCATGGCCCCTTGGTCCAATTGCCAGCGTGAGTCACCTTCAATGGGCACGTTTTGCAGCCCAAGCCTAAGTTTGGGGTCAGGGAGCTCGCCGGCAGGGATTGCAGCGCTGCGTGCGGCTTGGAGATTGGCGGCTTGCGCATCCAGCGAAGGCGCGTCTTGCTCGGCCAAGCTCAGGGCTTGTTCTAAGGTTAGAGCTGACGCGAGCTCGGGGAATGAGAGCGCGCCCATGATCAAGGCGGCCACGTAGGGAGGCGCCCAGCGGATACGGGGTTTCATTTAAAAAGGATTCCTGATCATCCATGCGAGCCAAAGGCGCGCGGTAGCCGGCCCGAATGCTCACATCCGGGCGGTTCCTAGAATTTGATCGGAATCAGACGCGAGGTGGATGCCAGACGGCGTCCAGAAGACGGGAAGGGATTTGGTCGTTATAGGGCGTGGTCACGGGTTTAGCAGCAGGGACCTGCTGCGCCTTCGCAGCAACGATCTGAAGGAGGCTGACGGTTTTACATTCTTGCCCCGTCTTGCAGACGGTCGCCTCTCCTTGCTCATGCCCTTCACAGCACTCGGGCTCAGCGCCGCTGACGCCAACCATCGAAGCATGGTTGGCTGCCATAGCCTCCATGCCTTCCATATTAGGCATCACGTGATGCGCCGACGATCCAACCGGCATGAGCAATTGCGCCATCCCGTTGATCGGAAGCGTAAGCACTAGCAGCAGGATAAGGAAGGAGCGCATGTGGAACTTCATATTTTTCAGCTTACGGGGCAATTCATGAGCAATCAATGAGGCAATCAGTCGCTTCGCAACAGAAGCCTTAGCCGACAGGCTTTCAAGCAACACGCGCCTGACGGAGCCGGAGGGCGTTGAACACCACCGATGCTGAGCTGAGGCTCATGGCCAAGGCAGCAATCATCGGAGACAGCAACAGTCCAAAGAATGGATAGAGCAGGCCTGCGGCAATCGGGATGCTCAACCCGTTGTACATAAAGGCAAACAGAAGGTTCTGACGCATATTGCGAACTGTCGCCACCGAAAGCGTCCGCGCGCGCAGTATCCCCATCAGGTCACCTTTAACCAGCGTAACTTGAGCGCTGTTCATGGCGACGTCGGTGCCTGTGCCCATCGCTATGCCGACATCAGCCCTGGCGAGCGCCGGCGCATCATTTATTCCGTCGCCTGCCATGGCGACTACCTTACCGAGGGCTTGTAGCTTAACCACCAGGGCCTCCTTATCCTGCGGCTTTACTTCGCCATGCGCTTCCTCGATCGATAGCTCACGAGCCACCGCGCGGGCAGTGGTAAGCCCGTCGCCGGTTGCCATGATGACGTGCACGCCCTCGGCCTGGAGCCGAGCTACAGCTTCTTTCGATGTGGGTTTGATTGGGTCCGATACGGCCAGCAAGCCGGCAAGTGCCCCATCAACAGCCAGGTAAACAATGCTGGTACCGCTCTCGCGCATTTTTTCTGCCTGATCTTTCAACGGCTCGACGCTCACACCCGCATCTTCCATAAGCGCGGTGTTGCCTAGCTGTAGCTGCTTGCCTTCCACCAGACCACGGACTCCGATCCCTGACCCTGACTCGAAGGTCTCTGACTTTACCAACTGAATACCCTCGCTTCTCGCATGGTCCACGATGGCGTGGGCTAGGGGATGCTCGCTACCTTGATCCAAGCTGGCAGACAAACGGATGACTTCCTGAGCATCAAACGGCGTGACGCCTACCGCCCGATCGAAAACAGGTCGGCCCTCGGTCAACGTTCCAGTTTTATCGACAATCAGCGTGTCTACCTTACGAACATTCTCGATAGCGCCTGCGTCTCTGAAAAGCACTCCACTTCCAGCCGCCTTGCCCGTGGCAACCATAATCGACATAGGCGTTGCCAGGCCAAGTGCGCAAGGGCAAGCAATGATCAGAACCGCAACCGCATTGATCAGGCCGAATACCCAGCCCTGCTCGGGTCCGAACAGACCCCATGCAAAGAATGTCAGCAAGGCGATACCGATGACCGTCAGCACGAAATAACCTGCAACCGTGTCCGCCATTCGCTGCATGGGTGCTTTGGAGCGTTGTGCATTTGCGACCATCTGGACAATCTGCGAAAGCATGGTCCCGGAGCCAACCTTAGTCGCCCGCATGACAAGCGAGCCACTCGTGTTCATGGTCGCGCCGATGAGCGCATCGCCTGCTCGCTTCGTCACGGGGACGGGCTCGCCCGTTAGCATGGATTCGTCGACGGCGCTCTCGCCCTCTAATACCTCTCCATCAACGGGTACCTTTTCACCAGGACGAACGCGCAGATGGTCGCCCTCGTGAACATGTGTGAGCGGAACGTCCTCCTCGGAACCATCCTTGGCGATACGGCGAGCTGTTTTAGGCGATAGGCCAAGCAGGGACTTGATTGCGGAAGACGTCTGGGAGCGGGCCTTCAGTTCGAGCAGTTGCCCTAAAAGAGTCAGTGAAATGATCACTGCAGCGGCTTCGTAATAAACGCCTATCCGGCCGCCCACTGTGAATGACTCTGGAAATATGCTCGGTAAGACGGTTGCTACGATGCTGTAAATATACGCAGCTCCCGTGCCAAGCCCGATCAAGGTCCACATGTTTGGGCTGCGATGTTTGACCGAGGCGAGACCGCGCACGAAAAATGGCCAGCCTGCCCACACGACAACCGGGGTCGTAAGGGCTAGTTCAACCCAGTTCTGGCTAGCCCCATGAAACAGCGGAAGCGCGTGTCCCGCCATAGCCAACAGGGTCACTGCTACGGTCAGGGGCAGAGACCACCAGAATCGCTTCGAAAAGTCCTTGAGTTCGGGATTCTCCTCCTCGTCGAGTTCAGGGATTAGAGGTTCCAATGACATCCCGCAGATAGGGCAATCACCTGGCCCCATTTGGCGGATTTCAGGGTGCATCGGGCAGGTGTACTCGGTCGTTGCATCACCGGCGGGTGCCTTCTGTGCAGGCGGTGTGGATGCCTGAGATGACGGCCCCTGAGCCTGCTGTGCAGCGAGATATCGAGCAGGGTCAGAACGGAACTTGGTCTGGCAGCCCTGGCTGCAGAAGCGGTAAGTTATTCCTTGGTAATCCTGTTCATATTCGCTGTTCTCTTTCACCTTCATCCCGCAGACCGGGTCTGTGAGTGGTGCTGATCCTTTCGTTTGGTCAGGCTGATGATGGCAATGCGAGGAGGACATACGAGCTCCTAGTGAGTTAGTTAGCGACGAACATGGCTACTACACCGACGGTTACGGAGTATTTCTCCCAGGCTCGCTGCGTCTGACAGCCAACATATAAAAAACGTCCTGACTTAAAGCTGAAGCATCGATTACATTTTTGTAAGGTTGCCTGGCACTCAAGGGCGACTTGCTGTTAGGAAGGCTGAATTTCCGCATGCGCGCTATAAAACAGTTCGTATCGAACCCTTGCTTGGTGTCGTCAGTAAGCTGGGCGTCGACATGGATTCGCATAGGCGGGGCTGGATTGATCAGCTACGCCTCGTACCGCTGAGTGTGATGCTTCTCATGCTGCGAAGGGTACGAAGTCGCGAGGAAGCAGCCGCCGTTCACTCGCTATGATGGCATCGACCGTCACGATTAGCCTGCAAGGCGTCCGACTGGTTCCAGCTCCTTGCCGCTTTGCAGCGCTATAGTGAGAAACCTTCCATGCGCTGCAGACCTGCCTCGGAGTACTTCACGCGCTTCGGCCTCGTATTGTGCTTTCAAAGACCGCTTGAGAGTTTTTACCTTGCGCCGCTCCTTCATCGTATTCCCTCGTTCAAGCCCTTAGCGGTTGTATGCGTATTCCAATAATACTGACACCCAGTACCAGTGATTGTGATCCACCGCGCTGATGATTCTGACCCACGCTGCGTTGATAGTTACATGCTCGGCGGATATCTGATGCAGCACTCAGGATTGCTGATAGTCACGAAAGCTGGCCATGGTTTGATTGAGCAAGTAGCCTTTTGAGCAGGGAAATCCGCACCAGCCTAGCGAGCGAATCAGGTGCAGTGCTGCAGATGCCCAAAGTAAAACCAATAACCCCAGCGCTTGACCGGCCAGAACCTGAAATGGCGCGATCGACGCAGCAGCCATAGCCCAAGAATGGGGCAGCAGCGTGGCTGCACCGAAGGCGACGAGGAACAGGTCGAAATAAACGGATAACTCCCACATCACGCTAGGCGTTCAGGCCGATCCAGCCATGGACGCCTACGTAAATCCCCACACCGATGATCAACACGCTGGACAGGTAAGGCGCGCGACGCGCCACAACCCCAAACCAAGACCAACGATTGGAAGCCTGGCGTGCGCCGATAGCGGCCACAGCACCAACGGTGACCAGGGTAATGGCCAGGCCGATGCTGAAACACAGCACCAGGACAGCTCCCAGCGCGACTTCCTTCACTTGCAAACAGAGCAGCAACACAGTGATCGCTGCCGGGCAGGGAATCAGCCCGCCCGTCAGGCCGAACATGATGATCTGGCCGGTGGTGACGTTACGGTTGCTGAAGCGCTTGCGGATGTCGTTGGCATGCGCGCGCTCATGGGAATCCTGGTAGCCCTCCAGCGACAGCCCCAGTTCCTCCAGCTCGGTATGCTCATGGTCATGACTGTGGCTGTGCTCGCGAAACTCCAAGTCATAGTCGTGGGAGTAACCGGCATGGCCCAGGCTCAGGCGTGCGGTGAACTCATGGGGCTCGGGAATCTCGTCCAGCGACTCCAGATAGTCACCCCGGCCTACGAAGCGAAACTGTTGGGCCAGTCCATCGAGGCGAGTTGCCAGCAGGCTCACTTCAGCAGCCGGCCAGACATGGCCTCGCAAGGTCTTCAGCCTCCAGCGCGGTGGAACGCCTTCTTCGAAGATCGACAGTTCAATATGCCCGAGCCCGGTATCGATGCGGTGGGTTTCATCGTGGTGGTGATGGCCGTGGTGGTGCTCATCATCCTCCTCGAAACGCCACATCTGTTCGCCCCGCCAGGTGCGCCAAAGCATCCACAGGGCGATGGTGATAATGATGGCGGCAGACGCGAGCTGGAAATATGGCTCGGTGGTTTCGGCATCCAGGTTCTGTCCCAGGTACATACCGGCCATTGCCACCAGCCAGACTACGGCTGTGTGTGAAAGCGTTGCGGCAAGACCAAGCAAAACGGCCTGTTTCACCGTGCCACGAATGGCCACGATAAACGCCGCCATCATGGTTTTCGAATGCCCCGGCTCCAGACCGTGCAAGGCACCTAGCAGGATGGCGCTGGGGAAATACAGCCAGGCCTGCGAGGCCCCCTGTTGCAGCAGTTCGGCGAAGCTCGACATGGGAAAAGGCCTAGAGATATTTGGTGATTTGCTTGAAATCTTCGAGTGAGGCGCGCTCGCCTATCGCAAGTGCTTCGACTGTGTGTTCCAGGCAGTGGTCGATGTGGTCTTGGATAAGCACACGCTTGGCTTGGCAGACGGCTTTCTCTACGGCATGCAGCTGCTGAGCGATGTCAACGCAGGCCCGACTGTCTTCGATCATGGTAACGATGCTGCGCAGGTGACCCTCCGCACGCTTTAACCTTTTGATGATGTCGCCATGACTTTGGTGCTGATGGCCGTGTTCGTGATCGCTCATGACTTGAGTCTCGTGCGTCGATGAATTACGCTCGCATGCTATCCCCCTGGGGGGGATACGGTCAAACGCACCGCCCCTTCAGAACAGCTAGCTACTTAGGCATTGAAGAACCACGACATGCTCAGCAAACCCATCAGCGCTAAGGTGATTTTTGCCCTTGCCCTCGCCATCTTGATGGCGTGGGCGGGGCATACCTCTGCGCTGTTTATGGGGGCGAGCCCGCAGACTCGCGACGGTGGCGACACTGCCCATTCGCATACCCATGGTGACGAGGCGCTGGCCTGCGCTGCGTACGGAGATCACTGCCACTCGCCGCTGGCCGCCGACCATCTTCACGAAACACCGCACCTGACCACGCTGCTGAGCATCAGCACACAGCCAGAGCGTGCGCAGCCGATAGAAGTCCCTCGCTACTCCATTCCTCCCAGTCCGATCTTCCTGATCGAGCGGCCACCACGCCCTATATTCGTGCTCTGACATAGGCCGCTGCGCGGCCCAAGACCACTGCAATTTAGGACTCAACCATGCATTCGCTATCTATGGGCGCAATGGACGCATCTGCCGTGCGCCCGAATCGCTCGTTACTACTGTTGCTGTTGTTCACGGCATTGCTGTTTCTCGGCATGCCTGACGCGCTGGCTCACGCTGTCGCCGAGGGCGACAAGGGCTTTATCCAGGAAAGCTCCGGGGTAATGTTGCTGCCATTCATTTACATGGGCGCGAAGCACATGATCACCGGCTACGACCATCTGCTGTTTCTGTTCGGGGTGATCTTCTTTCTCTACCGCCTGAAGGACGTGGGACTCTACGTCACCCTGTTCGCCGTGGGCCACACCGTGACGCTGCTGTTCGGCGTGTTGGCGGAAATCAGCATCAGCTCCTATGTGATCGACGCCATCATCGGCTTCTCGGTGGTATACAAGGCGCTGGATAACCTGGGCGCGTTCCAGCGTTGGTTCGGCCACCAGCCGAATACCAAGGCGGCCACGCTGATCTTCGGCTTGCTGCATGGCTTCGGCCTGGCGACCAAGATTCAGGAATACGAGATCTCGGCAGACGGCCTGATCGCCAACCTTGTTGCATTCAACGTTGGCGTCGAAATCGGCCAGCTTCTGGCCTTGAGCGCCATCCTGATCGTCATGGGCTACTGGCGGCGCACTGCCAGCTTCTGGCGTCATGCCTACACCGCCAACGTCGCCATGATGAGCGCCGGTTTCCTCTTGATGGGTTACCAGCTCACCGGCCTGATCGTCTCTCAGTAAGGAATTCTCAGCATGTTCAATACCAAGCTTCCGACCCAAAGCGAATTGCCGACTAGCTGCCAACTGCTGCGCTCCACTGTGATCGCAGTGGGTGTTGCGGCTGCCTTGCTGGTCACCGTGGTGATGCCCTCTGAATACGCCATCGACCCAACGGGCGTTGGCCGCGTACTCGGCCTGACCCAGATGGGTGAAATGAAGGAAATCCTGGCCGAAGAAGCGGCAGCTGATGCAGCTGATGCAGCTGTTCAGCCAGCGGCGGCCCCGGTCGTACAAGCCCCCGCGCCTGCTCAGGTGGCACCTCAAGAACAAGTTGCGGCAGCACCTGTGGCTGAGCCGGTAGCAGAGCCACAGCCAGCCCTGAAGTCCGATGAAGTGACTGTCACGCTGAAGCCGGGCGAGGCCAGTGAAATCAAGCTGGAAATGCTGGACAAGGCCACGGTCAGCTACGAGTGGACAACCAATGGCGTTCCGGTCAATCACGACACCCACGGCGAGCCTTACAACGGCCCCAAGGGCTACTACCACAGCTACAGCAAGGCCAAGCAGGTCAAGGGTGTTGCCGCTGACCGAAAACTGACCCAGTAGAGGCTGTTCTGCCGACTGAAA
>NZ_CEXBBO010000062.1:0-12343 GCF_982611455.1 Stutzerimonas sp.
CCCTGGGTCAAATTTCAATCGGCAAGGTGGGTCAATTTTCCATCAGCGCCAACAGCATAGAGGTTTGATGGACGCTGCTGGATAAGAAAAACCCCTTGAGGCGGCATTCCTCAAGGGGTTTAGTGTCCATTAAGATCCGAGAGAGTCTAAGTTTCTGTTCAGACGTTGAAGCGGAAGTGCATCACGTCGCCATCCTTGACGATATATTCCTTGCCTTCCAGGCGCCATTTTCCGGCTTCCTTGGCACCGGCTTCGCCTTTGTATTGGATGAAGTCGTTGTAGGCGACCACTTCGGCGCGGATGAAGCCTTTCTCGAAATCAGTGTGGATCACGGCAGCGGCCTGCGGGGCGGTGGCGCCGATCTTGACGGTCCAGGCACGAACCTCCTTCACGCCAGCGGTGAAATAGGTCTGTAGGTTGAGCAGCTCATAACCGGCGCGGATCACGCGGTTCAGGCCGGGCTCTTCGAGGCCGAGGGATTCGAGGAACATGTCCTTCTCCTCGCCATCGTCCAGCTCGGCGATTTCCGCTTCGATCTTGTTGCATACCGACACCACGACAGCGCCTTCTTCGGCGGCGATGGCATTGACGACATCCAGGTGCGGGTTGTTTTCGAAACCGTCTTCGGCGACGTTTGCGATGTACATCACCGGCTTGCTGGTGAGCAGATGGAAGCCTTTCGCCAATTGAATCTCATCGTCGCCCAGCTTCTTCAGCAGGGTGCGTGCCGGCTTGCCTTCGGTGAAGTGGGGGATCAGTTTTTCCAACAGCGCCTTCTGAGCAACCGCTTCCTTGTCGCCGCCCTTGGCATTGCGGGTGACGCGCTGCAGTTGTTTCTCGCAGCTGTCGAGATCGGCAAAGATCAGTTCCAGCTCGATGATTTCGATGTCGCGCTTGGGGTCGACCGAGTTGGACACATGGATGACATTTTCATCTTCGAAGCAGCGAACCACGTGCGCGATGGCATCGGTCTCTCGGATGTTGGCAAGAAATTTATTGCCGAGGCCTTCACCCTTGGACGCGCCTTCGACTAGACCGGCGATGTCGACGAACTCCATGGTGGTGGGGATCACCCGCTCCGGTTTGACGATCTCGGCGAGGGCCTGCAGGCGCGGATCAGGCATCGGCACGATACCGCTGTTCGGCTCGATAGTGCAGAAGGGAAAGTTTTCCGCAGCGATACCCGATTTGGTCAGCGCGTTGAACAGGGTGGACTTGCCGACGTTGGGCAGGCCGACGATGCCGCAATTGAATCCCATGGTGTCTTTGCCTCGGTGTTGGCTGGCAGTCAAAGAGCTGCCGGCATTGCCAAACTGCGTTAAACGGCTTCGGGATGCGCTGTATTGCGGCGGTCCTGCTCAGCCGTTGCCTTGTCTTTTGCCTGTCTTGAGGTCGCGCTTCAGGCCTTCTGGCTATGCAGGCGCTGCATTGCGCGAGTCCAGTCGCCAGCGAGGATTTCCGGCAGCACGTCGAAGGTGAAATCGATGCTGGCGTCGAGCTTCTCGCGCTCGGCCTGGGGCGCTCGGCCCAGCACATAGCCGGTCACCAGGCTGCTATGCCCAGGATGGCCGATACCCAGGCGCAGGCGGTAAAAATTGTTCTGATTACCGAGCTTGGCGATGATGTCGCGCAGCCCGTTGTGCCCGCCATGGCCGCCGCTCTGTTTGAGCTTGGCGATGCCGGGGGGCATGTCGAGTTCATCATGGGCAACCAGGATGGCCTCGGGGGGAATTCGGAAAAATCCGGCCAGTGCCGCCACCGCTTGACCGCTGCGGTTCATGAAGGTGGTAGGAATCAACAGGCGGACATCTTCGTCCTGATGGCGAAACCTGCCGACCAGACCGAAGTATTTGCGATCGACGCTGAGGTTGACGCCCTTGTGGGCGGCAAGACGCTCAACGAAAAGGGCCCCTGCGTTATGCCGGGTCTGGTCGTATTCAGGGCCTGGATTACCCAGGCCGACGATCAGTTTAACGGCGGTCACGACAGAGGCCCTTCCTCAGATGCTTGCGAGTGAATTACTCGGCAGCGTCTTCTTCTTTCGGAGCGTCTTCCTTGCTCACGCGTGGAGCGTGAACGTTGGCGACCGGCAGGTCGCTGCCGTGTGCCAGGGCGACCAGCTCAACGCCTTTCGGCAGCTTGAGATCGGTCATGTGCAGTACCTGACCAACTTCCACCTTGGCCATGTCGACCTCGATGAATTCCGGCAGGTCCTGCGGCAGGCAGGAGACTTCCACTTCGTTGATGTTGTGCAGGATTTCGCCACCCTGCTGCTTCACGCCAACCGAGGATTCCTGGTTGATGAAGTGCAGCGGAACGGTAGCAGTCAGCTTGTGACCAGCAACAACGCGGACGAAGTCAGCGTGCAGAACGAAGCCTTTGGCGGGATGACGCTGCAGCGCCTTGATCAAAACGGACTCGTTCTGGCCATCGACGTTCAGGGTCAGCACGTGGCTGAAAGAGGCTTCGGTTTCGAGCAGCTTGGTTACGTCTTTCAGCAGCAGGCTGATGGACTGCGGGGCTTTGTCGCCACCGTAGATGACGGCCGGGACGAGGTTGGCGTTACGACGCAGGCGGCGGCTCGCACCTTTCCCCAGGTCGGAACGCACTTGGGCATTCAGAGTGAAATCAGTCATTGTGTTTCTCCAAGATAACAACGCACCCGAAGTGCTTGCGACCAGCACTATCGGGCGGTTGGGCAAAAAGCCCCGCACGCGGCGGGGCACATTTTCGTTCTGCGCGAGTGGCCAGGCTTTCGCCTAGCGGAACATCGCGCTGATCGATTCAGCATTGCTGATGCGGCGAACCGCTTCAGCCACCATTGGCGCGATGTCCAATTGGCGAATACGGGTACAGGATTGAGCGGCAGCAGACAGCGGAATGGTATTGGTCACCACCAATTCGTCGAGTACCGAGCCGTCGATATTCTCGATGGCGCGACCGGACAGGATCGGGTGAGTGCAATACGCATAGACCTTGGCGGCGCCATGATCTTTCAGAGCAGTTGCTGCGTGGCACAGAGTGCCGGCGGTATCGACCATGTCATCGACGAGGATGCAGGTCCGGCCTTCGATATCACCAATGATGTGCATCACTTCGGACTGGTTGGCCTTCGGACGACGCTTATCGATGATCGCCAGATCCACGCCCAGGGACTTGGCCACGGCGCGAGCACGCACCACACCGCCAATGTCGGGGGAGACGATCATCAGGTTCTCGAAGCGCTGAGCCTGGATGTCATCGACCAGGACCGGCGAGCCGTAGATATTGTCCACGGGCATGTCGAAGAAGCCCTGGATCTGATCGGCATGCAGGTCGACGGTGAGGACGCGGTTGACACCCACCACGTCGAGCATGTCGGCTACGACTTTAGCGCTGATCGGCACACGTGCGGAGCGCGGGCGGCGATCCTGACGGGCGTAACCAAAGTAGGGAATGACTGCCGTGATGCGCGTGGCAGAGGAACGGCGGAAGGCATCAGCCATCACGACCAGTTCCATCAGGTTGTCATTGGTGGGAGCGCAGGTCGGCTGAATCAGGAACACGTCCTTACCACGAACGTTTTCGTTGATCTCGACACTGATTTCGCCATCGGAAAATTTTCCGACGTAGGCATCACCGAGGGGAATATGCAGCTGACGTACAACACGCCGGGCCAGATCGGGGTTGGCGTTCCCCGTGAAGACCATCATCTTGGACACGCGCAGTACCTGCCTGAGGGTGGATCCGATGAAACAAAAAGCTGTTCAAAAGGCCGGGCTTTTTGAACAGCTCTCAAGTGTATGGCAGGGGCGGCTGGATTCGAACCAACGCATGCCAGGATCAAAACCTGGTGCCTTACCGCTTGGCGACGCCCCTGTAGATTCAATCTGAATGTGCTGCGATCGTACGAACCCTGAGGGTTGTGGCAGGGGCGGCTGGATTCGAACCAACGCATGCCAGGATCAAAACCTGGTGCCTTACCGCTTGGCGACGCCCCTGTATCGTACAACCGAATGCTAGGCATTCACTTCCTGCGCCATTTGTTCGAGCTTTCGGTGCAACATCGAAATGTTGCGACCCTGGGCCACGAAACCTGGCATGTCGGCTGGAAGTTGGCGGCAGACTTTATCAGCCTCGCCCTTGTTTGGAAAGCTCCCAAACACACAAGCTCCAGTGCCGGTCATGCTTGCCGGAACAAAATTGTTCAACAAGCTCAAAGCGTTACGTACTGCTGGATAGCGCTTTTCAACTACCGGCTGACAGTCGTTATGACCACCCCCTGCAAGAAGGCTGCGAACTGTAATGGCCGGGGTATTACGTGTCAACTCTGGGTCTGAAAATATTTCCGCTGTACTAACAGAGACTTGCGGGGCGATGACGAGGAACCAGGGTTCACTCAATTCGACCGGTTGCAAGCGCTCGCCAATGCCTTCGGCAAAGGCCGCGCGACCGCGCACGAACACTGGCACGTCGGCGCCCAGCGACAGCCCGATATTTGCCAAACGATCCTCGCCCAGGTGCGTTCGCCAGAGATGATCGAGGCCGAGTAGGGTGGTTGCGGCATCGGAACTGCCGCCACCGATGCCGCCACCCATGGGCAGGCGTTTGATCAGTTCTATATCGGCGCCTTGGGCGCATCCACTATGGTTCTGCAGCAGGCGAGCCGCACGAACGATCAGGTTGTTGTCATGACCAACCCCGGGCAGTTCGGTGTGCAGCCGAATCTGGCTGTCTGCGCGAGGCGTGAAGGTCAATTCATCGCCATGATCGAGGAACTGGAACAGCGTCTGCAGTTCGTGATAGCCGTCGGCACGGCGGCCGAGAATATGCAGCATGAGGTTGAGCTTGGCCGGGGCCGGTAAGGTCAGCGGGCGCATCAGCGACCGAGCTGGCGCGGTTGCCAGTCCTTGAGCACAAGGGTGATCTGCAAGTCTCGGCCTGCCAGTTTGATGCGCGAGGGCAACATGAAACCGTCCTCTTCGATATAGCCGAGGTACTGCACGTCCCAGCCGTCCTGCTGAAGGTTGGCGAGGCGTCCGTCGCTATTGAGCGCGACGCGGCTGCGGCTGTCCGGTGCGGGGAGGCCGCGGATCCACCAGAGCAGATTAGAGACCGGCAACTGCCAGCCGAGCTGGCTTTCCACCAGTGCCTCCGGTGATTCCGCTTCGAAGCGCCCTTGACCTGCCACTTCCAGAGCCACTGCGTCCGGTCGACCGGTCAAGCGGGTGGCGCCGCGACCAAGCGGGCCGGACAGGCGAATGTCGAAATAATCCTGGCGCTGCAGCCAGAAGAGGGTGCCGCTGCCGGAGTTCTGGGGCGCGCGAATGCCAATCTTGCCGTTGATTTGCCAACCATCGATTTCGCTGATGCGCGCCTTGTGAGTCGTCCAGTCTTCAGCATTGCCGGGACCCTCGACGGACTCCTGTGGGCCGAGGCCGGCGCAACCGGCGAGCAGCAAAGCGAGAAAAGGGATCAGCAGGTTGCGCATCAGCTTCATGGGTCAGGGTTTCTCCGAGCCTGTCAGGCGTTTGATGGTTTCGCGGAGGATCTGGCTATCCGGCTGTTGTTTCAGGGCTTCATCCCAAATGGCCCGCGCTTCGCGCTGTTCGCCGGAGGCCCAGACTACCTCGCCCAGATGGGCCGCGATTTCATGGTCCGGAAAGCGCTCATGTGCTTTGCGCAACTGGGTCTCGGCTTCGGTGATATTGCCTAGGCGGTAATTTACCCAACCGAGACTGTCGAGAATGGCGGCATCGTCGGGATTGAGCCGGTAGGCCTGCTCAATAAGTGCAAGGGCTTCTTCATAGCGATCGGTGCGGTCGGCCAGCGTGTAGCCGAGCGCATTGATTGCCATGGCGTTGTCCGGTTCACGCTCGATGATGAAACGCAGGTCCTGCTCCAGTTGTGCCAGGTCGCCGCGCTTCTCCGCGATCATGGCCCGTGTATAGAGAAGGTTGAGGTCTTCGGGGAACTGCTCCAACGCCTGCTCGGCAAGTTGCCAGGCCTCTTCGAGCTGCTGCTGGCCGGAAAGCGCTTCGATCTCGATCAGGTACAGCTGGATCGCATAGTCCGGTTGTTCATCGCGCGCGTTGGTCAGGAGCTGCGAGGCTTCCTGATTGCGGCCGAGGGAGAAGAGCAGTTCGGCCTGCATCAATTTCGCGGGCAAGTACTCGTTGCCGGGGCCGACCTTGGCGAAGGCGGCCAGCGCCTGCTCGTGCTTACCCATCTCATGGTAGGCGCGACCGAGGTTGAAGTTGGCGGCGTCGACATGGCTGCCACGGTCGATCAGCTCCTCCAGGTAAACGATCGCTTCGCGCCAGGCCTGCGCTTCAAGGCACACCAGTGCCATGGAAAAGCGCAGGTCGTCATCGTCGGGGTATTGCTGGACCAGCGTGGCGAACTCGCCCATGGCTTCGTCGAGGCGATCCTGCTCGACCAGCAGTCGTGCATAAGTCAATCGTAGGCGCTTGTCTTCTGGGTGCTGGTCGAGGCTTTTTTCCAGAAGCGGCAACGCTTCCTTGCCGCGATCAAGGACCTGCAGCAATCGAGCCTGGAGCAGGATCGACGGGATTTCCTGCTGACTGGCGGGTTGCTCTTCGAGCAGCGCCAGCGCTTCTTCAGGGCGACCATCCTGCTGCAACAGCACGGCTTTGCCGAACTTGAGTTGCGGGTTATCAGGGTGTTTGGCCAATAGCTGATCAAAGCTCTTCAACAGACCCGTTCGTGTGTCCGGATCAGTTTCGGCGGCCGACAGGGCAAGGAAATCGAAGTGAGTATCGCCCTGCCCCTGCAGGACCTTTTCCATGAATTCGAGGGATTCTTCGTAGCGCCCGGCACGCGCCAACTGCACGGCTGCGGCGCGCTGGGCATCCAGATTCTCCGGTGCGTTGTTCGCCCAGATCATTGCCGTATCAAGCGCTGCTTGCTCGGCGCCGAGGTATTCAGCGATGCGAAAACCGCGTTCGGCCACGCCGGGATCCTGGGTCGCGTTGGCCTGTTGTACATAGCTGCCCAAGGCGATATCGAAGCGATTGCGCTGCCCCGCCAGCTCGGCCACCAACAGCGCGTAAAGCGTGTCTCTGCTGAACGAACCATATTCGCCGGGACTCGTTGCTGCAGGTTCCGGCGTCGCTTCCTCGACCGGCGGGCTGCTGTCGGGGGCGCTCTGCATGAAGCTTTGGCAGCCACCGAGAAACAGGACGGCGCTGAGGGCAAGGAGTTTTTTCATAAAGGAATATAAGGCTTATCTGCGGTCGCGGCATGATGACACAAGCCGTCGGGCAAGCACATGGGCCGGCTTGCGAGGCGATTCGGTCGGCTCGATAGGTACAGACAATGACGGGCAACTGTTGTTCTGGGACAGGCGAAGTAGGAGAATCGCGCGCTCCGTTTTCGAATCAGCGACCTGCATGGCTTTCATCGCGCTTGGCATTAATCACAAGACCGCATCGGTGGACGTGCGCGAGCGTGTGGCGTTCACGCCTGAGCAAATGGTCGAGGCGCTGCAGCAGCTGTGTCGTGTCACGCCGACGCGTGAGGCGGCGATTCTGTCGACCTGTAACCGCAGCGAGCTGTACTTGCAGCAGGATCAGGTCGAGGCCGAGATGGTGCTGGCCTGGCTGGCCAACTATCACGGCTTGAACCTAGAAGATCTCAAGGCCTGCGCCTATGTGCACACCGACGATCAGGCGGTGCGGCATATGATGCGCGTCGCCTCCGGGCTGGATTCGATGGTGCTCGGCGAGCCGCAGATTCTCGGGCAAATGAAATCCGCCTACGCCGTCGCGCGCGAGGCTGGCAGCGTCGGCCCGCTGCTGGGTCGCCTGTTTCAAGCTACGTTCAGTACCGCCAAGACCGTGCGGACCGACACGGCCATCGGTGAAAACCCGGTATCGGTGGCCTTCGCCGCTGTCAGCCTGGCGAAGCAGATATTCGCCAATCTCGATCGCAGCCAGGCGCTGCTGATTGGCGCTGGCGAGACCATCACGCTGGTTGCCCGCCATCTGCATGAGCAGGGCGTGAAGCGCATCGTGGTCGCCAACCGCACCCTGGAGCGTGCCAGCGCCTTGGCCGAGCAGTTCGGCGCCCATGCCATCCTCCTCGCCGATATTCCGCAAGAGCTTTACAACAGCGACATCGTCATCAGCTCCACCGCCAGCCAATTGCCGATTCTCGGTAAGGGTGCTGTCGAGCAGGCGCTGAAGAAGCGCAAGCACAAGCCAATGTTCATGGTCGACATCGCCGTGCCCCGCGACATAGAAGCGCAGGTGGGCGAGCTGGGTGACGTCTACCTCTATACCGTCGACGATCTGCATGAAGTGGTCGCGGAGAATCTCAAAAGCCGCCAAGGTGCTGCCCAGGCCGCCGAGGAACTGGTGGCTGCCGGCACCGATGAGTTCATGGCGCGGCTGCGCGAATTGGCGGCGGTGGATGTGCTCAAGGCCTACCGGCAGCATGCCGAGCGCATTCGTGACGAGGAAATACTCAAGGCCCAGCGGCTGCTGGCCAACGGCGGCACACCCGAGGATGCGTTGGCACAGCTGGCTCGAGGGCTGACTAACAAACTGCTGCACGTACCCAGCGTGCAACTGAAAAAACTTTCCGCCGAAGGGCGTGTAGAGGCCCTGACCGTCGTCGAGGAACTCTTCGCCCTGCAAGACAGCACGGACAAACCATGAAAGCGTCACTGCTCAACAAACTCGACATTCTGCAGGACCGCTTCGAAGAGCTGACGGCGTTGCTGGGTGATGCCGAGATCATTAGCGATCAGACCCGCTTTCGTGCCTATTCGCGTGAATACGCCGAGGTCGAGCCGGTCATCGCCACCTACCGCGAATTCCTCAAGCTGCATTCCGACCTCGAAGGTGCTCAGGCGCTGCTCAAGGACAGTGATCCGGACGTGCGCGAGATGGCCGAAGAAGAAGTCATCGAAGCCCGCGGCAAGCTCGAAGAGATCGAAACTCGCCTGCAGCGCATGTTGCTGCCGAAGGATCCAAAAGACGGTCGCAACGTCTTCCTAGAGATCCGCGCTGGCACTGGTGGCGACGAAGCGGCGATCTTTTCTGGCGACCTGTTTCGCATGTACTCCCGCTATGCCGAGCGTCAGGGCTGGCGCGTCGAGATTCTTTCCGAAAGTCCCGGCGAGCACGGCGGTTACAAAGAGGTCATTTCGCGCGTCGAAGGCGACAATGTATTCGCGAAGTTGAAGTTCGAGTCCGGTGCCCACCGGGTGCAGCGCGTCCCGGAAACCGAGTCGCAGGGTCGCATTCATACCTCAGCCTGCACCGTCGCCGTGCTGCCGGAGCCGGATGAGCAGATCGCGATCGAAATCAATCCGGCTGATCTGCGAGTCGACACTTACAGAGCATCCGGTGCCGGTGGGCAGCACATCAACAAGACCGATTCGGCGGTGCGCATCACCCACTTGCCCAGCGGCATCGTGGTGGAATGTCAGGAAGAGCGTTCACAACACAAAAACCGCGCCCGGGCCATGTCCTGGCTCGCGGCCAAGCTACAGGATGTGCAGGACAGCGCTGCGCACAAGGAAATATCCGATACGCGCAAGCTGCTGGTCGGCTCGGGCGACCGCTCCGAGCGGATTCGTACCTATAACTTCCCGCAGGGGCGGGTTACCGATCATCGTATCAACCTGACCCTGTACTCCCTCGGTGAGGTGATTGGCGGCGCGGTGGAACAGGTGATCGAGCCCTTGCTGCAGGAGCACCAGGCGGACCAGCTGGCGGCATTGGGCGATTGATCGCGCTCGGTCGCTGACCGTAGGCAAAGCACCGCTGCCTTGCCACGCTCGTTGTTTTTAATCCGCGTACTGTCGCGCGTGCCGCCAGGCCCATACGGAAACGCTGAATGGCCACCATCGAATCCCTGTTGCGTGCTGCTGATTTGCCAGACTCGCCTAGCGCCAAGCTCGACGCCGAGTGGCTGCTGGCGGCTGCACTGGGCAAGGCGCCGAGTTATCTGCGGACCTGGCCCGAACGTGAAGTTCCTGCCGGATGCGAGGCTCGGTTCGCTGCTGATCTGGCGCGCCGCCGTGGTGGTGAACCGGTGGCCTACATTCTTGGTCGCCAAGGCTTCTGGAGCCTTGATCTTGAGGTTGCACCGCACACGCTGATCCCGCGCCCGGACACAGAGCTCTTGGTCGAAACCGCATTGCAATTGCTCCCTGCGGCGCCGGCACAGGTGCTCGATCTTGGCACTGGTACTGGTGCAATCGCCTTGGCATTGGCCCATGAGCGACCGACCTGGCAGGTCACCGGTGTGGATCGTGTCGTCGAAGCCGTGGCCTTGGCGACACGCAATGCCCAGCGGTTGCGGCTCGGAAATGTTGCCTTTCGAGAAAGCCATTGGTTTTCCGCGCTTGCAAGCCAGCGCTATGCGCTGATTGTCAGCAATCCACCTTATATACCGGCCAGCGATCCGCATCTTCTGCAGGGCGACGTACGTTTCGAGCCGAGCAGCGCCCTGGTTGCCGGTGAGGACGGGCTGGATGACATTCGGCAGATCATCGTCACATCGTCGAGTCATCTGATAAGTGCCGGCTGGCTGTTGCTGGAACACGGCTACGATCAGGGAGCAGCGGTGCGGGCGCTGCTTGCCGAAGGCGGGTTCGCCAATATCGAAAGCCGCAGGGACTTCGGCGGGCATGAGCGCATAAGTCTGGGGCGCCTGCCATGATCCACCACTTATCAGGAGAGCTGCATGCTGAGCGATGAAGAACTGCTGCGTTACAGTCGGCAGATATTGCTGAAACAGGTCGATATCGACGGCCAGCTGAAGCTCAAGCAGAGCCGCGTGCTGATCGTCGGGCTTGGTGGGCTGGGCTCTCCGGTGGCGCTGTACCTGGCTGCAGCCGGCGTCGGTGAGCTGCACTTGGCCGATTTCGACAGCCTCGACCTGACCAACCTGCAGCGCCAGATCGCCCATGACACCCCTTCAATAGGCATGGCTAAGGTGGACTCGGCCATTGCTCGGCTGTCTGCCCTTAATCCCCTGGTAAAGCTTGTGCCCCATCGCACTGCAATGGACGCCGACTCCCTCGGGGACGCCGTCGCTGCGGTGGATCTGGTGCTCGACTGCACGGACAACTTCGCTGTGCGCGAAGCGGTGAACGCGGCTTGCGTGGCCGCGAAGACGCCGCTGGTGAGCGGTGCTGCGATCCGTCTCGAAGGACAACTGTCAGTATTCGATTCACGTTTGGAGGCCAGCCCTTGCTACCACTGCCTCTATGGCCATGGCAGCGAAGCAGAGCTGACTTGCAGCGAGGCCGGCGTGCTGGGGCCCGTTGTTGGAATGGTAGGAAGCCTGCAAGCCCTTGAAGCATTGAAACTATTGGCCGGCTTCGGTGAACCGCTGGTGGGGAGGTTGCTGCTGGTGGATGCGCTATCCAGTCGATTCCGTGAGCTTAAGGTCAAGCGGGACCCAGCCTGTGCGGTCTGTGGCAGCAGTCATGGCTGACGACGCGCCGATCGGCGTCTTCGATTCCGGGGTGGGTGGGCTGTCGGTTCTGCGAGAGATCCGCGCACGCTTGCCGCAAGAGTCGTTGTTGTATCTGGCCGACAGCGGCCATGTACCCTATGGCGAAAAAAGTCCCGAGTTCATCCGTCAGCGTTGCCGATCGATCGCCGCCTTTTTGCTGAAGCAGGGCGCCAAGGCGCTGGTGCTGGCTTGCAATACGGCGACCGCGGCTGGCGTTGCCGAGTTACGCGAGTTGTACCCGCAGCTTCCGCTGGTCGGCATGGAGCCTGCGGTAAAGCCGGCTGCCCAGGCGACTCGCAGCGGCGTGGTGGGTGTTCTGGCGACTACCGGCACGTTGAAGAGCGCCAAATTCGCGGCGCTACTGGATCGTTTTGCCAGCGACGTACGTGTCATCACCCAGCCTTGTCCCGGTCTGGTCGAATGCATCGAAGCCGGTGAGCTCGACGCGCCAGCGACGCGCGCGCTGCTTGTAAGTTACGTCCATCCTTTGATCGAGCAGGGCTGCGACACGCTGATTCTCGGATGCACGCACTATCCGTTCATCAAGCCACTATTAGTTGAGATGCTGCCGACGACGGTCACGCTGGTGGATACCGGAGCGGCGGTGGCACGACAGCTCGAAGCGGTACTCGCGGCGCGCAATCAACTCGGTAATGGCGGAGCGATGACGCGCTTCTGGAGCAGCGGCGATCCGCGCCGATTGACTGGTGTACTGCCGGTACTTTGGGGTGAACGAGGAACGGTTAGCTACTATCCTGATTAGGAACTCCCCGCTGCGCCTGCTTTCTGTATTTGGGTTAATGCTCGAAAAACAACAAGGGAAACTCTGAAGAAGACTTCCAGATTTTGGCAAAATACCCGGATTCCA
>NZ_CEXBBO010000063.1:0-11265 GCF_982611455.1 Stutzerimonas sp.
CTCTGCTTCCTGAAAACAAACCCGTCCGCCAGGACGGGGTTTATGGAGCGCTTACTGCGTAACCGTCGAAGCGATCTGCTTGTCCGTCACATTGACCTTCTCCGCGAGACGGTAAGAGCCACCAGGGAACGCCACCCGTTTCACATCGATGCCTGGGTCGTCCTGCCTGATCACATGCATTGCGTCTGGACGCTCCCGGATGGTGACGCTGATTTCGCTCTGCGTTGGAAGGTCATAAAGTTCGCGTTTGCCAGGCGGCTGCCAAAAACCGAAGTACTGACGGCAACGCAACGATCCCGTGGTGAGCGAGGGATTTGGCAACGGCGCTACTGGGAACATCTGATTCGTGACGAGCGCGACTACCTCCATCACGTCGACTATGTCCACCTAAATCCGCTGAAGCATGGATGGGTTACCCGCGTCGCCGATTGGCCCTACTCAAGCTTCCATCGTGCCGTCAGGGCTGGGGTTTATCCCAGCGACTGGGGCGGTGAGCGAGCTAGTCCGGAAATGACGCGTGGAAAAGGCTTCGCCGTTTTCCACTCTACGTTCAGGCAACGACGATACGTCGACGGTGTGGGCGGTTGAGATGGGGTCCATATAACCTGTCAATCGGAAAAAGAATAATTTCTCTATTTACAAATCTCAGCCACCAAGGCTACGTGCCTCGTCTGTCGGAAAACAACACCGGTATATTACTAAGCCACGGGGCCTTCTTAAACAGCGAGAAATCTTTGACAATTAACGAAAGCGGCCGACCGGTATTTATTTTCATAGCCGGCCTATCACCAGACTCATGTGTATATATCCGATACTGCCTCCACTCATTACTGCCAAGCCTGGCACTACGCCAAATATGTGCCTCCACTACGACCGACTTGATATCTCCAGCAGAAATATGATATTTCGCATCAAGCTCCCTCCGACCAGTAGCCTTGAAAACTACTGTCAACCCCAATTCATCGATGTAAGCTTCTATATAGTCTTGGGAATCACCTAAAGAAAGCACAAAAAAAGGCAGAATTGGACAAAGCAGAAACCCACCAGTAACTAGCCAATTAATATCGGCGCTAACCCCGTATATAGCCCCTAATCCTGGCAGCACAAACGCCGCACCAAACATTATCTGCATAGTTCGTCTCGGTGGGCTAACCAAGAGCTTATAGGCCCCGTCACTACAAAGAATAATCACGTTGTTAGCAAACAAACGCATCCTGCGACAGTCCACTTTAAATCCTTAATCCATTAGAAAACAGTACGTTACGCCAGACTAATAAACCACTATACGACCGCCTACGCGTGGCATGTAGCGGCAATGCTATCCGAAGCCTCCCGCGTAAAATTTTGCGAAGGGGAAGTCGAGAAAAAATCTGTGATTGAGGTGGCAAATTCCAGGGAATTGCACGATCACCAGTTCACGCCTGTTAGTGAGGTAGCCTGGAAGAAACGCGTGGAAAAGGCTTCGCCGTTTTCCACCCTACCTCCCGCAACGTCGATGCGTCGGCGGTGTGGGCGGGTGAGATGGCGTAGGGTGGATAACGCTTTGCTTATCCACCGATACGGACCTCCTGCCAACACAACGCTCAAGGATGAGCCGCATGTCTCGATATCGCCGCGCCCAAGTGCCGGGCGCAACCTATTTCTTCACGGTCAACCTGCGTAACCGCCGAAGCGATCTGCTGGTCCGCCATGTCAACCTGCTACGCGATACGGTTCGCGCCACCAGGGAACGCCATCCGTTTCATATCGATGCCTGGGTCGTCCTTCCGGATCACATGCATTGCGTCTGGACGTTACCAGAAGGTGACGCTGATTTCGCTCTGCGTTGGAAGGTCATAAAGTTCGCGTTTGCCAGGCGGCTGCCAAAAACCGAAGTACTCACGGCAACGCAACGATCCCGTGGTGAGCGAGGGATCTGGCAACGCCGCTACTGGGAACATCTGATTCGTGACGAACGCGATTACCGCCATCACATCGACTATGTTCACCTCAATCCGCTGAAACATGGGTGGGTTACCCGCGTCGCCGATTGGCCTTACTCCAGTTTCATCGAGCCGTCAGGGCTGGAATTTATCCAAACGACTGGTGCGGGGAACAGCCTCCTGTTCCGATGCCTTAAATACAAGCCCATACTCTTGGCCCAAGCTAAGAACTAACGCTGCGCGATGCATATTGCAGCGCTCTGCGCGCTCCCGTAGCGTGGCGCCTTCGAATCGGGTTCAAGGACGACGTGATGCAGCAAAAATGGATGGATCGACCTACCCCTGACGAGGACCTCTTCGACCGCGCTCTGGAATCATCCAGCAAATTTCTGCGCCTACACATATCGATGATTCTTAAGGTCGCCCCGCCACTGTTCGGTTTCGGGATGTTCGTTTTTTATTTCTACCGCAATCACTTTTATCCCAGCTTTGACCTCTTTCAATTTTCGTCCTTGTTAATCGCTGCGGCAGCGATCGGATTCATCATCATCGGCTTTCTTGTAGTGCCTCTGTTTCTGCCAGGGCCTTGGATATTTGGCCAGTTTCTCGAACTCAGGATAATCAAGGAAGAACTTCGATATTCCCGCCCTTATCTTGCCCATCAACTCGGTTGGTGGGCTCTGAAGCTGGGCGGCCTTGTATTCGCGCTGCCATTTTTGAGTTGCGCGCTCGGCCTGCTGTCAGTACTAGTAATAGCGCCGCCTTTATTTGCTATTTCGGTTGTGCTTGTTCCAGTGCTCGTGACCCTCGTGTATGGCCTGATCATTCAGGTCGTCTTCGCGCTACCTAAATTCAGTTTTATCCGCTATATGTGGGCCGCAGTTGTTGGAGTCATGGTGGCAGGAGTTTTGGTCACATACACGCTTGGCCAATCTGCGCCGATTATAGAAGGCTTCCAAATTGGTGCTTGGAAGTGGGTGGTTTACATAGCAGTAGTTCTGGGCGTTTCAGCAATCGCAGCCATGTGCTCATTCGCTTTCATCGCTGGCTGGAATCCTGCACTGCATTTTTCTGTCTTTTTCGCCATGGTCATAGCAGGCTACAGCGGCCTACTAACTACGTTGCCTGACAAAGCAGTACAGGCGCTAGGCTTAGGTAACTTTCTAGCAGAAGCGATACTACTGGAGCCGAGTTACTGCGAAGTTCCGATAGAGCAACTGACGTTGAGCAGCGATTGTGTGATGAATAATATCCACGTCGTTTGGTCACTTGGTGAGACATTGGTACTTCGCAGCGATGACAACCGCATCGTACAAATCCCATCGAAATTTGTTCGCGCAATCATCAAACCAGCAGGTTAAGACCGTTCAGCCTCTGGCTATTATTTCGAAGGTCAGACCCTGATGCTGCCCCCCTTCGTCGACGCGCCAGGCCAAGGTGATCCGGCCGAGCTTGTTAAAGCTCGCGGCCGGGTTCTTTGCAGTGCTCATCGCTCAGAGACGGAAGCTCCCCATTTTGTGCGCCAGGTCTTCCGATAGATTGCGTAGCGTGTGGCAACTGGCGCGGCAGCGCTGAATATCGCTGTTGGTTGAGGTGGCAAGGTCGGAGATACCCTGCACGTTGCGGTTGATTTCTTCGGTCACCGCTGACTGCTCTTCGGTGGCGGCGGCTGCCTGCTGGTTCATGTCGCTGATATCTTGGATGCGTGCTGCGATGGTCTGCAGTGATTTGCTGGTCTGTTGGCTGGCCTCTACACCGGTCGCGGTGGCTGTCTGGCCAGTGCGCATGGATGTCACGGCGTCTTCGGCGCCTTTCTTGAGGCGCGCGATCATTTGCTGGATTTCATCGGTCGAGCCCTGAGTGCGGCCGGCCAGGGTGCGAACTTCGTCGGCAACCACGGCGAAACCACGGCCCATTTCGCCCGCCCTAGCGGCCTCGATGGCGGCATTCAAGGCCAACAGATTGGTCTGCTCGGAAATACTGCGAATCACCGCCAGCACTTGATCGATGGATGCAACTTGCTCAGCCAGTTGGCTGACAGCATTCGCGGCATTGCCGATATCACTGGCCATGCTTTCGATATGACTACAGGAGTCATGTACGTTCTGGCTGGCCTGCTGGGACTCCTCCAGGGCGTCACGGGTGGCGTGGGCGGCGCTGCTGGCATTGCGGGCGATCTCTTGCACGGTAAGACCCATCTCATGCACGGCTGTCGCCACCAAGTCGGTCATCTCGTTTTGCTGGTTGGTTCGACCGGTGGTGTTATCGACCATCTCGGTTACTTCGCCGATGGCCGACATCAGTTGCTGGCTGGTATGCAAGGCCGCACCAATCAGGATCCTGAGTTTGTCGTTCATCATATGCAAAGTACCCATCACGCTGTCTGCGGATGCTTGCGGTATTTGCACGGCCAGGTTGCCTGCAGCCAGCTCATTGACCACCCGGTCCACCTCAGCGGGCGCGGCGCCGAGTTGGCCGAGCATCTTGCGGTGGTTGAGGTAGATCAGCAGGCCGATTTCGGCGAACAAAGCAAAGATCAGCGCCAGGAAAAGATATTGGGCCTGGACCAGGCCTTCATCCGCAACGGTTACCGCTTTGGCGGTGCGCTGATCGAGCAGTACAAAGAACTCGTCCAGCGGCTGCATGATCTGGCCTTTGAACTGGTGATAGTCCTTGCTGTGCACCAGTTCGCGGGCCATGGCCAAATCCGGCTCGCCGGTACGGGTGTAGTTACCCTCGGCATCGGCAAACCGGCCTTTGACTGCGTTCATGGCTTTGACTTCAAGTTGCACCAGGCCATTTGAATTGGCTTGTGCTTGTTGCAACTTGGAAAATTCGGCATCGCTAAAGCCGGCTTGCTTCATCAGGTCATCGAGCGAGATTGCGGTTGTATCGGGACGCGGCTTGGCATTGCCGGCGGCTACAAAATCCCAGTAGATCCGCTGATAATCCTGGGGACGCGGGGCCTTGCCATTGCGGATATCAAGTATCTGCATGTACTGGCGTTCATATTCCGGATCAGCTGTTACCACGTAGGTGCGGCCTAGCCGGGTCAGATCATCCGAGCTTTGTCTGAGCTCATCGGCCAGTAAATAGGAGTTGTAACGTAATTCGCTGATGTCACGCAGGTCGGTCGAAGCGTGCTTCATGGCATAAAAGGCATAGAGCAGTGCGGCCAGCGTGACGGCCAGGATCGCCATCAGCAGTTGAATCGGTCTTGTATTTGAGTGTCGTGCGGGGCTCATTGAGGGTGACTCCAGAATTAAAGCGTCTGAGGAGTTCCTTAGTTGCAGTGCTGCCCGCTTGAGATGGGGCGGTTCTGTCTTGCAGTCGGCTGGTTGGTCTGCAAGGCGTTCCGTCGCCGCTCTTTGGGGTATCGGCAGTAGCGGCCGTTGTCTTGATGGTTAGGTCCTGAAGGTATGAACGTATGAAGGTCTTGAAGCGCGCATAAGGCGGCACGCCAAAATCGACTATGCCCCGCATGGGGCAAGGCTTAGTCGCTGTTTGCGTGCTCCTTACAGGCCGTTGCCGGCTTTGAATTCGCGACGACGGACGGTATGGAGATGTTCAGCGAGTAGCCTGGAAGTGACGCGTGGAAAAGGCTCCGCCGTTTTCCACGCTACGATCTGACTCGCATACATTGCCGCTATCACCCCGTCACCTCACACAACCCACCCGGCACCGCCATCACCCAATCCCTCACAGCCAGAACCGTCGGATCATCCCGGCGACTCTCCGGATATACGAGATGAAACGGCTTCCCTTCCATCACCGGCCCGAACGGCTGCATCAGCCGCCCTTCCCTCAGCTCATCCTCGATCAGCTGACGGCTCATAAGGGCCACACCTTGGGCGCCAATGGCGGCTGAGATGGCGTGGGTCTCGTCGGAGAAGACCAGCCCGGCGCTGACGTCCAACCCCGGCACGTTGGCCAGTTTCTGCCATGAAGCCCAATGAATCGGGGCGGATGCTGCACCCTGGGCGCGGAAGTGAATCAGCGAGTGTTTGGGCAGATCGGCCGGATCACGCAAGCCAAGATGAGGGCTGCAGGTCGGTACGAAGGTGTTATCGAACAGCTTCTCTGCCACCAGCCCCGGCCAGCGGCCATCGCCGTAGCGGATGGCGATATCCGCCGTGACGCCGTCCAGCGCGACCGGCTCATGGGAGGTGTGGAAGCGCAGATCGATGTTGGGATGCGAATCGCGCAGCATGCAGACCCAGGGCACCAGCCAGCGGACCGCTATGGCCGGTGTGGTGCTGAGGGTGATCGCCTGACGGCATGGCCCCGTACTGAGGCGTTCGACCGTTGTACTGATGGTGTCGAACGCCGTTTCCAGCACCTGTTGCAGCTCACGCCCTGGGTCGGTCAGCTCCAGCTTTCGGGGCTTTCGCAGAAACAGCGCCACGCCGAGCGATTCTTCCAGCGAGCGAATCTGGTGGCTGATCGCCGTGGCGGTAACGAACAACTCCTCGGCGGCCTGCTTGGCGCTCTCATGGCGGGCGGCGGCTTCGAAGGCGCGCAGTGCGGAAAGCGAGGGTAACCGGCGGTGCGCCATGGCTGAGTTTTCCTCATCTGTACCTGGAGAAATTGATCGTTTGTCGCCCGTAGAGCCTAGTCCTAGCCTGGCTCTACCGCGAATGACAGATGAACTCAGTCACAGAGGAGACCCACCATGACGCACCTTCTGCACCTCGACGCCAGCGCCCGCCCCGGCCTTGCCGGCAAGGACGCGCACGGTTCCCACAGCCGCAACCTCACGCACCGCTTCGTCAGCCAGTGGCGGTCCCGCCGTGTGCAGGACAGCATCGTCTACCGGGACATCGGCCAGAGCCCGCCCTCCTTTCTCGACCATGACTGGATCGCCTCGGCCTTTACGCCGCCAGAACGTCAGGAACCCTGGATGAAGGAGGCGCTGGCAGAAAGCGACCAACTGGTCGATGAGTTGATCACATCCGATGTGTTGGTCATCGGGACGCCGCTTTACAACTTCGGGATGCCCGCGCCACTTAAGGCATGGGTCGATCAGGTGGTGCGACTTGGCCGCACGGTTGGCATCGATGAAAGCCGACTTCCCGACGATCCCTACCTGCCCATGCTGGGAGATCGGCCTCGGCATGCGGTTATCCTCACCGCCAGAGGCGGCATAGGCTTCGGCCCTGGCGGGGAGATGGCTCATATGAACCATCTGGAGCCAAACCTGGTGACGGCGCTTAATTTCATCGGCATCACCCGCATTCATCAGATCGCAATTGAAGGGCAGGAAACGGGTGGTGAAGTGCTCGCGGCCTCGGTGGCTGAGGCGCTGCATCAGGTTGATGCCTTGGTGGAAGAGCTTCAGGCAGCGCTTGTGACCAGTCCTCAATCTTTTGTAACCCACGCCTTTGGTGCTGCTCGGGCTCAAGCTTCGTGAACAGGCGCTAATTGCCCGACGCTTTGAACAGATAGACTGCGGCCCGATTCAGCAAAACAGGGAGATTCTCATGGGAACGGACAACCTTAAAGACGCGGCCTACCCGCTCGATCAGGGCTGGAACTTGGACAACGGTTGGAAGGCGGACAGCGCCGGCAGCCGCGACGCCAGTTGGATGCCTGATCGTGGCTGGGGCCGCCAGGCGGAGCTGCCGAAGCCCAAGCCAGGTAACGGCGGCGCCTCCTTCGCTGCCTGGGAACAGAAACTCGAAACCACCGCTGAGCTTTCGGATTGGCCGCCGCCCGACATGCTCAGGCTCCCCGAGCCTCAGCCGCCCGGCTTCTACATCGTGCCGCGTAGCATGTCCGGCGAGCAGGTGCTTGCCAGACTGTTTGCCAATGCGCCCCACAACCACCTGGTCAACCGCATCAAGGCGTTAAACCCCACTTTCGCCAAAGGCTTCAAGGCCGGCGAGATGGTCGTCTTGGGCAACCTGATCAATCCAACTGCTTGCTCGCGCGAAGAGGCCGATCTGATGGCGGCGGCCGCCAAGGTGCGCGCGGCTCTGGAACCGTTGAGCGAGAGCGAAGCCGACTTCATGGCTAAGCATCAGACTGAGATCGCCGTGATGGTCGGTGGCGCCAGCCAGTCGCTGGGGATGGGTACCGATGTGCTAGGCAACGGTTTGAAGCAGATTGACGGCACGTTGCGCGATATCGAATATCTACATCAGCGCGAGTTCGCCACGCATGGCCATCTGCAAAGTCAGCAGTTCTTCACCTCCCGCCAGCAGCTCTACCGCCAACTCGACAACCAACTCAAAGCAACCTTCCTCGGCAAGCAGCTGGGCCTGGGCAGCTACCCAACGTTGCGCCAAGACCTCGGCATTTCCACCCGCAGCCTGGTGCATCACTGGAGCAAAGGCGGCGCACCGGGCCAGATCCCCGGCTACGCCACTCATATGGATCAGATTGCTAAGGCAGCTAAGTACCTGAGAAATGGAAGCTATATCGGCATTGCTCTGGGTGGTACGGCCTCAGCCCTAAAAGTTAAAGAGGTGTGTCAGGCAGGCGAAACTCAGGCATGTCGGAAGATCCGTTTTACCGAGACGGGAAGTTTCCTTGGTGCGGTGGGCGGTGGCAGTGCCGCTGTGTCAATTACTAGCCGTTTGGCAGCAGGGCCTATTTGCGCTGCCATTGGTTTGGGATCAGGCGGTATAGGTGGCGTTATATGCGCCTTGGTAATCGTCGGCGGTGCTTCCGTTACAGGCGGGTCAGGCGGCCAGGCAGGCGGAGAGTGGATGGGCGAATTCTTGTACGAGCAAACCAGACCATGACTGCTTTCTGGAATTCCTGGTGGGCATTCGCTTTTATGCTGGCCCCCTTCGTGATCGGAGCAATAGGACAAGCTATTACCGTCTATATGGTTTATTACGACTTAGATGAAATGAAAGCGGCGTTCCCTCACAGCAACCATATCCGCAACCAGTTGAACATATGGTCTGGCTCAGGATTCGTTGCGCGCTATATGCAAGTGAACGCCATAACCGGGGCGGTTCTCCTTTCTAACTTCTATCTACGCCGTGGCGAACTTGAGGCTGATGAAGTGAAAAGATTTCCAAAGCATCTCAAACCTCGAATGCTTTGGTCGACGTGGCTATTGGGGATTAGCCTCGCGTGGTTATTTCTGGCAGTAGGCCTACTCAAACTTAGTAAAAGCTGACCACATTGACCGCTTGATTCAGTCGGCTTCGGGTGGCCTGGGTAGCGTTGTCTGCGGTCTGGTTGTGGTTGGCGGAGCTTCGGTTGCTGGTGGTGCCGGTGGCGCAGCAGGTGGCGAGTGGATGGGAGAATTCTTGTACGAGCAGACGAAGCCATGATTGATTTCTGGAACTCTTGGTGGGCGTTCGCTTTTATGCTGGCCCCGTTCGTGATTGGCTTTTCGGGCATGCTCATGATTCTTGTCATGGCATACCGAAATCTCGACCTGATTCTCCACACATTCCCAAACAGCGAATATGTGCTAAGACAGAAAATGCTTTGGGGTAATAGCGGTCTTTACTCCCGTTTTATTCTAACCAGCAGTTTGGCAGCTGTAGCATTGTTCCCCAAAGGACATATAAAACGCGGAGACCTTTTGGAGAACGAAGTTCGCAGCTTGCCCCATTTCATCAAAAACCGCATGGTCATTGCTTGGTGGCTGTGCTTCGCCGGTATGGCTTGGCTGCTTCTGGGAGTCGGCCTGCTCAAGCTAACAGGAGATTGATTGCGGCATGCCAGGATCGGCAATGCACCCGAATCGGTCGTTCCGCAACTAGACTTACAAAACCTGCGCTGTTGCTCGCTTGTTAATTTAACTAATGCTATACAAGGACGTTCTCATGCCAACAAAAGACGATGTATCAATTATTAGATATGTAGGTTTATTTGCATTACTTCATGCAGCACTGATGGCAATATTTAACTTGATTGCGCACGGCTTCGATATTGACTTCGGCTCCGGTGCAAACATAGCAATGTTAATGGGCGCATCAATTATTACATCCAATCAATTTGTAGCAATCAATAAAAGAGCACCAAAACAATCAGAGAAGAATAAAATAATACTTGGCTGTTTATTAGCAACTTTTGCCATATCAGTTGTTGGGGTTCTGATATTAATCTCAGTTGCGCTAGGCTTCCAAGGGCTTACTGAAATATCAAGGATTCTCCCGAGACTCTCTGCGCTGACGTGGTTAGTCATCATGACAGCAGTAACGTTGTTCCATTATTTAATGCTAAACCTATCATTTGGATGGCATGCGAACAAATACGCCAAGAAGATTCAATTAAAAGCGTAGCGTAACAGTTGCTGGACCTGCTCATTTCATTCGCCGTGATGGCTTATGCGCGCCCCCACACTCCGCGCGGGGACGCTTTTGGAAGTTGGCCTACGCAAACTAACGAAAAGTTGAACACATCGATGCTACCGGGCAGGCGGATAAGACGGCGGCTGTGGGGTTGTGTCGGTGGGCTTGGCTGTGCGCCTGCTAAAAATCACTGGAAGCTGAACGCCTGAAAGCAAGGTAATCGGAATAAACGCGTGGAAAAGGCCACGCCGTTTTCCACCCTACTATCCCTCTTTCTCTATGGACTCGTCAGGGCGGGCCCATCACATCAAGAGATCTTCGGACGCTGGAGCCGCGCGCATTATGAGCCGGGCAACCCAAACAAGAACGTTAGGCTGAGCCTCTACATAGTCAGAGCGCTGCTACGGCCCATAACAGCGCGGTGTTTTCGCGTTTAAAGCTTGGTTACAAAGGTTCGCGCCTGGTAGAGGGCAAAGCCACTGAGCACAATAATGACGGCGACGGCGAGGATGTCGGCCCCTGGAAAACCCCAGAACTCAGACATGGTATCTCCTTGGTTGTAGTGGGTAATGCTGGCCGTCAGGCCAGTGCGGTATCGCGCATGCGTTGCCGACCAAAGTCGTTGAGCCGGAACTTGAACAAGACTCGGCCTGCACCGAAGTAAGCTTGGTCGTCGAGCTTCTCCTCAACGCTTTCGATGATGCCGCTGGAGAACAGGTCCGTCAGCGTGACGCGGGTATTGCCGCGCCAATAGGCGCCGCTAAGATCAAACTCTTTCATCAACGCGTCGGTGACCTGCCAGTCCCAGATACCGGCATCCTCTTTGGCATTGATCAGCTGAAGAATGCGGCCCTTCATGTGCAGTCTATTCATGAGTTGCTCCTGTCATCACGCGTTGGCCGCATTCGCGGTGGCGCTAGCCGTATTGCTGTCGGTCTTCACGGCGCGTACCACTTCGAGTACTTCGTCGTTCTCCGTGTACATGACAAACCCGCCTGTCACAAACAGCGCCAGGCCTACAAGGAAGTTCTGAACCGCCCCGGCTTTCCCGGAGGCTCCAACTCTTGAGAGGATGGAGCCATGAA
>NZ_CEXBBO010000064.1:0-10901 GCF_982611455.1 Stutzerimonas sp.
CCAAGCGGCGTGACTCACACCAAAGAGCCTTCGGAATTCCCGGGGCGGTTCATTCTCCTCTTTCAGCGGTTATTCGAGTCAGCAGGAATCGACTGCATAATCGCAGACCCAGCTGATCTGGCCTTTCACAACGATTGCCTCTTGATCGACGGAAAGCCTGTGGATCTCGTCTACAACCGACTCACCGATTTCTATTTGGAAGGCGACAATTGCAGCGCGCTGCGGAGCGCTTATTTAGCTGATGCCGTGACGGTAACGCCACACCCTCAGGCCTATGCTCTATACGCCGACAAACGCAGGCTGGTCGACCTAACCAACGCGCGCTTGTTGGAAGAGATTGGCGTTGATCCTCAGACCCGAGCCGCATTGGCCCACTACGTCCCGCTTACGGTCCCTGTCGAGCACCGCAATGCAGAGCACCTCTGGGACAACCGTCGCAGCCTCTTTTTCAAACCTGTCAGCGGGTTTGGTAGCCGCGGTGCGTACCGAGGAGAAAAGCTCACCAAGCGTGTGTGGGAAGAAATCGTTGGCGGAAACTACGTGGCCCAGTCCCTTGTAGTTCCTGGCGAGCGTAGAACCGTCGCCGACCCTCAGGTACGTGCGATGAAGTTTGACCTGCGCGCATACGCTTATGCTGGCAAGGTGCAGTGGAACGCTGCCAGGGTCTACCAAGGCCAGACAACCAACTTCCGAACAGAGGGGGGCGGTTTTGCTCCTGTGTTTACCTTAGGTGAGGAAGAGGAGCGAACCGGTTCCACAGAGCAGCGGTCGCACGCCTCGTTCACGTTCTTGCTTGACGAAACCGGCGCCGTAGATGAACTGCCGCACCCACAATATCTGGCGTTGGTTCGAGCTGAAAAGGCTACCTCAACGCTTGCCGGTAAACGTTTCCGATTGGCCGACTGGTATGTGGCAATAGAAGATGGCCGTCCTTCCAAAGTCATCCGAGAGTGGTACGGGTGGGTAGCGTTCGACGCAGCTGGTGGTTACCACCCTGAACGCGGTTCGCCGAAAAACGACGAGTCGGATAGTGATGACAATATAGATTCAACCGCTCTACCGACACGGGAAGAACACGATCGAATTGAGGAATTGTTGTTTAAAAGCGAGTGAGAGCCTGTCTCGCACAGCCCAGAGGTTCCTTCCGGGGCGCAGAGCCAAAGGAAGATTGCCTTCTCACTCACCTTTCAGGGCCATCATTAAACCCTTGAAAGCGCCGTTCAGCCGAGTAAATGCAGCCTGGAAACGAATCGAATTTTCCGCATATTTTGCTTGTTCAACCTGAACGTCGACTGTGTTCTGATCAAGTGATGGTTGATTGGGAACCCTGTAAAGTAGGGCCGCATCGCTAAGAGTAACCTCCAAGCCACCAGTATTCATATGGTTCTGGTTAGTTTTGGCCGGTGAAAACTCAGCGTTCATTGCCTGCTTGTTTTGAGCGGCAAGCACCGAGGCAAAATTCACATCCCTGGCTTTGAAATTGGGTGTATCAGCATTGGCTATATTGTTGCTCAGCACCTCTGCCCTTTTGGCAGTGTAGAGGAGCGCTTTTTCTGGCCCGCCTAGAGCCTTTTCGAAACTAATCCTCATCAACGATCCTATCAAGTTTGAAAAAAACAGTGCTGATCAGAATTACGTCGATCAGCCTGTAGGATTTACTCCCGACCTGGCACTTGGTCGGGCGGTGCAAAGCCAGAGAGCGTCCGTAATCGTAATGGCTGGAAGAGTAGCGATTTATTACGGATGACACTCCCTATTAGCCGTCATCAGCTTATGTTCGCGAATCATTTGTTTTAGTACATCGTCTACCAATTTGTCGTGCTTCTCCATCCAAGCCAAATGCTCCTCGGTAGAGACGTCTGGTCCTGGATGATCTTTATGGAGCTGGCTCATCATTTCTTCGAGCATTCCCATATGTTCTTTCATATGCGCTTGGCGCTCGCAGACTGGCGCTTTCTCTGCTTGAACCAAAACCGCTTCAGCTTTATCTCGCAGTTGCTGGACGCGTTCGAGAGTACGGTCACTTCCTCCTTCAGCCCAAGCCATGGAAGACAGCATCAGCGATCCGACAAGGTAAAAAGGTATCAACGATTTCATAGAAGTGACCTCCGTATTAAAGATTCGGCCGCTGCTACTGAGCCTGTTTCGATGGGCTAGGACCATACTTATGCCGCCTCTCAGAGCATCTATTTCTGCAAATTAGTTCATATACCCTGTCATGAAGCTGAACTAGTGATTACATTTTTGTAAGCATTTGGCTTTTCGACCGAGCGAACCGCGCACCCGGCATAAGCTGATACCTTGTCTCCAGAACTCACCAGCACGGGTAATCCATCCGAAGGCAGTTCAATCAGTCGGTAACAGCCGGCGTGGCTTTCTGCAAATCGCTTTCCCTTTGCGCGTGCATTCCGGCCGCGGTTCGAAGTGCTTGCGCCTGAAGCGCATCCCAGAACTCGCCGCCGCCCCCGGTTGATCTAGCGTCGCCGCGTTATTTCGATTGCTCTCGTGCAGCCTCTTCGCGCTCCATACGTTCACGCACGCCGCCTTCCACACCGGTGCCAGATTGCATTGGCTTGTAAAGCGAACCCGTTGTTGGGGGGGCTGGTGGTGCTTTTTCGATCTGCCAGCGGTGCGCGATGTTCGCCGCGATACGCTCGGTGAGAGAGGGGAACAACGAATGCGAGATCACTGCGCCCCGGGCTTTCCAGCCTACCGGTAAACGTTTGCGCGGGTTGAGCGAGACCCAGGCGATGGCTTCGACCACCTGCTCAGGGGCGTCCATTGCGGCCATGCGTGGGGTGCCGCCAGTGTAGTTGGCCGCGTGTTGCCAGAATGGTGTGTCCACAGCCCAGGGCATAACAGTGGCGACACTAATAGTCTCGCTGCCGCTCAGGCGAATCTCCTCGGCGATTGCTGCCCCGAGATTCATCACTCCTCCTTTGGTCGCTGCGTAGGAGGCATGGTAAGCCAGCGGTATCTCGCTCTCGACCGAGCCGACGTTGACCAGCGTGCCGAAGCCCTGAGTTCTGAACTGGCGCATGGCCGCGTGGCTTCCGTAGATCACGCCCTTGAGATTGACGTCCACAACCCGCGCATGGTCCTCGACGGGGACGTCTTCGAAGCGCCCCAGTGCTCCGACCGCTGCGTTGTTGATCCACACGTCGATACTGCCGAAGCGCTCAATGGCGGCATGGGCCAGGCCTTGTATGTCGTCTGGTTTGCTCACATCGGTGGTCACTACGAGTGCCGACCCTCCTGCCTCGCGTATCTGCGTAGCCAGCTCTTCGAGCACTTCGGTTCGGCGGGCCGCCAGCACCACGTCGCCTTGCAAAGCGGCAAGCCTGAGCGCCACGCCGCGACCGAAGCCACTTGAGGCGCCGGTTATGACGAAGGTTTTGCCAGCTACGCTTGGCTGGTCGTTTGGTTTCAGGCGTGGGGAAACGGCGCAGCCACCGAGATGCAGGAGGGTAAGCAGAAGTAGCAGCAAAGCCAATCTCTGCGATGGGAAGATTCGCAAAACCATTATCGCTTCTCCTGGCAAAGTCATACGGCCGAATGGGCCGAAATTCCAGTGTTGTACGACTGCCTTGTGCCAGCGCCGCAGCAGGACAGGCGAATAGAATTTTTCTGCTAGATCATTAATTTAGTAATGGCGCTGGAACCTGATTACATTTTTGTAAGCATCGGGCTGTATTTGTAATGAGCTATTCGAATGCTTGCTTGAAATGATTTTCTATGTGATTTATCGAGTCCGGCAAATCACAATTGAAAGCTACTCATTAGTCGCACAGTCGACTAATAATTTGTTTCTTATGTTTTCGCGCATCTTGAGTTTCGAAAAGCGACATCATTAGGGTTAATAAAGCAGGCTTACCTCGGGTTGCTCTTCATGTCAGCTTCGAGGTATTTATAAACTCAACGCGAGCCTGCCGCTTTGAAGCAGCAGTCTAGACTGGCCTTTGAATCGCCTGTAAGCGCACCGACATGAAGAGAACTATGAGAATTGATCAGCAGCTGACAGCTGGAAAGGCAGAATATCCAATGATCGCTTCGCTGGCGGCCGTCGGTGATGGTCGCTCCATGGCATTGGTCGGCCCAGATGGCAACGTGGAATGGTTCTGTCCCCGGTGCTTCGATGGCACACCGCTGATTTGGCCGCTGCTCGATCGCGATCGTGGTGGGCGCCTGCAGCTGTCGACACCGGGTGACCTCAAAACGCATTATCTGGACGATTCTGCAGTATTGGAGTTCGAGGTGCACAGCGCGTCCGGGTCCGCCCGTGTCACGCTTTGTATGGAGTGGCCTGGATCAGACGATCAGCAACGCTTGCTTTGGCAGGTAGACGGACTAGCTGGCCGTTGTGAGTTCACGCTGATGTTTGAGCCCCGTCCAGATTTCGGAAGCGTAGCCGGTGAGGCAAGCCTTTCGGCCGAAGGTTTAATCTATTCTTATCAGCGGCAACAGCTATTGCTTCAAGCGGACTGCGCACTGTATCCAGACGGTGAAGGCTGGCAGGGAGTCCTCTCAGTAGATGCAGGAGGGAGTGCCGGAATTTGTCTAAGCGTTTCCTTAGAGCAAGATGCCCCACCCGTTCCTGTATCGATTGAATCAGTGCCAGCTCGGATTGCGGCGACGTTGAAAGCGTGGCGTGACTGGTGTGCAGCGCTGGACTTCCCGGTCTCCTATCGGACCGACGTCGTGCGTAGCGCTATCACTCTTAAGCTGCTGACATACGAACCCAGCGGGGCGGTTGTAGCTGCTGGAACGACATCCCTACCTGAACACTTGGGCGGCGAGCGTAACTGGGATTATCGGTATACCTGGTTCCGAGATGCGGGGCTGACACTTGGTGCTCTCTTCGGCCTCGGTTGTCGAGATGAGGCACATCGTTGGGCCCAGTGGATGCAGCGAACCATTGAGCAGCATGGGACGCCGCTGGCCGTGCTATACGATGTAAACGGAGCTGCGCCGCCGCCAGAACGTAATATCGAAGGGGTTGATGGCTATCGCGGATCGCGGCCGGTGCGTGTAGGTAACGCTGCCGACGGCCAGTTTCAGCTGGATGTTTATGGCGAGTTGCTGGAGTGCGTGAGCATCTGCGATAGCATGGGTGACGATGCGATGCGGGCGCACTGGCCTCATATGCGCGCCGCTGCTGATTTCATTGCCGCGCACTGGCAGGAGCCTGACCAAAGCATTTGGGAGATGCGCAGCGCGCCGCGCCACTATGTGCACTCCAAGGTTATGGCGTGGGCCGGCCTACAGCGTGCGCTTTGGCTGAAGCGCCGCCATGACCTAGATGGAGATGAGGAAAGCTGGGTCAATCAGGCCGAGGCTCTACGTCAGTTAGTCCTGCGTCGTGGTGTCAGTGCCGACGGCAGCCATTTCATCCGGGCCTTCGATGACGATAGGCTTGACGCCAGCCTTCTGCTGTTAGCACGTATTGGTTTCATCGAAGGCAGCGACGAGCGTTTCATCAATACGGTCGATGCGATCCGTAAACAACTGGACGAAGGCGGCGTCGCGCTACGGCGCTACCCTGCTGAAATTTCGGATGGGCTAGAGGGCCGAGAAGGCGCCTTCTTCATCTGCAGCTTTTGGCTCGTCGAGGCATTAGTGCAAACCGGCCGGCCTCGAGAGGCAAAGGAATTTTTCGAACAGCTGCTGCAACGCAAGGGTGAGCACGGCCTGTTCGCTGAGGAGTTCGACACCCGAAGCGGGCAGCATCTAGGCAACATACCGCAGGCCTTTTCTCATGTGGGTTTGATCAATGCCGCACTGAGCCTCGGTTCTTTTGATTAACGTGCCCGCGCTCAACGGGCGCTCTTGCCTGACCTAATTGATGCGACCAGGCTAGCTGGCAATAGCAACAACTACCGCTACGCCAAACACCATTGCCAACGCCAAGGCACCCGCCGCCAGTTTGCCCACGGTTTCGGAGCTCAGGCCCAGTGCCTTTTCTTTCGTCTGGTCGCCGAAGCGTCCTTCGAGGCGATGCAGTCCAACTACCGGCTGGAACAGGTTGTCTGGTTGATCGGCATTGGCCGGCTCGTCGGTCATCTGCCCGCTCCAAGCCTGCTTGGCCATCATTCGATCGAGCAAACCTGGCATGAACATGTTGCCGATAATGGCCTGTAACGAGGCGCGCCCCAGCCAAAGTTCGCGAGGTGCGTCGGTCGCTGCACGGAGGATGGCGCGCGCGGCGACCTCTGGCGTATGGATAGGAGGGACTGGCTGCGGACGCTTTTGCATCTTGTTGCGCGACCAGTCGAATTGCGGCGTGTTATGAGCCGGCAGCTGCACCATGGTCAGCCGCACCCGGCTGTTGGTATGGATGAGTTCGCAACGCAGCGAGTCGGTGAACCCGCGAATCGCGAACTTGGCTGCGCAGTAAGCCGACTGCAAGGGAATCGCGCGATAGGAGAGGGCCGAGCCCACCTGGACGATGGTGCCTCGGTTGCGCGACTCCATATAGCGCAGCGCTGCCAGCGTGCCGTGAACGAAACCGAGATAGGTCACCTCGGTCACCCGCTTGTATTCCGCCGCGCTGGTTTTGTTGACCGGGCCGAACACCGTAGCCATCGCGGCGTTGACCCATATCTCGATCGGACCCAGCTCCGCCTCGATACGCTCGGCTGCCTTATCGACCGCCTCGGCGTCGGCCACATCCGCTGAAATCGCCAGCGTCATGGTGCCCTTTTCCTCCAGTTCAGCACGGGTATCGGCTAACCCCTCTTCGCCGCGGGCGATCACTGCGATGCGAAAGCCAGCTTGCGCGAACGCATGAGCTGTCGCTCTTCCTACGCCTGCGGTCCCGCCACAAATCACGGCGGTTTTTGCGCGGTCGGTCATGTTCGACTCCTGTGCTGGTTGGATTGCATTGGCTTAGCGCAACAGCGCGTTCCAGCCGGCATAACGGTGGTTAATCACCCCCTTCGGAAGGCTCAGCACTATTACCAGCAGACCAGCGATCAGGCTGCCGATCGTGGCGGCGAATCCTGCCCCGTCGAGGAACGAGGGCGCGGCGATCAACCAGGCGCCGATGGGAAGATTCAGAAACCGCAGCGGGCGAGCTACTTCTGCAAAGGCCAGCACCGAGACGGTGATCAACAGCGAGCCCATCAGATGGTCGCTGTTAGCCATGGCACCCCCGGTGCCGAAGATCAACCGGGTCGACATCAGCCAGACGCCTAGAATGCACAGCAGCGCGAGCCCCCAGGGAAGGTTCACTCCGCGAAGGCTTCTGAGGGTCATCGAGGAGAGGTTCCCGTCGAACTCTGGCGTGTTGTCCTCACGGGCGCCTTCCATCGCATCGCCTTTGAAGAAAGTTCTCCAAAACGGTTTGCCACGGCGCCGCGCATCCTTGAGGAACTGTCCCATGGCCACCAGCTCGTCCAGTGCGTAAGGCATCATCACCAGCATAGCCAAGGCTTGAGCCAGGCAAAGCGTGCACCACGTACCGATGAAGATCGGCTGGGCGATGATGAAGAAGATACTCACGACGCCCAGGGGCACTACCACCACGCCGAACGCGGCGACCATCCACGGCATGGTCCGCCAGCGCCGGGCATCGCCCATCACCGCCATGAGGAGCTCGATCATATAGGCCATCACACCGATCCCGGCATCGGACACCGGCCAGGCGCGCGACATGTCGGAAGTGATGATGGTTTCCGTGCCATTGGGCTGGGTGCCGAAGAACGGGTCCCAAGCATTCGAGGTATGGCCAAGCTGGTAGGCCGCCAGATAACGTGCCAGCAAGATGCCGAGCAGCGCGAGAATCGCGATGGGCAGGCGTTGCAGCCAGGTCGAAGGGTTGTAATCCCAGCCCGGTGGAACCGCGGCCTTCTGCATCATCCCGGACATGCTCATGCCGGGCATCATTGGTACTAGTGTGGAGAAGGCGATTACCAGCCCGCCGACCAGCAAGGCATTGCCGTAGCTCGCCGGGGATGGCGTCCAGAATAGCAGCGGCGCGAACATCAACCACAATCCCATGATCGTGTTGGCCCATTGCGCCCAGCTGATCCGTTTGAGCGAGAGGATGGCGAACAACACGATCAACGCGCCGCTGATGACATCGTTCCAGGTCATCAGCAACGCGCGAGTGGCGACCTCAGGCAGATCACGCTCGGCTGCCAGACGTGGCAGATCAAAGTCGCTCGGCGCTACGTTCATGTAGCCGAAGATGAAGGGCGCACTCAGCACCCAAGAGCCGAGCAATACATTGACGAAGTGGCACCACAGCGTCGCAAGGTAGCGTCGCTCCATCATCTGCATATGCGCATCCATACCCATATCGGACGACATGGCGCCTTGGCGTAGATATTCCCCTTGATGCTCCATAGATCTAGTCCCCAGCACTGAAGTATTGGTTACGTTGCGGCAAGAGAAAAAGCGTTACGGTGTCGCGACCGCGTGCAGGTTTGGGTGAGTTCGGGCAGCGGATATCTAGGCCCTTTCTGCTAGCAAGTCAGTTGACTTAGCTTCAACTGCACATGCTGGGATATAATGGTCAATCCGGCGAAGCTGCTCTGGCAACGAGATAATGAGCTTTGCCAGAGCAGCAAGTCGCGAATGTTACGCAGCCATGCGCTCGCATTCTTCAGCGCACTTCATGCACGCTTTGGCACACTCTTGGCAGTGATCCACTTGATGTTTCGCGCATTCCTCTCCGCATGCACGGCAGATCTTGGCGCAAAGGGCACAAAATTCTTTAGCGTACTCACTTTCTCGACTCATCAGTGTGGCGGCCAACCTACAAATATCCGCGCAATCGCGGTCAAGCTCGATGCAGCGAGCCATCATTTTTACGTCATCCTCACGCAGGCAAGCAGAGGCGCACGTTTCGCATACTAGGGCACAGTTCGAACAAGCTTGGATACAGGAAGCGAACATTGAGTTTGTCATTGTGTTCTCCAGGTTTCGAAAGTTGTATGTCGCCGGTGCCTACTAGCCGAATACACCCATAAGCGTATTAAGCAGGCACAAAAAATACGACAGGCTCCTATCTAACCCGTTTCGACCAACTCCATTACAATTCTGTAAGGTTCGTTCAACCGCACCGGGGATCTATGCGGGCGCAGTTGGGGGGCGACAAGCCAATAGATTGCCTGGCCGGCTTCGCTAGCCTGTTCTAGATGATTAGTGGGGTATGGCAAGCTCCCTGTCGCCACGACTGGGAGCCCTTACTGGGGAACGGCCGGAGCGAAAGCCGCTTAACTACGTGAGTTACTAGCCCTGCGGTCTAGCGTTTTAGGAAGCAATCGCAGAGCCCTCCGGTACCGTTGCGTCGACTAGGATGGCCTAGGGCCAACCCCTATGCTTGTGCTGAGGCGCCTTTCTAAGAGCCTGATCAGAAAAGCATAGGCACACATATACCGCATGTTAGTGCTCGTGTTGCTTCCCGTCTGCGTGCACATGGTTTTTTGAAGGGGATTTGCCTTCCGCATCGGCATCGGCATCGGCATCGGCACTGTCACTGCCATTGCTGTGCTCTACCGCCTGGGGCTCGTCGGAAGCGTGATGGTCATCGCTTTCGTTATCACCATGATGACCGGAGCCTGATTGGCCGGCTGCTCCACCTGAGCTGCTAGAGCGTTGGTGATCCGAGCCGCCACTGTTGTCCTGATGATGATCGTCCCTGGCCATCTCGCCATGTTGATCACCGTGCCCAGCTGGAGTCTCCCCACCACCATGCTGGTGACCACCGCTAGACGCAACGAGTGCTCGATACGCTCCTTCATCTAGCTCAGGAAGCTTCTGCAGGAAAGCCACCATCCCCCATATGTACGGGTCAGCCATGCTTTTACCCCACGCAGGCATACCAGTGGCCTTGATGCCATGCTTGATGACCCAAAACGTCTTTGCTGGGTCATCGTATAGCCCTGCTTCAGCCAAGTTGGGTGGAGCAGGATAAAGGCCTTTGCTTAACTCGGTCTCAGCCATGCCTGGCGCCAAATGACAACCCACACACATCGAGTTGTAGTTCCCCGCCCCGGCGCTGATTTGGCCTTCATCGTCAAGGGCTGGCACGGCTATGTCTTCGGAGCGAACCACAATCGAGCGATTGCGAGCAGTTTCCAGGAAAGCGTATACGGCTTCCGTATGAGGATCATCCGCGGCAACATTAATCAGTCCTGTAAAAACAACACCGGCCAATATCAACAGGCCTAGTGCGCAGAAGGTAACGAAGCTAATAATTATTCGTTTCATTGAAAGTCCTTAAAACCAAAGCCTGATGCCGGCAACGAGCCGCGCTTCATCTGCATCTTCGCCTTCATCTCTCGCCATATCAGCGGTATTGCCGTATGCCCGGTTCCAGGTGACGCCGATGTACGGTGCGAACTCACGAACAATTTCGTATCGGAGGCGTAGCCCCACCTCTGTGTTTGCAAGACCAGCGCCTACTCCGCGCGCTGGGTCGTCCTTGCCATAGAAATTGAACTCGGCAGTCGGTTGGAGGATGAGCCTGTTCGTTAGAAGGATGTCGTATTCGCCTTCTAAGCGTGCTGCTGTCTGCCCACCTTCACCAACAAAGGCGGTGGCTTCCGCTTCGAATCCATACAGAGCCAGCCCCTGAAGGCCGAACGCCGCCCACGTCTGCGGAGACGCGGGCTTAAAGTCCTGGCGAACACCCGCTACCACATCCCACCAAGGGCTTATTGCGCGCCCGAAGAGCGCCTGGATCTCGGCATCTTCAGTAACGCCATTTGTTCGCTCACCTTCCGAGCGAAACCAGAACCGATTGATATCGCCACCAACCCAGGCGGTAGCTTCCCAACTGAGAGTGCTACCTTCATCTGCGTCCTGGTACTCAAGTTGATCTAGCAGAAGGAACCAGGCCAGATACTTGTCATGGACCGTATGACCCTGAAGACCAGGGAAAGCCGCTTCTCTAT
>NZ_CEXBBO010000065.1:0-9606 GCF_982611455.1 Stutzerimonas sp.
CCAGCATCCGGAAACGGATAGTTCAGTTGAAGGTGGGGTTTATGGAGCGCTTACGCTCGACAGTGAGCGCAAAAAAAGGACTCAGCTTTTGCTGAACCCTTTCTTGGATCTGTGGCTCGGTAGGGGCTTGACCTAATCTGTCTAGCCCCTTATACGGAAGTGCTGAAAATAGCTAACATGCTGCAGCAGCAATTATCTCCGCTTGAATTTAACTACGGTCCCTGTCGTGGTGCCTTTTAGCGTTGGGATTGCATTTGAAACGGGAATGGACTCTACGCTTAAGAAATCGTTAGGTAAGCCGCATATTTTTTCAATCTCCTTCCGAGAGATAACCAAATCGCGCAAAATCTGTTCTTTTGTCAGTACTCTAGCTTCCAATGCTGTTTTCATAGCGCGTGGCAACAGTCGAATAATCTCCACGGGCTGTTCGTTATCCAACGGTTCTCCTTTTGCCCACCCTCTTGCAGAATAACTTTTTCGAAGTCTCAATGCTTGTTCTTCATCAATTAAATTGAGCTTTTCGCTGCGATAGATGATTGCAGCAACAGAGACACTCCATCGTCTCTTCATCGATAACAATGATTCCAAAGAAGGATATCTTGATATTTCAATAGAGATAGATTCTTCCGGCAAAAGCAGACAGCTAGCAAAGTAGTTTGCCTGGCGCTCAATCTCTTTTAAATGCAAGTTATCAAATGTTTTGATTCTTCGATGAAGAACTATATGACCTATTTCATGAGCGAGATCAAACCGGCTTCGATAATAGTTACATTTATCGTCAGAAAGTAGAATGAAGGCGCGTTGAGCTGACTCGTTCCACTGAGAAAGCCCATCCATTTTTGTGTTGCCCTGAAAAGTTCTAGCGCAAACAATGCCTGCACTTTCCGCCGCTAATGCCAGATCCGAAATAGGTCCGAGGCCTAGCCCCCAGAGTCGACGGCACTCTGCTGCGGCCTTAGCTATGTCGGCAGCGCGAAGCTCTCGGTGGTCTGTTATCTGAACGTCCGGCAAATTAAGCGCCGGCCAATCTAGCCAGGTAGATAAGTAAATGAAAATCTCCTGGAGCCACTCCATTCTTAGCCCCGCCCTTGTTCGCAAATCACGGGTGGTGCTTGCTAGCGTCCTATAAAACACAGGAGATTTTTCATGTTCGCCGAGTGGTTTGGTGAACCATGTTATAGGAAACCCAAGCATCAACGACATTGCTTGAAGAGCTTCTGCCTCCGGTGCGCTTTCTCCCTTTTCCCAGCGAGAAACGGAAGACGACGATTTTCCTAGGCGAGCGCTTAATTCAAGCCGCGTCAGAGAGGCAGATTCTCTAGCCTGAGTTAAACGTGCAGGAATGAAATCCGAAACCCCGACCCTCATGAATCCCTCTTTTCACTTTCTTCTTCAATTCTGTAAAGACTCTTTTTGAGCGTAACTATTGCTCCATCTTCAGCCGGAGCAGGCTTGCTAACAGATGAGTCGGCATACATAGCGAGTACGGCTGCGCATGACTTTTTATAATGCCAACCGCTTAAGTCACTGAAGGGCACGCCAACCTGCAGGTCAAGCATGCGGTCCTGTGGAAGGTTTTTCTTTGGGTTGATATTCAGTAGCAACAAACCCAATGTATTAGACGGCAGCATTTCAACATTAGGAGAGAAAAGATCGTGCGTGTACCCCTCCAGCCGAGCATTTAAAGCTGAGATCAGTGCGCGATGCTTGGCTGTCCGTGGCAACCTCGCGCCCTGGTTAACGCCGATCCTGCCTACTTGGAGTGTTCCAGAACGAACGACCACATAATTCTCACCTTTATTACGGGCTTTCAAATCAAGAACTTCTACGCCTAGGCTAGGAGCAATATCCTTCACTATCGAATTCAATTTGTAATGCCGATTTTGAGGCAAAGCTCTGACCAGCTCAGGGGGATGCAGCTTCAATTGCCGGACGCATACGTCATGGGCTAGACCATACGCTGCATGCATTTCGTCCGACATCTGCAGCCAAAAATCTCTCGAAAAGTGCGAAACCAGCAAACGATCAATCTCAGCATGAATCTGTTTTCGGTCCACAGTAATTTCCCGTTATCTGGATTTTCCTGCATTTTTTCACCGTTATCGCTAAGACGCAATCGTTTTGCCTCGGTTGATTGCGAATGTGCCGCTTTGATCGTCGGCGACCCGTGTGGTAGAGGCTCCGCACGCTTAAAGAAAAGCGTGAGCACCACCTAAAGATAAGAATCTTTCTCATATGTATAGAAAAGAGAGCGTTGCAGCATTGGCTTTCGTAAGCGGAGCGGGATGTAAAAAAGGACGGGTTCATTTTCTCAGGACCAAGCGTTCCCCTTGCAACACAGCAACGGCTTTTTACCCCTGCTTCTCCACCCACGGCGCAACGATCTGCAACTCCCCAACAAGCAACTGCGCCGCAACCATCCAAACTACCGCACCAATCAACCCCAACGACAGATGCCCAACCACGATGCCGATGGCGATTTGTTTCCAAAGCCCGGCGTGTTGATTGGATGAAGAATTAGCGGCGGTGCGATAGGGCGTTTCGCGCTCGGCGCGGATGTTGTCGAAGTCGTCTCTCATGGTGCGCTCTCGGTGCGGTTGGCTAAACGGCGGGCACAAAAAAAGGGTTCAGCTTTCGCTGAACCCTTTTTGAATTTGGTGGCTACGCAGGGACTTGAACCCCGGACCCCAGCATTATGAATGCTATGCTCTAACCAACTGAGCTACGTAGCCAAGTGGCGCGCATTATTCGCGTCGCGCCTGTGGCTGTCAACCCTCCTTCCGTGATTTTTGTCCGTCTATCAAATGCTTATGCCGCGCCACCGGCGGGCTTTTGAAGCCTGCGCGGTGGCGCGTCTGTTTGCGTGTCCATCAGTCCCACTTTGGCGCGAAGCCGGGGTTGGCCAGGCGTTCGTTGCGGTCCAGCGTGGCGATCTGCTGCATCTCTTCATCGGTCAAGCGCAGCTCCTGAGCAGCCAGATTGGCGGCGAGGTTTTCGCGCTTGGTGGAGGAGGGGATCACGGCGAAGCCCTGTTGCAGCAGCCAGGCGAGGGCGACTTGCGCGGGACTGGCGTTGTGGCTTTCGCCGATGCGTTGCAGTACCTCATCCTGCATTACCTTGCCGTAGGCCAACGGCATATAAGCGGTGATGTGGATGCCATGGCTGCGGGCGAAGTCGATCACCTTGCGGTTCTGCAGGAAGGGATGTACCTCGACCTGGTTGGTGGCGATGTTCTCGGCGCCAATGGCGTCGATGGCCTGCTGCATATGGGCGATGGTGAAGTTGGAGATGCCGATGGCACGGGTCAGGCCGCGCTCTTTGGCTTCCATCAGGCGGGCCAGATAGCCGGAGACCGGCAGCTCATCGTTGGGCGAGGGCCAGTGCACCAGGGTGAGGTCGACCTGCTGCAGGCGCAGCTTGCTAAGGCTTTCCTCGAGGCTGGGAATCAGCCGGTCAGCGTCGAGGTTGCTGGTCCAGACCTTGGTGGTCACGAACAGCTCTTCGCGCGGCACATCGCTCTCGGCGATGGCCTGGCCGACTTCAGCTTCGTTCTCGTAGATCTGCGCGGTGTCGATGTGGCGATAGCCGAGCTCGAGGCCCATCTTCACCGAATCGATGACTTGCTGACCCTTGAGGCGAAAGGTACCGAGGCCGAAAGCGGGAATGCTCATGAGTTCTCCTATGTGATTGATCAATGCGAGGCGGCGAGGGCCGACTCGTGTGTGACGTCGCCGGATCGCGTGTCCAGGCTATCCAGCCGGCCGCTCCAATACGTGAGGGCCAGGGCAACCAGTACGACCAGCGAGCCGATCCAGGCGGTATGGATCAGACCCATGGATGCGACGATATGTCCGCCGAGCCATGCGCCACCGGCGATGCCAAGGTTGAAGGCTGCGATGTTCAGGCCCGAGGCGACGTCCACGGCGTTCGGCGTGTAGTGCTCGGCCTGGCGTACCACGTAGACCTGCAAACCGGGCACGTTGCCGAACGCCACCGCGCCCCAGAGCAACACCGTCGCCAGTGCCAGCCAGGGGTTGGCCGCGGTGAAGGTGAGCGTGAGGAGCACGGCGGCCAGCAGTGCAAAGATCAACTTCAAGGCGCTGATCGGCCCGCGACGGTCGGCCAGTTTGCCGCCCCAGATGTTGCCAACGGCCACGGAGACGCCGTAGACCAACAGCACAAGGCTCACCGCGCCTTCGCCGAAGCCGCTGATCTCCTGCAGGATCGGCGCAAGAAAGGTGAAGGCGATAAAGGTGCCGCCGTAGCCGACGGCGGTCATCGCGTAGACCAACAGCAGGCGCGGCTGTTTCAGTACGGCCAGTTGCTGGACGATGGAGGCGGGCTTGCTGTGCTGAATGTTGCGTGGCACGAATAGCAGGCTGCCGATAAAGGCGATCACACCGAGCAGCGACACCGCGAGAAAGGTCTCGCGCCAGCCAAACTGCTGGCCGATAAAGGTGCCCAGCGGGACGCCGGTGACCAATGCAACCGTCAATCCGGTGAACATGATCGCAATGGCGCTCGCGGCCTTTTCTTTCGAAACCAGGCTGGTGGCGATGGTCGAGCCGATGGAGAAGAACACGCCGTGGGCGAGGCCGGTGACGATGCGCGCCAGAATCAATGACTCATAACCCGGCGCCTGCCAGGCGAGGAGGTTGCCGGCGGTGAACAGGACCATCAGCGACAGCAGCAACAGCTTGCGCGGCACCTTGCCGGTCAGGGCGGTGAGCAGCGGAGCGCCGACCGCGACGCCGAGTGCGTAGAGGCTGACGAGCAGCCCTGCGGAAGGCAGGCTGACGCCGAGGTCACCGGCGATGGTGGGGATGAGGCCGACGATGACGAACTCCGTCGTGCCAATGGCGAATGCGCTGAGGGTCAGCGCGAGCAGAGCGATGGGCATGGATTGAAACTCCGGTTGGATTGCATGGCGCGTAGTGTCTACCGCAGACTCATGCGGAAAAACCGGGTCTCAGGCCAAACATAATTGACTGCGAGTCACAGATGAAAACCACGCTCGACGAGTTGCAGGCCTTCACGGCGGTCATTGATACCGGCTCAATATCCAGCGCCGCGGTGCAGTTGGGGCAAACCGCTTCGGGCGTTAGCCGTGCATTGAGTCGGCTCGAAACAAAACTTGCGACCACGTTGCTGCGAAGGACGACGCGGCGTTTGGAGCTGACCGAGGAGGGCGCGGCCTTTCTGGCCCAGGCGAAACGGATTCTCGACGCGGTGGAAGAAGCCGAGGAGCAGATGTCGCGCCGGCTGCAACACCCGGCTGGACGGCTGCGAGTCAATGCGTCTGCGCCGTTCATGCTGCACGTGTTGGTGCCGCTGATCGGAGGGTTTCGCCAGCGCTATCCGGATATCGAGCTGGAGCTGCACAGCAGTGATCAAATCATCGATCTGCTGGAACATCGCACGGACCTCGCGCTGCGCCATGGCCCGCTGCGTGATTCCACCCTGCACGCCCGGCCGTTGGGCCGTAGTCGGATTCGTGCGGTGGCCAGCCCGGATTATCTGGCGCGACGTGGCACGCCGCAGCGGGTGGAAGATCTGGCAGCGCATAGCCTGATCGGTTTCACTCAGCCGGAAAGCCTCAATCACTGGCCGTTGCGCCATCCGCTCGGTGAGACCTGGCCCATCGTGCCGAGCGTATGGGCGTCCAGCGGAGAAACCGTGCGGCATCTGGCGCTGGCCGGCGAGGGTATCGCCTGTCTGTCAGATTTCATGACGGCGCAGGATCGTGCCGAGGGCGCTCTGGTTGAAGTACTGGCCGACGCCAACGTGCAAGTGCTGCAGCCGATTCACGCGGTGTACTACCGCAATACCGCGTTGGCGGCGCGCATCACCTGTTTCCTCGATTATCTGAGCGAGTGCCTGGGAGAGCAGGCGTGGACGCGCTAGGGTCTGTTAACGTTTCGCTGCGAGCCGCGTTGCTGCGCCAAATTTCGCCAGGCAAGGCGCGGGACGCCGGTAATGGTCGTTCCCTTGCCAAGTTCCGCAACGCCGCCTGGCGATATTTGCCGCGCAACCCGACGGGACGGGCCGGTTTTAGCGCGATACGGCGTTTCTCGTCGCTTATTTGGAACAACCAAACTGCGCGACTCGTGCGATCTCCATGGATGGAGTGAATGCCGCAAGCCCGCCGGGAGCGGGCGCGGCCTTGTCTCGCGCTAAAACCGGCTCCGTCGCGGCCGCGACGAAACGTCAACAGACCCTAGGGACGACCGGGCCGAACCATGCCAGCCCGGGCCTGCCTAAAGCACAGGCTCACCTGCGAGGAAATCTTCATGCTCAGCATTGCCTTTCCAACAAACGGTTCGCCGCGATATCCGTGGCTGGCCGATGAATCGCCCCTGAACGATCTAGACGACGCCGAGAGCGACACCGAACTGGACGACGGCGACACCCTGCCCAATGAGGTACTCGAACAGCTTGAAAAAGAGCCGCCGCTGCCTGACCCGATGCCTGATCCGGGTGTGATGTAACGGTCCGGTTGTTTATTGGGGATGCGCTCGGGTTGCGATGCAGCGGGTGCTTATCCTGTCAGCGGCCGGAGATTACGGCTGTCGAACAACGAGTTCGTCCTTGGGACAATAAGCACGCGTCGCGTTGGGTGCGTTCCCAGGCGGAACCATCGGCGACTGGATTCCGTACTAAGCGTACCCATGCGTCTGAGTGGGTGCGCTAGCGAACGCTCTGAGTCCGGGTTACGAAGGGGCACAAGCATATCCGGCCAGGCTCGGTAGCCACTGCAGCGTTCACCGCTCCGTGACATCATGCACGGGCGCTTGGGGTATCACGACGCCAAGCGACGCAATGGCTAGCGTGATCGATCAATCCTGAAGTCATCAGCTATCTAAAAGCCCGTTGTTAACCAGGCGGGGCATCCACGTGTTTCCCTTTCTCAAGAGAAGTCATGCATGAACAGGCGGTTATTGGTTGGGGTATTGCTGATTGGTCTGCATGTATTCGTGGGCGTCACGCTGATTCCGGATTTATCGCTCGGTCTGTCCGGCAGCGTTCTGGCTTGGTTGTATCTCGTTCTTTCGGCCGTTCTGATGCGCTACGGCGTGCTAGTACGAGGGGCGGGTAACGCGCTCCTGGCGTGGTCCGGGTTGCTGGCCATGGGGATCTTTTCCAGCCTGGCGGTTTTTTCGCTGGTTCGTGCCTTCGTGCTCGTGCTGGCATCGCTGCTGGGCTGGGAGTCAGCAAACTTTACGCAGGGATCGGCCCAGGCCGTTATCGCCGCCGTGCTGGTGGTGATGCTGTTCGGGTTGCTCAACGCACGGCGAACCGCTCGAGTGGTGGAGCGCGACATCGCCATGCGCAATTTGCCTGCCGCGCTGGATGGATTCAGCATCGTGCAGTTGAGCGACATCCACGTTGGGCCGACGATCAAGCAGGGCTACATCGATGCGATTGTCAGGCGGGTCAATGGACTCTCGCCTGATTTGATCGTCATCACAGGTGATCTCGTAGACGGCAGCGTTGCCGATCTGGCCGATGACATCGCGCCGCTGGCGCAGCTAAGCGCCCGCCACGGCACCTACGTGGTGACCGGCAATCATGAGTATTACTCCGGTGCGGACAGCTGGATCGCCGAATTCGAGCGGCTGGGCATGAGGGTATTGCTCAATCGTCACGCGCTGCTTGAGCACGCTGGTGCTCGGTTGGTGTTGGCAGGCATCGCGGATTATTCAGCCGAGCTGTTCCGGCCCAATCATAGAAGTGATCCGGTAGCGGCCTTCGCGGGTGCGCCAGTCGATGTGCCGCGTATTCTGCTGGCGCACCAGCCGCGGTCGGCGAAGGCCGCGCTGGAGGTGGGCTGTGATCTGCAGCTGTCCGGGCACACGCATGGCGGACAGTTCTGGCCCTGGATGCACTTCGTGCGTTGGCAGCAGCCGTGGGTGGCGGGGCTGCAGCGCGTCGGCGAAATGCAGATTTATATAAGCCGTGGGACAGGCTATTGGGGACCGCCGCTGCGTTTCGGCGCGCCATCGGAAATCACACGAATTCGTTTGGTCAGCGCTGGATAGCGGCTTTTTCAGCTCGCCAACAGCTCGCGGCGCATCAGCACGTAGTCTTCGCCTTCCAGCTGCCCGCGGCGCAGCGGATTACGTGTGCAGTGAGCGGCAAATCCGGCATCGACGAAGCGATAGGGCAAGTGCTCGTCGCGTCCCTTTGGGATGCCGAGGCGGGTGGTCTGGACGATGTCTGGTCGTGCGCCGATGTCGTCCACGCGCAGCCGAGCGGGGTCCATGCGTTGGGCGTTCCATTGCGTTACGGTCAGGCCGAGTGCCTTGCACAGTAGCGTCTGACCGGAGCAAAGGCGAGTCAGCGGGCGCGGGCCTCCGGCTGCGGCCGGGCTGTTGGTACGCATACGTTCGATGGATTCCTCGCAGGACAGCGAGTCGACCCAGGGGTAGCCGGCCTTGATGCACACCGCATTGCCGTCACCCTGGACGCTGAAATTCAGCGAATCGCCACCGCGCGAATAATAAAGGTAGAGGTGCCCGGCCGGCATGAACATCGCCCGTCGTGAAGGGCTGTACCCCAGTGAAGAATGGCTGGCCTTTTCGTCGACGTAATAGGCCTCGGTCTCGATGATGCGCGCCGACAACCAGAGTCCATCGACACAATGCCGAATCACGGTGCCCAGCAGATCCTGCGCGACGATCTGCGCGTCCCGGTCGAAAAAAGCGTCGTCGAGATACTGTTGCGGTGGTTCGGTGAGGCTGTTCATCCACGCTCCGGCTTCGGCAAGTCTGCATGTTCCGACCGATAAGCGGGACGAATATTCCCCAATGGATGGCTGGATTTGGTGCCAGTCGTCAGACAAACAAGCGGTGCAGACATGGCCGTTCGGCTTTATCTGGTCCAAGTGGGAAGCTTAAAAAGCAAAAAGCCCTGCTTGGGCAGGGCTCGTTATGATGCTTGGATCAAATCATCGATCCAGTTTCGCTTAGACGTTAGACGGTAAGTTGCCTGCTTGGGCCCAGCAAACAATGACATATTGGTAAGTTCCGTGATTTTCGTACCCGGTTCCGTACCCGGTTATAGCGTTGTGTGCGCTTATTTGTGCTTACAGCGCCTGGTCAGGCTGACTTGGCGCTGTCATGACGAAACGGTTGGGCGCATCAGCTTCTCGGTAGGAGGAGTGCCGACTGAGAAATAGCCTGTTTTATTGCTTTCGAGATAGCCTTGATCTTTTCTTTTCTCGCGCTATCTAGCCGTGCCTCATCGATAACGATGCCCGGGTGTTCGGTGTCCAGGGCGAGCTCCCATATAGAAAGCCGTGTGGCTAGCTTTTGAATTTGTCTCATGGCCTCATGATGTTTCGCCCTGAGTAGATCGATGTGTTGTTTCGCTTCCTTGCGCTCAATCGCACGCGCATTTTCAATTTTACTTTCCCTCTTGCGGTACTCCTCGGCCAGATTCTCGACCTGTTCTAGGGCTGTGGCAACGACGCAGCTCTCACTGATTTTCAAGTCTTCTGCGATGCGGCTGAGACGCTTCTTGGTCTTGGTCGGCAGAGTGAATGTGCAGACCTTGTTGCCGCTGACCGAAAACTGACCCAGTAGAGGCTGTTCTGCCGACTGAAAA
>NZ_CEXBBO010000066.1:0-8969 GCF_982611455.1 Stutzerimonas sp.
GATTGGTGTACGACCACCTTAAGCAGGCTTTCTCAAACCCCAAGCTATTTCCCCAGGGCCTGGGGACATAGCTTGAATACCTGCCAGCAATCGTCCGCTTTTGGCCGATTCTGTTGAAAAAGTAGCGACCTCCCCATGCCGTTGGCAAAATTGCTTTGTCAGCGGGCGTGGAGGCGAACAGCATGATGGGACAGTTACCGGGAGGACAGCAGCGCCTGTTCTACTCGTTCAATCTGGAAGATCACGTCCCGGCCCAACATCTCCTGCGAAGCATCGACCAGTGCCTGGATCTCAGTGATCTGCGTGCCTACCTGGCGGATTTCTATAGCCCCATCGGGCGCCCCTCGATTGACCCGGAGTTGATGGTGCGCATGCTGGTCGTCGGCTACTGCTATGGCATTCGTTCCGAGCGGCGATTGTGCGAAGAGGTGCACCTGAACCTGGCCTATCGCTGGTTCTGCCGGCTGGGTCTGGAAGACGAAGTACCCAATCACTCGACCTTCTCGAAGAATCGCCATGGGCGTTTTCGTGACAGCGATCTATTCCGCTGGTTATTCAATGAGGTGCTGCGGCGCTGCATGGCAGCCGGCCTAGTCAAGGGTGAAGGTTTCGCCGTCGACGCCAGCATCATTAAGGCGGATGCCAGCCGGCAACGTGGGGTGGCGGGAGATCAGGTCGATTGGAACGACCCAAAGCTCAGCAGCCGAGCAGTGCGTGAGTACCTCGAAGCCCTTGATGAAGAGGCGCTGGCTGAGGCTCTTCCCAAGAAAATTTCGCTCACAGACCCTCAGTCCCGTTGGACAGCAGCGCCAGGTGGCCCGGCCTTTTTTGCCTACTCCACGAATTACCTGATCGACACTGAGCACGGTGTGATCATGGACGTGGAAGCTACCCCGGCGCACCGTACCGCCGAAGTCGACTCGACCAGGACGATGGTCGAGCGTGTCGAAGCGCATTTCGATCTCACGCCGGAACGCCTTATCGGCGATACCGCTTATGGCACCGCCCCGATGCTGGCCTGGATGGTAGAAGAAAAGGACATCGAGCCGCATGTGCCGGTGTGGGACAAGACCGAGCGCAAGGACGACAGCCTCTCCAGTAACGACTTCCACTGGAATCAGGAAGCCAATGAATATCGCTGCCCAGCCGGCAAACCGCTACGCAGTGAATGGCGTGCCTTCACTCAGCAAAGATCGCGGGTAACCAAGGCCAACACCATCATTTACCGCTCCAGCCAAACCGACTGCGCCACCTGCTCGTTGAAAGCGAAATGCTGCCCCAACACGCCGAATCGGAAGATCGTCCGCAGCATCCATGAGTCTTCCCGCGACGTGGCTCGACGCATCGCCAAGACACCGGAATACCTCGTCTCTCGCTGCGAACGAAAGAAGGTGGAAATGCTTTTCGCCCACCTCAAACGGATCATGAAACTCGACCGTTTACGACTGCGTGGCCTAACGGGTGCCACTGACGAATTCACCTTAGCTGCGATGGTGCAGAACCTGCGCCGCATGGCCAAGCTTTTGCCTCAAGGGCCACCGCTGACGGGATAGGTACGCCTGCTACGAGCAGAAACCCTCAAATTAACCCTTAAACCGGAGCAAGGACGCTCAGTGAAACGCCGGAAGGCAACTTGAAGTGGCTTGCAGCCATTTCGACAGCAGGTACATCCGACCGCCTTGCTGCCGCTAAACCTACTTTTTCAACAGAATCGGCCGATTGCTGCCTTCCACAGCATGGTCACCGGTCAGCAATCAACAAACCAGTTGTAAAAATGGTATCCCGCGCTAACTGACACAGCACATGTGCCCAGCGTCAATAGAGGCCACTGTCCCTCGACACCAAGCCACCACTGCACTTTAAATAGAAGAGCTCCCACCAACGCGCAGGCCAGAACACCAAGACCCAGGCCAACCAAAGCGAACAGCCGAGCCCCTAGCCCTGGATTTCCGCCGTGCCAGTTCTCACTCAGGCAAAAGGGGCAATGATTGGACGAAGGCGAATAACCCCAGAAACCACGGCTATATGACGCCCTCGGAACCATCGCTTTGCCACAGTTGTGACAGGTAACCATCGAGTGTCTCATACCGCACCTCAGCTCAAATCGTCCTAGATGAGCCCATGGTGCGCTACCGCGGAAAAACCCCAACTACCGGACCTGACATCTAGCCAACACCTGCTGCTAAGCTGGGCATCGAACCCTCCCGCCCAGGTAACCGGGGTTATGCTGTAGGCGACTGATTCTACTGAATCCTCCTCGGTGGTCGACCGGCATCGCCCTGTCGCGAAACGAGAGTTCAGGACGCCAGTTCAACTCCTTCTAAAGGCCGCTCATCGGAAATACGTGCACGGGGCACTTATGGGGGCATCTAACAATAGATCTTTCAAAAAAGTATTTAAGAACAATAGGTTATGCATATATTTTGGATCCCCCCGGCTCCACCAAATACACATCTAAGGGCGTCCACGGACGTCCTTTTTTGTGCCTTAAATCCAGTAAATACGGGGCTTTCAGCGCCACCGACATCCACGGGCGTCCGTCAGCATTTATACGTTCATGTATCCAGGTGGTATTCCAAACGTTCAGCTGGTATGTATTTGGAATACACATGGGTGCCCAAGCCACGCGGCTTTCAGACCTTAAAGTGAAAGCTGCCAAGCCTAAGGAAAAAGGACTACACGCTGACTGACGGCAACGGCCTAAGCTGCGAGCGAGAATCAATGGCTAACGGCTATGGAATTTCAACTACATCCATCCCGTGACAAAAAAACGGATAAACATGGGGCTTGGCACCTGGACTTGCCCCTATCAAACCGGACATCCTCGCCCCGTCAAGTTGATGCCTCAGCCAAGCGCCTGAACTCCCGAGGTGAGCGGTATTTCAAGTTCATGCTACCGGCGCAACAGGCCCCAGACCCGACGATAGCCATAGCTGGGCAGCTTGCCGACGGCCTGCTTGATCTGCTCGACCAGAGCTGCATCGTTGAGCGTCCGGCGACGACGCGGCTGCGTCCCCGGAGCGGGCTGTTTTAATCGAGCCGTTAATTGCGAACGCGCTACACCGAGACTTTCACTGACTGCTTTCACTGGTCGTCCCCCGGCAACAAGGGTGAGTGCGCAATCCATTTTCGCGACGGGCGATCTCCACCGCTTCCTTGAGGATCTCGGCCTCCATGGTCTTCTTGCCCAGCATCCGTTGCAGTTCGCGGATCTGCTTAAGGGCATCAGCTAACTCGGAAGCCGACACCACCGCTTCACCGGCACTGACCGCCGAGCGGCTGCCGTCTTGATAGAGCTTGCGCCAATGGAATAGTTGGTTTGGATTGATGCCGTTGCGCCGGGCCACCACCGAGACGCTTTGCCTGGGTTCCAGGCTCTCGCGCACCATGGCCAGTTTCTCCTCGACGTTCCAGCGGCGACGCCGCTCTTGGCCGAGCACTTCGATAGTCTTGTCTTTGCTGGTAGTCATAAACACAGTCGTTTGCCTATCCCTTATGGTAAGGGGGAAACGGTGTCCTGTGTTTCAGGGGGCTCGTTCACTGATGTACCTCCCATCGAGAGCACAATCGGTAACCGAGCTGGCTTTTTTGCACGCACCACCTCACCCAACCAAGGTTGATCCTGCTTAAGAACTTTATAGAGAAATAGCAATGCGGCTAGCGCCTGATTCTGCGTCGAAGCCGATACATCACGGCGAACCGCAAGGTCAGAAAGAAAGGCTTCCACTTCCGGCGCGCCCATTTCAACCGGATGTCGGTATTGGTGAAAGCGAACGTAGCGTTTAACCCACTCGCAATAGACACATTCAGTTCGGATCGAGTAGTGTTTGAGCCTGATCTGCTCCCGCACCTGATCCAGCAATCGCGGCTTTCCATCCATGGTGTATAACTCCCTTATACATTCATCGTCCCTCGGAAGCGCCCAGCCTAGACAAGGAGAGTTCCAATGACAAGGAATGTTATACACCAAGCCCATCCAACGTCTTATACACCACTTGGTGTCTAATTATAGTTAGGCCACAACATGAGCATTGAGAATCTTCAACAGTATTCAGCGTCAACGAGGGAGCTCGTTCTTCCCTTGCTACAGGCTCTCGAAGCAATTGAACTAATGGAGCAACTTAAAATTCCAGTATTAGGCTGGGAGGGCTGGGTGCGTCGCCCAGATGGTCACATCGGGCATTCAGCTTTGCATCAGGGCACAGCAGTCGGGTACGCAATTACTACATCTTCAGAATACGCTTGGCTAAAGCGGACTATCCAAGAATCCTACGATTTACACCAGTCGAACCCCGAAACGCCTAGCAGTGAACTGCTCTTCTGTATCACTACAGGAGCCTAACAAGTGTTTCAAATCGTTCGCTTTGCTCACTGGGCCGGGCTAAAGCCCGCCCCTTAACCAAACGTTAGGCGTCATTCCTTTTTTAAGGCTTGTACAACATGGAAGTTCGTCTCGCAGTCGCACCTTCATATATCAATTCGCCGCAGCCGCGTTGCCAACTCGCACGTTGCCTCGTTCGCCCAGCTTCTCTCATACCCATTGCCCCGGCTGGCGACCAATGGCTATATACCCGTGTGAACCCGCCGTCACATGCAGGCTTTGAACGCCCGAATCGGTTCGGCCAATGTGTGGTATCCATCGGCGAAGCCCAGTTTGCTCCGCTGCCTAACAAGCGGTTCAAGCCGCTCACTTCGCTCACTGGGACTGGCTAAAGCCAGCGCTTAACCAAACGTTAAACCCTTAATACCTGGAGAACATGGATGAACACAACAAACAGCGCCGACGAATATCAAAAGCCGAAAAATCTGGCCAGTCCCTTCAAGCGGCTTTTCGCGAAGATTATCGATTTGGCCATTACTACATTTCTACTATATTCCATAATACACATCGCAAATTTTCTCACACCACCAAATAACATTGTAGCATTATTAACCTTCGCCATTAGCGGCGGGTATCTTTTACTTTCAGACGCACTCCCCAACGGCCAAAGCATTGGAAAACGAATCTTTAAAATATCTGTAGTTAGCGAACTTAGCTATATCAACTGCAACATATTTCAATCCTTTTTACGCAACATACCAATTCCATTCGTCAGCATACTGGACTCTATCTTTATATTTTCCAGCTCCAGAAAAAGACTTGGCGATATGTTTGCATCCACAATTGTAATTAACTCCTAGTAATTGCCTAACAAACGGTTCAAATCGTGCTCCGCTCACTGGGACGGGCTAAAGCCCGCCCCTTAACCAAACGTTAGGCGTCATTTCTTTTTAAGGCTCGTACATACATGGAAGTTCGTATCGCCGCCGCCTGTTTCACTTTCAATACTCAACCATCGCGTTGCCAACTAGCCCGTTGCCCATGCTCGCCCTATCTTCGAGGTTGGCGACCAGAGGCATGCAGCGGTGTGAATCAGTCATCACGTAGCAGCTTGAACGCTCGTAGCTGTTCGGCCACTGTGCGGTATCGGCCAGCGAGGCCCGCTTTGCTCCGCTGCCTAACAAGCGGTTCAAGCCGCTCACTTCGTTCGCTGGGACAGGCTAAAGCCAGCCCCATTTAACCAAACGTTAGAGGGAAGACATGAGGGCAATACGCTGGCTACAGACACTTTTTGCGATCCTGTCAATTCCTTGTTTGCTGGGCTGGACAATTGTCACTCTGCCTGCCGTAGCTCATCTACCCGCAGCTATCGGGAGCTTAGCGGCCGCCGAATCCATCTTTGAATTTCTTAAAGGCCTGGCAATCATTCTTTTAGCCTCAACTGTTATCGTCCTTGGCTGGTGGGGCTGGCATGCTCTATGGTGGGTATATTTTTTCTACCCACCTTTAGCCCGCAGACATCCGAAATGGGTGACATTAGGCAATATTGCCGGGTCTAGTATTGTCTTAATTCAACTGGCAATTTTTTTCTCCCTACCACAATCATCGAAACCATATAGTTTCAAATTATCTGAACTGCCTGGGGCAATATCTGATTTATTCCTTTTATTTGTTGTGTTTGGTGGAGCGCCACTCTTCCTACTATTCACCAACTTGTTAGCAGCTCACCACCAAAGAAAATTCCTATATGCGCACAATCTCTAACTAGTGGTTCAATCCGTTCGCTTCGCTCACTGGGACGACCTAAAGCCCGCCCCTTAACCAAACGTTAGGTTTCAGCATGAATTGGCGTCCGCTTATAAGCTACGAAAATGCTTCATTCTGGAGGGGTGTCGTTTTTCGATTTCCAGCAAAGCACCCATTTGAAGAAGTTGTTGACTTCATGATCATAGAAGAACGCGAATCGCCGACCGCCTTTAAACTCATATGCTCTTCCGGCTACCATTCGGGTCAAACGGAGTTGGTTTTTCCAGCCGAAGCTAAACATGAGAACGGTGGAGTCTCCGTGGCTTGGCTTGTTAAAAATTGGTCGAAATGGGTTTACGCAAGCTGTGGCGTAGAGAGCGTCAAGTATGTTGATTGCTATCCTTCCAACCATGGTGCAACAACCTAACCATGCGCTTAAGTCGTTCGCTTCGCTCACTGGGACTGGCTAAAGCCAGCCCCTTAGCTTAATCGTTAGGCGTCAATAGATACTCTGGAGAATAATTTTGTCTCTGTTAGCTCAGATCATTGCGTACGTAGTGAGCCCACTCGCAACTCTCCTCGCTGTATGGGTTGCTTATCTGGCTGTCCTCAGGGGCTCACAGCCTCAACTCTTGGTTTATTATCAGCCCAACCCTGATGTTCCCTCCCTCATTGATCTTGTGATTGAAAACCTCGGTGGAGGTAGCGCAATCGAGGTGACATTCTCAGAGCCACTACCGATCAACTGGTTTGGAATAGAGAAGCCACACGAAGATGGATCATTCATTCCAAAAGATGGATTCCCTGCCCTATCCGCTGGTCAACGTTATATTTTCAACGGAGGGCAATATTCCGGCCTTGAAAGCAAGCTTGGGACAGGGCTAACGGTCAAAGTATCGTACAGATTCAGAAACCCTCTCGGTGTCCTGCGGAAGAACAGCGATTCACTTATGCTCGGCGTTGAACACCTCAAAAACATGCCAACTCGCACAAGCGCTAGCCAAGCGATCGTTGACGCACTTAAGGGGCCAAACAAAACTACCGTACAAGAAATACGGAACGAGCTTCGCGCCATTAGTACACAGCTTAAACAGTTGGTTAACCAGCGCGAGAAGCAGGGCGGCGACGTTGATGCCTAACAATACATTCAAGCCGCCGCCGCTTCGCGGCGCGGCTTAACATAGGCGTTAGGCATAAAAGGATTTATCACGTGAGACTTAAATTACTTGCATTCTTCGTAACGCTAACTGTTTTCTTATGCGGAGGGTGGCTGTACACACTCAGTTCTGGTGCAGCCGAAAAATATACAGCCATATATAATGGCTTTGGTGTTGCCCAGCCAACCATTACAACTATACTTTTTTCACACCTACACTACTGGTGGGCAATTTCGCTTGCGGTTGCAGTTTTCGGCTATCTTCCCCTAGTTATATTTACAAATAAATGGCAATACACGTCAATAATAGCGTCTATTGTTTGCCTATTTTTTTTAGTGGGCGTGGTATATGCACCAATAATTAGCATGGGCTCCGTAATTTAATGCCTAACAAGTGGCTCAAACCGTTCGCTTCGCTAACTGGGACGGGCTAAAGCCCGCCACTTAACCAAACGTTTGCCTACAGAGGAAAGATATGCTCGCCATTCAGTCTACGGAGTCTGGAAACACTCTCATATTTGATGACGTGCAAGGCGACTACTTTTCTGTCTGCTTCACCTCTTCAGCACAAGTTGTTAAGCGTGAAGTTTGGGCGTATACCGATGCATACGGCTTGACCAATGTTTTTGAATACCTTGCAGGCCATGATCTGCCTTGGCAAACCACTGAGAAGTGGGAGTCCATAGAAGGTGAATTTATGCTGGAGGCAACCTGCAATTCTCGAGGCATCGCAAATTTCAAGGTCACGATTTCAAGCCTAGGAATTACCGAGCCATGGAAGTTCGAAGGAAGCATCTGCACAGAGCTTAGTCAGCTCCCAGCGCTTGCGAAATTAGCACGGCAGTTTTTCGGTGTGTCTCAAGGCTAACAAATGGTTCAAGCCATTCGCTCCGGCCGCTGGGACGGGCTAAAGCCAGCCCCTTAACCAAACGTTAGAGCTAAATAATGAAATCTAGCACCCTACAAAAAGCATTTTTTATCCTAAGCCTGACTGCAACTAACTTATTCGCTGCAGACAACAAAATTTTCGAACAAGCGAACGCAGCCATAAAGTCAGGAAACTGCGATGCTGGAATACAAATTTTAAATGAATTATCTAGTAGAAATGTTCCAGGCGCACTAATCAATCTAGGAAACATTTACGCGACTGGCAGTTGCGGCGAACAGGATTTTGATAGAGCCAATTCCCTGTATAAGACAGCAGCGACTTTGGATGTGCCTATCGGGCACTACCAATACGGACTACTACATTTTGGGGATCACTCATATGACCAAGATTATGATTTGGTTTTCAAGCACTGGTCTCGCGCCTTCAATCAAGGCCTGCCTATCCACTATGAATTATCTATCCTTTATTACAAGGGACTAGGCACAACGAAAAACCCCAAAAAGGCAGAGTCTCTACTAATAAAAGCATCAAGTCTTGGCGATGAAACTGCCATAACTCTTCTGAATAGCTTTTATCGAGACAAAGACGGTCCGCTTTACAAGCCAGAAGATTAGTCCGACCTAGCACCGCTATCGGTTGCTTGGAGTCATAGGCCAACACAACGTCCGGGGGAATCTAACTAGTGGTTAAAATCGTTCGCTTCGCTCACTGGGACGGGCTAAAGCCCGCCCCTTAACCAAACGTTAACTGTACGAAATCCGGAAAAAGGGGACAGATTTATTCTTGTCTCACGCAACACAACTACTAAGGATGGTCTGAAGTAGTTGTGTATTTCTGGCTGACTTCAGCCCCTGCCG
>NZ_CEXBBO010000067.1:0-8828 GCF_982611455.1 Stutzerimonas sp.
CCCCTTCGCTGATCTTTTCCCTCAGATCGCCCACGACCGCCGCCATGTCGCGGCCACGGACGTCGACGTAAACCCAACCCGACAGCCTCGCGTTTTCGCTTTTGAGCATTGGCGGCCCGTCGGTCACCTGTACCTTGGCCACAGTCCCCAAGGTGATCTGACTGCCTTGCGGCGTGTAGATAGGCAGGTTGCGCAGATCGGTTATCGAGTCGCGCCACTCGCGGCCATAGCGGAGGTTGATCGGATACCTGGCGAGCCCTTCCACGGTTTCACCAATGGTTTGACCACCGATGGCACCGGCCACGATCGGTTGCACGTCCGCAATATTCAGGCCGTAGCGTGCGGCGGCGACACGATCAATATCCACATCGATGTACCGGCCTCCGGTCAGTCGCTCGGCCAGCGCCGAACTGACCCCAGGCACCGCTTTGGCGATCTGCTCGACCGCTAGGGTGGCTTTGTCGATCTGTGCCAAGTCAGTGCCATAGACCTTCACGCCTATCGGGCTCTTGATGCCTGTCGCCAGCATGTCGATGCGGTTTCGAATGGGCGGGATCCACAAATTTGCCAGCCCTGGCACCTGCACCGTGCGGTCCAGCTCTTCCACTAATTTGTCAGGCGTCATTCCAGGACGCCATTGATCTTTTGGCTTGAATTGGATGGTGGTCTCGAACATCGTCAGCGGTGCCGGATCCGTCGCAGTATCGGCTCGGCCAGCCTTGCCGAACACATGAGCGACTTCTGGAACCGTTTTGATAAGGCGGTCCGTCTGTTGCAGCAGCTTGGAAGCCTTCTGAGCGGAGAGGCCTGGAAGCGCCGTGGGCATATAAAGCAGGTCGCCTTCATCCAGCGGGGGCAAGAACTCACCACCGAGGCGAGAGACCGGCCACAAGCCAGTCAGGAAGACCAGAACCGCCACTAGCAGGGTCGCCTTGGGCCAGCGCAGCACCGCATCCAGGGCCGGCTTGTAAATCCAGATGAGGCCACGGTTGAGTGGATTGCGGTGTTCATCCGGAATCCTGCCCCGTATCCAATACCCCATGAGCACCGGAACCAGTGTTACCGACAGACCCGCGGCCGCTGCCATTGCATAGGTTTTGGTGAACGCCAGCGGGCCGAACAGCCGGCCTTCTTGTGCCTCCAAGGTGAACACCGGAATGAACGACAGCGTGATGATCAGCAAGCTGAAGAACAGTGCCGGCCCCACTTCAACGGCGGCGTCAGTGATGACCTTCCAGTGCTCCTGGCCTTTCAAAATGGAACCGGGGTGTCGCTTGTGCCAGCCCTCAATGTGCTTGTGGGCGTTTTCGATCATGACGATTGCCGCATCGACCATCGCTCCGATCGCGATCGCGATGCCACCCAACGACATGATGTTTGCGTTGATGCCTTGCCGCTGCATGATCACGAAAGCAATCAGGATGCCGATCGGCAACGACACGATGGCGACCAGCGACGAGCGCAGATGCCACAGAAATATCGCGCAAACCAACGCAACGACGATGAATTCCTCGATGAGCTTGTGCGTGAGGTTTTCAACGGCACTGTCGATCAGCTTGCTACGGTCGTAAGTCGTGACGATTTCGACGCCTTCGGGAAGGCTCGCTTTGAGCTCATCGAGCTTGGTTTGAACGGCAGCGATGGTTTCCCGAGCATTCTTGCCGCTACGCAGGATCACGACTCCACCGACTACCTCACCTTCGCCATCAAGCTCGGCAATACCCCTGCGCATTTCCGGGCCGAGCTGGATATGCGCAACGTCCCCTAGCGTCACAGGCACGTCGCCGTCGAGACGCAAAGGAATGGCTCGAAAGTCGTTCAGTGTCTTCAGATACCCGGTCGCACGGACCATGAACTCGGTTTCTGCTAGCTCCAGAACACTCCCGCCGGTTTCACGGTTGGCCTCATCGATAGCCTGAGCGATCTGCTGTTGCGTCACGCCCCTGCTGGCCATGCGTATAGGATCCATTACGACCTGGTACTGCTTGACCATCCCGCCTATGGGCGCGACTTCCGCCACGTTGGGCAGTGTCTTGAGCTCATAGCGCAGAAACCAGTCCTGCAAGGAGCGCAGCTGCGAGAGGTCATGTTTGCCCGTTCGGTCCACCAGAGCATACTGGTAGATCCAACCGACACCCGTGGCGTCAGGGCCCAAGGCGGGTTTGGCGGCGGCGGGAAGCCGACTCTGCACCTGGCTCAGGTACTCCAGCACCCGCGAACGGGCCCAATAGAGGTCTGTGCCGTCCTCGAACAGGACGTACACGTAGCTATCCCCGAAGAAGGAGTAGCCGCGAACTGTCTTCGCGCCGGGGACAGACAGCATGGTCGTCGTCAGCGGGTAGGTGACCTGATTCTCGACAATCTGGGGCGCCTGCCCTGGGTATGGCGTGCGAATGATGACCTGAACGTCGGAAAGGTCAGGCAGTGCATCAACAGCGGTGTTCTTGACCGACCAGACACCCCAAGCCACCGCGAACACAGTAGCCAGCAGGATCAGAAAGCGGTTGGCTACCGACCAGCGGATTATGGCTGCAATCATTGTTGGCCCCCGAGCTTCTCAATGCGCTCGATGACCAGGCCTTCGTCGCTTTCACGCACGCCAACACGGACGCGGTCGTCGATTTGCAAGCCTGACAGCAGAGATTGATCGGCAGCCGGAAAGGACATGGTCATCCCAGGCATGTTCAGCGTCTTGAACGGCCCATGCGACAGGCCAACCATGCCATCTTCCAGGCTGACGATCGTACCTTCAGCCTCATGCAAAGCAGGTTTGACAGGCGGTTCCGTCTGCTCCAAACCCTGGGCGGTCAGCCCGCGTAGGCTCGCCTCTGAATCGAGGAGAAACTGACCGGACGCCACGACCTGTTGGCCGGCTTCCAGCCCGTCGAGCACCTCTGTTTTGTCATCGAACTCTCGACCGATGCGGACCTCAACTGGGCGGTAACGGCCTTCATTCTCAGCCAGCATCACCAACGCTCGCTGGCCGGTGCGAATGACCGCCTCGGACGGGATGACCAAGGCACCTTCAACGTTGCGACTCAATGTCACCTCGGCCGTCATGCCGGGGCGAAGCCGCTGCTGCGGGTTAGGTAGTTCGACCCGGACACGCACAGTGCGGCTATCCAGGTTGGCTTGCGATAGTACGGCCTGGATCGTGCCTTCCAGCGTTTCACCCGCAAAAGCAGGGAGGCGGGCTGTCACCGACTGCCCCGGCGCTAGATTTGTGATCTGCGCTTCAGGCACCGCAACCTCTAGCCAAACCGAGTCCAGCCCATTGATGCGTGCGAGAGAGGCGCCGGCGGGGACGGTCATGCCCTCGCGGACATCGAGACTGTTCAACACGCCACCGATCGGGCTCGTTACGGTCCATACGGGGCGCGCCTTACCGGTCCGTTCCAGCTGCGCAATGACCTCTGGTGGCATGCCAGCAAGGCGCAACCGCTGACGGGCTGCTGCGAGCAGTTGGGGTTGGCCAATCCCTTTGAGCGCCAGGTACTCCTCCTGTGCAGCAGCCCATTCGGGAACCAAAAGATCGGCTAACGGCGCGCCTTTTTCAATGACGTCTTCCGGCGCTCGGTCGTAAACGCGCTCGACGAAGCCCCCGGCGCGCGCCTGCACGACAGCCACGTCTCGCTCGTCAAACATTAATGCACCTGTCGCTTCGAGCGATTGGCTAATTGACTCACGCGTTGCGGTCGCCAGGCGCATGCCGAGATTCTGCGTCACGCTCGGGTCGATGCTCATCGACGCCCCGTTGCCCCCTTCATCGGCATAGCGCGGGACTAGATCCATATCCATAAAGGGGGATTTGCCTGGCTCATCGAATTTCTGTTGCGGATACATGGGGTCGTACCAATAGAGCACTTCCTTGTCTTTTTCTGCAGGCGATTGCCCGAAGGCTGCGGTAGACAGACCGAATAGCGCTGTAGCGCTAATCATTAGAGGGAAACTGAGGGCGAGTGCCAGCCGCTTGAGTTGAAATGTCATGGTCGGGTATCTCCAAAGGCGAAATGCAGGCGGGCATTGCTCAGCGATCGGTCGCGGGCTACGTCAATACGACGAAGGCGAGTCTCGACAAGCTGCCGTCGTGCATCGATCACAGCGGTCAGCTCACCGTTTCCGGAGCGGTAATCGGCCATAGCAAGGCGGACCTTCTCTTCAGCGAGGGGTAGTAAGGTTTTGTCGAGACGGATGAGTGCGCGGTCCAGGCGCTGATACTCAGCGAGGTCAGTAGCCAGCTCTTGGTTGTATAGGCGCAAGGTCGCTTGGCGCTGCGCCTCGATCTGTGTGAGGCGCGCTCGCTCGGCCGCGATCTTCGGATCCTGCCGAGAGCTGGTGAATAACGGCAGGTCGAAGCTGACGCTGAGGTTCACCATGTCGCCGTACTCACGGCCACGTCGCAGGTAGTCGACCCCCCAACTCCAATCCGGTGTTTTCTCAGCGATGGCCTGGCGAACCCTTGCGTCAGCTTCACGGGTCATCGGGTCGAAGGCGAGCAAAGCCGGATGGCGGTTCAGGTTGTGCTGATAGTGATCAACGTCGGTAAGCCATCGCGGCCAGTCGCCTGTAAGCGGCTGGTCAGCTGGCTCGCCTATCCAGCGGCGAAGGTCGGCCCGCGCAACAGCCTGGTTGCGCATCAGCTCATCCTCTTGTTCAGCAAGCAATGCTGCCTCTTGCTTCGGAAGTACGCTGTCTGCGGTTTGGCCACCGCCGCCAGCAATGCGCGCCTGAACAGCCCGCAAAAGTAGCTGATTCTCGCTGTAGAGCTGTTTGAAAAGGCTCAGCTTCTGCTCGACCGCGAAGCTGGCAATCCATGCCTCGGCGGTCGCCTGGCGCACGCTGAGACGTTCAATGGTTTGCTGAACGCCTGCGAGCGCAACACTAGCCTGCGCAGCCTCGACACGTGCCCGCCTTTTCGCTCGGTTTGGCACATCTTGCATGACCCCAACCATTTGCATGGTCATGGCCCCTTGGTCCAATTGCCAGCGTGAGTCACCTTCAATGGGCACGTTTTGCAGCCCAAGCCTAAGTTTGGGGTCAGGGAGCTCGCCGGCAGGGATTGCAGCGCTGCGTGCGGCTTGGAGATTGGCGGCTTGCGCATCCAGCGAAGGCGCGTCTTGCTCGGCCAAGCTCAAGGCTTGTTCTAAGGTTAGAGCTGACGCGAGCTCGGGGAATGAGAGCGCGCCGATGATCAAGGCGGCCACGTAGGGAGGCGCCCAGCGGATACGGGGTTTCATTTAGACAGGATTCCTGATCTTCCATGCGAGCCAAAGGCGCGCGGTAGCCGGCCCGAATGTTCACATTCGGACGGTTCCTAGAATTTGATCGGAATCAGACGCGGGGTGGATGCCAGACGGCGTCCAAAAGGCGAGAGGGGATCTGGTCGTTATAGGGTGTGGTCACGGGTTTAGCAGCAGGCATCAGCTGCGCCTTTATCGCGACAAGCTGAAGGAGGCTTGCGGTTTTGCACTCTTGCCCCGTCTTGCAGACGGTCGCCTTCCCTTGCTCATGCCTTTCACAGCACTCGGGTTCAGCGCTGCCATCTGCGCCAACCATCAGAGTGTGGTTGGTTGCCATGGCCTCCATTCCTTCCATATCAGGCATCACGTGATGCGCAGATAATTCTGTCGGCATCAGCAACTGCGCCATTCCGTTGATCGGAAGCGCAAGCATTAGCAGCAGGATAAGGAAGGAGCGGATGGTGGACTTCATATATTTTCAGCTTACTGGGCAATTCAGGAGCAATCAATGAGGCAATCAGTCGCTCTGCAAGAGCAGCCTTAGCCGACAGGCTTCAAACTACACTCGCTTGACGGAGCCGGAGAGCGTTGAACACAACCGATGCTGAGCTAAGGCTCATGGCCAGGGCAGCAATCATCGGAGACAGCAACAGTCCAAAGAACGGATAGAGCAGACCTGCAGCAATTGGGATGCTCAACCCGTTGTACATAAATGCAAACAGAAGGTTCTGACGCATATTACGAACTGTCGCCACCGAAAGCGTACGGGCGCGAAGTATCCCCATCAGGTCACCTTTAACTAGCGTAACTTGGGCGCTGTTCATGGCGACGTCAGTGCCCGTGCCCATCGCTATGCCGACATCAGCCCTGGCGAGCGCCGGCGCATCATTTATTCCGTCGCCTGCCATTGCAACCACCTTACCGAGGGCTTGTAGCTTAACCACCAGCGCCTCCTTGTCCTGCGGCTTCACTTCGCCATGCACTTCATCGATCGATAGCTCACGAGCCACCGCGCGGGCAGTGGTAAGCCCGTCGCCGGTGGCCATGATGACTTGCACGCCCTCCGCTTGGAGCCGAGCTACAGCTTCCTTGGAAGTCGGTTTGATTGGGTCCGATACGGCAAGCAAGCCGGCAAGTGCCCCATCAACAGCTAGGTAAACAATGCTGGTACCGCTCTCTCGCATTTTTTCTGCCTGATCTTTCAAAGGCTCAACGCTCACACCCGCATCTTCCATAAGCGCGGTGTTGCCTAGCTGTAGCTGCTTGCCTTCCACCAGACCACGGACTCCGATCCCTGACCCTGACTCGAAGGTCTCTGACTTTACCAACTGAATACCCTCGCTTCTCGCATGGTCCACGATGGCGTGGGCTAGGGGATGCTCGCTACCTTGATCCAAGCTGGCAGACAAACGGATGACTTCCTGAGCATCAAACGGCGTGACGCCTACCGCCCGATCGAAAACAGGTCGGCCCTCGGTCAACGTTCCAGTTTTATCGACAATCAGCGTGTCTACCTTACGAACATTCTCGATGGCGCCTGCGTCTCTGAAAAGCACTCCGCTTCCAGCCGCTTTGCCTGTGGCAACCATGATCGACATAGGCGTCGCCAGGCCAAGTGCGCAAGGGCAAGCAATGATCAGAACCGCAACTGCATTGATCAGGCCGAATACCCAGCCCTGCTCGGGTCCGAACAGGCCCCATGCAAAGAATGTCAGCAAGGCAATACCGATGACCGTCAGTACGAAATAACCAGCAACCGTGTCCGCCATCCGCTGCATGGGTGCTTTTGAGCGTTGCGCATTCGCAACCATCTGTACGATTTGTGAAAGCATGGTCCCGGAACCAACCTTAGTGGCTCGCATGACAAGCGAGCCACTCGTGTTCATCGTCGCGCCAATAAGCGAATCGCCTGTTCGCTTCGTCACCGGAACCGGCTCGCCCGTTAGCATGGATTCGTCGACGGCGCTCTCGCCCTCTAACACCTCTCCATCAACGGGTACCTTTTCACCAGGACGAACGCGCAGATGGTCGCCCTCGTGAACATGCATGAGCGGGATGTCCTCCTCTGAACCATTTTTGGCGATACGGCGAGCGGTTTTAGGTGATAAGCCGAGCAGGGACTTGATTGCCGAGGACGTCTGCAAGCGTGCCTTCAATTCGAGCAGCTGCCCTAGCAAGGTCAGCGAAATGATCACCGCGGCGGCTTCGTAATAAACGCCTATCCGGCCACCCACCATGAAGGACGCTGGAAATATGCTCGGTAAGACAGTTGCCACGACGCTGTAAATATACGCAGCCCCCGTGCCCAGACCAATCAATGTCCACATGTTTGGGCTGCGATGTTTGACCGAGGCGAGGCCGCGCGAAAAAAATGGCCAGCCTGCCCACAAAACAACTGGGGTCGTGAGGGCCAGTTCAACCCAATTCTGGCTAGCTCCATGAAACAGCGGAAGTGCATGTCCCGCCATGGCCAGCAAGGTCACAGCAACCGTTAACGGCAATGACCACCAGAACCGCCTTGAGAAGTCCTTGAGTTCAGGATTCTCCTCCTCGTCAAGTTCGGGAATCAGCGGTTCCAGTGACATCCCGCAGATAGGGCAATCACCTGGCCCCATTTGGCGGATTTCAGGGTGCATCGGGCAGGTGTACTCGGTCGTTGCATCACCAACAGGTGCCTTCTGTGCGGACGGCGCGGGTGCCTGAGATGCCGGTCCTTGAGCCTGCTGTGCAGCGAGATATCGAGCAGGGTCAGAACTAAACTTGGTCTGGCAACCCTGGCTGCAGAAGCGGTACGTTATTCCTTGGTGATCCTGTTCATATTCGCTGTCCTTTTTCACCTTCATCCCGCAGACCGGGTCTGTGAGCGGTGCTGATCCCTTCGTTTGGTCAGGCTGGAGATGGAACTGGGGAGAGGACATACGGGCACCTTATGGATTGGTTAGCAACGAACGTGGCCTACTGCAGGGACGTTTGTGGTTTTTCCAATGCTTGCAGCGTCCGACAACCAATATATGCAAAGCGTCCTGACCAAAGGTTGAACTAACCATTACATTTCTGTCAGGTTCTCCGGTATGTCAGGTCGAATGCATGTTGAAGCGGGCTGCTGGAAAAAGTAGCTCGCGCAAATACCGCTTGCTGGCCTAGCCTTATGCCTCCGTCGTCCGATGCTCGGCCGCTTTCTTTTTAATGAATACCGAACCGTGCAATGCCTAAGCGCAGGTACTCTGTTTTGATAGAAGCCGTAATTTTTGATGTCTATGGCACGCTCCTGCAAATCGGTGAACGACGGCGGCCATATCGCAAGCTCTTAAAACAGGCACGCAGCCAAGGTCGTCAACCTAGGACCGATGATGCCAGGACATTGATGACACGAAACTTGGGGCTGGCCGGTGCCGCCGATCTGTTTGGTACACAGCTAGGTAACGATGAGCTTGCCACTCTGGAGCTTGATCTCTACGCGGAACTGGCCAGCGTGCGTCCCTATGATGACGCCCTGCGGGTACTGGAAAGCCTTAAGAGAGCGGGGCTGAAAAGTAAGCGTACGCCGAACTCACCTTGCGCGACTCAGGCCGGCGCCCACTGATGCGG
>NZ_CEXBBO010000068.1:0-2349 GCF_982611455.1 Stutzerimonas sp.
CGGGGCTTATCGTTTTGACGAAGGGCCGCTGATTGGTCAGCTTGGTCTGGGCGCTGCCTGGCAGTGGGATCACCTGCTGGCCTCGGTCACACTGCGTGCCTCAACCAGTGAAGACGAGCGTCATAAAGACAACTTCAGCTTTGGGACGCTGTCAGTTTCTTGGGCATTGTAGAAAGGTTGGTTTTGACCGTTGCTTACGGGATGTGGTGGCGCTTGTTCCCGCTGTTAAACAAAAGCGAACATTCGCCGCACCCCCAATTCCAGGCTTTACGCCCCTTAAACGGGTAAGCAATGCCCCATCAAGAACTTGGCAAACGATCAAAAGGGCTGACGGTTCCAGCACGTCGATCGCCAATGACATGCGTGTAGATTTCTGTCGTTCGAATGTCGCTATGCCCAAGAATTTCCTGAACCGTCCTGATATCGCTCCCCGATCTCAATAACTCTGTCGCAAAGGCATGCCGAAAGGTATGAGCCGTCACACGCTTGGTGATTCCCGTGGCCAGAACGGCCTGCCTCAATCGCCGCGAGTACGATGAATGATGAAGATGGTGGCGGCACACATAACCAGCGATGGGATGAACGCATCTTGTTACGGATGGGAACAGGTACTGCCAACCAAAGTCCTTCATGGCCGGTCCATACTTCTTGTGAAGTGAGGCCGGCACTGACGTAAGCCCGAATCCATCGGCCAGATCGGACTCATGTACAGCCCTGACATGGGCGAATTGTCGCTCCATGTTTTCTCTTAGATTGCCTGGAATCAGTGTGTATCGATCTTTTCGTCCCTTACCGTTGAATACGAGCAAACTGCGGCTTTTTAGGTCGATGTCTTTCACGCGAAGCGAAAGAGCTTCGTTGATTCTCAAACCGCATCCATAAAGAAGCGCAGTGATGAGCCAATACTCTGCATCCATGTTTTGAAGAATAGAAGCAACTTCATCGGGACTCAGAACGGTTGGCATGCGTCGAGGCGTTTTCGTCATCTTGTACTGTAGGTTTTCAATCTCCCGCTTCAGCACATGCTTGTAGACAAAAATAATCGCGCATAGCGCCTGATTTTGAGTGCCCGGACTGACTCCCCGATTGACGGCGAGGTGATTCAGGAAACGCTCAATTTCGTGATTACCCATGACTTTTGGGTGCTTCTTGTCATTGAAAAGGATGAACTGACGAACCCAGTAAAGATAGGACTTCTCGGTTCGGTAGCTGTACTGCTTTGTCCTAATTTCTGTGCGGACCGATTGTAGAAACGGTGATTTCGACACGCTCGCCCTCCGTGGCTGAATGCTGTATGTACGTACAGTTATAATAAAAAACACCCAAAAACGCCAAAATTCTTGCGGCTTAATTTGCACGGCCCTGCTCGCTTTTCACAATGCATCTCTGTAGGTATCTGTTTCAGCATGGGAAAAATTCGACCCACTGGATTTAACGTGCAAAAACGTGCATAAATATCCCGCGTGCACACTTTTCACAGAACCAAAAGCTCAAAAGCCCCCTGAGATGGAGGGGTAATGATCTGAAAAATCGAGGTTATTCAGGTTGTGAAGCAGTATTGGACTGGGTGATGGTGTTGCGGTTTAATAAGAAAGCAAACTAATAAGCTGTTAGTGGCTTTTCTCCAGGTCATGTCAGGGTCACGAACGTTTGAAGTAATCCAGCAGTAATCCGACAGCTCCAGTGTTCGGCTAACGCCGTAGAAAGCACAATCTAGAGGTTGATTAACGAGATAGTAGATGGTCCGGTGAAACCGACTAAGAGAAAATTGTGAGTCTGTAACTGACGTTGTGACGCGGCCCGGAGAAATTATGATCGAGAGAGTTTTCAGAAGTAGTCGGTTTATGGTGTGGGTGGCAGTCGTTATCTGTGCGGTGTCATCTTTGCTCTTGTATGGTGCCTCGGTTAACATAATCTGGAATACCGCACTGGATGTAGTACGTGATATACCTGTCTCTGCTGACGACGGCAAGAGCCTCGCGGTTCGCCTCCTGAAGCTGTTGGATCTCCTGCTGATCGCTATTACTTTTCAGATCATGGCGGTTAGCCTGTATCGTCTGTTCATCCGTCCGGTGTCTGATGATGACAGAGAATCCCAAAACCCTCTGGACATTAAGAGCTTCCATGATTTGAAGATAACAGTAAGCCAAGTGGCTGTTGTGATACTGGTGGTTCTGTTCCTTGAGCAGGCGGTAGAGATTGGCGCTACGATCGCTACGTTATACTTTGGTGCTGCCATCGGTATCATTATTTTGGCCTCGGTATTCGCGTGGAAGAATATGAAAGACTGATGCACAGCACGCGGTTAGACGTCACCTGCTGGTTGCCTGAACTAGAGAGGCAACCACT
>NZ_CEXBBO010000068.1:2359-8223 GCF_982611455.1 Stutzerimonas sp.
CGGCCAACGCTTCATGGGAGCCTGCTTTGGGCAAGAGCCAACGTCACGGGCGTCTGCCACTAACCAATCCAAGCATAGCGACACCATTTCGGTTGCGGCTTCGCCTTCACTACAAAGCTGCGCGTGTTGGCGGCGTTATTGGCCCAGGCCCTCTTCTTTTTTTGCGGGCTCAGTTCAAAGGCCTTGGCACCGGTTTTGGCTGCAAAGCCGCTTGTGTTGATGATGGCCAAGGCCGGAAAAGTTGCTGTCGGGGTTGGTTGCCAACATCATGGGCAGCATGGTTATTCACGGCGTGCCCCAGTCGCGGGGCCGTCCAGTTCAAACGGTAATCGGGTTGGCGTTGTTTGCGCTCTGGTTCCTTTCGCCATCCGTTGGGTTGGTGCAAGCTGTTCGGTAGAGAGCATTCAGCGTTGGCTGCCAGAGGAGACCTTGGTGGTGACCGGCCACTAACCAGGCGGTCAACCGGACGCCAAAAGCGTACCGCTTTTGGTTCCCTTCGCTGCGCTACGGCGCCGGTTACCTCAGCGTTAGGCAATCAATAACGGTAATGATATGGAAAATGTTGTAATTGCCGACTTGGCGAAACCGACACATGCAGAGGCAGTAGTGTGCCTTCTGAATGAGTACGCAAAGGACGAAATGGGAGGAGGTTGTGAACTGCCGGAGACTGTAAAGCGTTGTCTCGTTCCAGAGCTCATGAAACGTCCCCATGCGTTCGTGATCATTGCATTCGTACAAGGCGAGCCTGCGGGTCTTGCCATATGTATTGAGGGCTTTTCAAGTTTTGCCTGCATGCCGCTGCTCAATATTCACGACATGGTCGTTTCTTCAAGGTTTCGAGGTCGAAAGCTGTCCCATAGAATCCTCGCAAAGGCTGAGGAATTGGCCAAAGAACGTAAGTGCTGCAAATTGACGTTAGAGGTTCTAGAGGGCAACGAAATAGCACAACATGCCTACCGTTCTTTTGGCTTCGCCGGTTACGAGCTGGACCCGAGAATGGGCAAGGCTATGTTCTGGCAGAAAAAACTGGCCTAACAAAACCAAGCACGGCGACGGCTTTTACGTTGCGGCTTCGCCTTCACTAAAAAGCCGCGCGTGTTGGCGGCGTTACGTTGCATCGGTATCGATGCTTCTGGGATCAATCTAAACAAGGAGTTAGTTGAGTATGGGGTTCAATTTACGTTTCGGTCTTATTTTCTTGGTTACCCTTCTACCAGCATTCGCTAATGCCGTCGGGGAAACCATTCAGATCAAGGATGAGGACGCTCCTTTACTCAAAGAGATCGATGATGGGCTGTCTTCTATGATGGCTGCTGCCGGGGAGTGCCGTAGTACTGATGCCAATCTCTATGAATGTCTCTGCAAAGAATCAACATCACTCAAAAAGTTGGATTCTGCTCTTCGCACAGCACTGGATAAAAAGCCTGAATGGAAAGGCGAGACCATTTATCACGACGGTGTCACTCTTCAGATTCCAAGCCTTCAGAAACAGGTTGAGGACGTCCAAAAGCAGTGTGGTGCTTAAGGTCTTTATTGCGTGGAGTTCGCATGCCACGTAACAAATCGTTGTAGTACGTTCCGGGCCTTCGGCCCTACACCGGACGCCCATTTCGCTGCGCTGCATGGGCGCCGCTAAACGTTGGCGTTAAATTCAGAAACCTTATGCCCGTACCGCATGGGGAGTTGGCTTTAAAACCACAAAAAGGGAGAAAAATGAAAGGATTATTTCGGATCACGTTGTTTTCATTCGCGCTTTTGCTTTACGGGTGTGATAGCTCCGGAAGTGGTTCTGGCCAACAGGCTGTTCCAGATGAGGTGTTCTCGGAACAGTCACCGCTCGCTTTCGCGCAAGCCTACGTGAAGTACGTTCAAGATGGCGCGAGCAAGGATATTTATGGTCAGTTTTTGCATTCGGATGCGCGCGAGAAACTGGATACCGGCTCTGCAATGACGGACTTCATGTATCAAAGCGCGCCAAGAGAAAATGCGGAAATCGCCGAGCGGGGCGTATTGAATGAGGGGGCCGAAATCTCGGAGCGCGAAGGCGGCGAGAAAGTTTTTATACGGTTTTATTTTGACGAAGAAATTGATTTCGCATCCGTATATCCGCACTCGCCCTTCGCGGACGAGGGGTACGTCATTAAGAGCGGTCAAATCAACGTACGAAGGGATGGCGATCGATGGGGAGTTATTGGCCATTCTCTCGACGGAGAGTAGTGGGTTTAGACCAAGCCCCTGCTCGGATAAGAATTTAACAAGTGCAGGCACGGCGACGCCCATTACATTACGCCTTCGGCTCCATTTCATGGGCGCGCATGCTGCAAGCGTTATTCCGAAATCTGAATGTCCGCTTTGCGACCAGGCCGGCCCCCTCGAGTTCATTAACAAAAGCCAGATCTAGGGTCGAATGACTCAACGCCGCCTTGTAGACCTAACCGAAAAACCTTCGAGGCAAATAGTCAGTGGTTTTGATCTGAGTGAATGGAGCTTGGGCGGCCTTGCTCTTCCCCAGAACTGCCCAAAGCCAACTGAAATAGATCTCTTAAAAAGTTCCCTTTCGCCTCCTCTTCAAAGAACCCTTTAGGCAGCCGATTAGATACTTCGCATGGAAGCGAAGGTGCTCCTCAATAAAACTGGCGATGAAGTAGTAGCTGTGGTCGTACCCTTCATGCCGGTTCAGTTCCAGCGGATAGCCACTTTGTTTGGCAGCGGCTTCCAGCATTTCCGGCTTCAACTGCTCGGTCAGGAAGTTGTCCGCTTCGCCTTGGTCCACCAACGCCGGCACAAACTTGCTCGCCTTTTGCATCAGCAAGCTGGCGTCGTACTCGGCCCAGCTGGCGGTGTCTTTACCGAGGTAAGCGCCAAAGGCCTTCTTACCCCACGGGCAATTGACCGGGTTACTGATCGGGCTGAACGCCGAGACGGACTGGAAACGCTCCGGGTTGCGCAGTGCCAGCACCAACGCACCATGCCCGCCCATCGAGTGGCCAAAGATGGAACGCTGATCGCTCACCGGGAACATATCTTCAATCAGTGCCGGTAATTCGTTGAGCACGTAATCGTACATCCGGTAATGCTTGCTCCAGGGTTCCTGAGTCGCATTTACATAGAACCCGGCGCCCTTACCCAAGTCGTAGCCTTCATCATCGGCGACATCGTCCCCGCGCGGGCTGGTGTCCGGGGCAATAATGGCGACACCCAGTTCGGCAGCCATGCGATGCGCACCGGCTTTTTGCATGAAGTTTTCATCGGTACAGGTCAGCCCGGACAACCAATAAAGCGCTGGCACCTTTTTGCCATTGGAGGCCTGCGGCGGCAGGTAGATAGCAAACCGCATCGAACAGTTCAACGTCTCGGAGTGATGACTGTACTGCTTGTGCCAACCACCAAAACTTTTATTACTGCTCAGATTTTCAATAGTCATTGCAACCTCTCAACAAAACGGTCGCCCGCCTGACTGGCAGGCGACCAGATTTCATTACTTGTCGTAGTGAATAACGGTACGGATGCTCTTGCCTTCGTGCATCAGATCAAACGCCTTGTTGATATCTTCCAGCCCCATGGTGTGGGTGATGAAATCGTTCAACTTGAATTCACCTTGCATGTACCGCTCAACGATGCCCGGCAGCTCGGAACGGCCCTTCACGCCACCAAAGGCAGAGCCTTTCCAGACCCGACCGGTCACCAGCTGGAACGGACGCGTGGAAATTTCCTGGCCGGCGCCCGCAACACCGATAACCACCGACTCACCCCAGCCTTTGTGGCAGCATTCCAGTGCTGAACGCATTACATCTACGTTGCCGATGCACTCGAAGGAATAATCCACACCGCCGTCGGTCAGTTCTACGATCACTTCCTGAATCGGCTTGTCGTAATCTTTCGGGTTGATGCAGTCGGTCGCGCCCAACTGGCGGGCCAGCTCAAATTTGCTCTCGTTGATGTCGATAGCAATGATGCGGCTGGCTTTAGCCATGGTGGCACCAATCACCGCCGACAGGCCGATGCCGCCCATACCGAAGATGGCCACGGTAGCGCCCTCTTCTACTTTGGCGGTGTTCATCACCGCACCCATGCCGGTGGTTACGCCACAACCGAGCAAGCACACTTCTTCCAATGGCGCTTCTTTGTTCACTTTTGCCAGAGAAATCTCGGGCAGTACGGTGTACTCGGAGAAGGTTGAGCAACCCATGTAGTGATAGATCGGCTCGCCGTTTAACGAGAAACGAGTGGTGCCGTCTGGCATCAGGCCCTTGCCCTGGGTTTCACGAATCTTCCCGCACAGGTTGGTTTTACCAGAGGTGCAGAATTTACATTCGCCGCACTCAGGGGTGTACAGCGGAATAACGTGGTCACCCACTTTCAGGCTTGTAACGCCTTCGCCTACCGACTCAACAATACCGCCGCCTTCGTGGCCGAGAATGGTCGGGAAAATGCCTTCGGGATCTTCGCCAGACAAGGTAAACGCATCGGTATGACACACACCGCTAGCGATCACCCGTATACGTACTTCGCCAGCTTGAGGCGGCATCACATCCACTTCTTCAATGGACAGAGGTTGTTTCGGGCCCCAGGCGATAGCGGCTTTAGATTTGATGGTCTGAGTCATGTTGTGTGCTCCAGATTTTGTCGGGCTTCGGCAGGTTCTTCTGCCATGTTGATGGGATCATTGTATTATTGTTCTTAAGATAGATAATCGGCCAATTAAGCAAATTACCTTTACTGTATAGTAACAATGAGCCGTATTTTGTTTGCTGGCGGCATTTTGTATCTAAGCTCACCCAAGTCGTAACGCAAGGAACTGAACATGTTTATTTGGGAAGGGGTCAGTGAGTTTGTGGCGGTCGCGGAAGCCGAAAGTTTTACCGCTGCGGCGAAACGATTGGGCATTTCCACAGCTCAGGTGAGCCGGCAGGTCAGCGCACTGGAATCCCGGCTTTCGACCAAACTGCTGTATCGCACCACCCGCAAGGTTTCGGTGACGGAAGCCGGCCAAACCTACTACCAGTATTGCCGCCAGGTACTCGATGGTCTGGAAGAGGCCGAGCGGGCCATGACCAACCTGCAACTTATCCCCAAGGGAAAATTACGGCTGACCGCACCGGTGACCTATGGCGAGAAGGTGATCGCCCCCTTGGTGAACGATTTCATCCTGCGCTACCCGGAGTTGGAGGTGCAGCTGAATCTGACCAACCAGAAGCTGGATCTGGTCGGTGGCGGTTACGATTTGGCGATTCGGCTGGGAAAACTGGAAGATTCATCCATGATGGCCAAGCGGTTGTCGTCACGAACCTTATACGTGTGCGCCTCGCCGGAATACTTATCCGCCTATGGTGTGCCGCATTCGCTTTCGGAACTGGACCGGCACAATTGTTTGCAAGGCAATCTGGATTACTGGCGCTTTCAGGACCGAGGTAAGCCCTACAACGTTCGCGTTAAAGGCAACATGAAGTGCGACAGCGGTTGGGCGTTGCTGGACGCGGCCCTGAAAGGCATCGGGATCGTGCAACTTCCCGATTATTACGTTCAGCCGTCATTGGCCTGTGGAAAACTTATGAACTTGCTGGAACATTATCAAGAAGCCGACGATGGAATCTGGGCGATTTATCCACATAACCGGCATTTATCCCCAAAAGTGCGGATGCTGCTGGATTTCCTGGACGAATCGTTAAATTAAATTCTGTGGGGCAGTAGTTTTGTCAGTTTGTCCAAATGCGCCGTTTGGCCTGCGTCAGTTTCGCGGCGGTCTCCAGCCGTACATATACCAAACGCCTCTGGTCATCCGCCGCGTCGCAACTCCCTGACACCCCGACCCAGCTTGCGGCGCAACAGGGCCCGCAGGGTCACCCCATCCGAGTACCCGACCT
>NZ_CEXBBO010000069.1:0-7208 GCF_982611455.1 Stutzerimonas sp.
ATCGGCAGGGGCTGAAGTCAGCCAGAAATACACAACTACTTCAGACCATCCTTAGGGTTTGGCTTGTTTCAGTTGGGTTGCGGTGGGTTTGGCGGAAAAATAAATCTGTCCCCTTTTTCACTTTTTCCTTAGATAACTGCCATTGAAGGAACAATAGCTAATGGTTAGCAAAAGGTTTCAGGTCTTTGTGAGCTCTACTTATTCAGATTTGATAGAAGAGCGAGCCGAGATCATGCAAGCTCTTTTGGAGCTAGATTGCATGCCGGCCGGAATGGAATTGTTTCCTGCCGCAAACGAAGAGCAATGGAGTTGGATAAAGAAAGTCATTGATGAATCAGATTATTATCTGGTCGTCTTAGGCGGGCGCTACGGAACAATCTCGAAGAATACCGGCATAAGCTATACCGAAATGGAATATCGGTATGCGGTTGACACGGGAAAGCCTGTAATTGCCTTTCTGCATCAAAGCCCTGGAAAGATTGAATCTGGTAAATCCGAGCATGATCCTCAATCACGAAAAAAACTAGCTCAATTCATAGAGCTGGTTCAACAGCGGCTTTGCAAGTATTGGGAAAACTCGACTGACTTAGGAGCAAAAGTCAGCAGAAGCATTACGCAGCTAATAAAACATCAGCCAGCAGCTGGGTGGATGCGAGCTGATCAGGTGCCGGAAGAAAATGCTCAAGAAATACTTTTTTTAAAGAAGACGATTGAAGAACTCAATGACAAGCTAAGGAAGGCTGGTGCAGAGGAGCCTGCTGGTATAGAAATACTATCTCGAGGCAATGATGAGATATCTATTGATTTTGGCTTCGAAGCAAAGCTCCCTGTTAAAGGAAAAAACGGCGCCACATACTGGAAAAAGGGCGACGAGGTGGATCATGAGTGCACCACAACTTGGGATAAGATCTTTTCATTTTTAGCGCCGCACATGATCAACCCAGTCAGTGAATATCGCGTTGCGAACTTATTAAATAGCTTTGTAGAAAGTGAAAGCTCTAACCTTTTATTGGCGGAGTACCCCAACAACAAAATAGACTCCCTATCTATTTACAAAGATTCCTTTAATAAGATAAAAATCCAAATGCGTGCTTTGAAGTTGGTATCCATAGAGGATGGAGACCAATGGTCTCTAACACCTTACGGGGACACTTATATGACCAAACTACTGGCTGTCCATCGAACGATTAGCAAGAAGAAAGCGAAGACAGACGCGGGATTGTAATGAACAAAGGAGACAGATTTATTTAGCGCCCCTTCCAGGCAAGGAAGCCCCATAATATGGAAACGATTGTCGGACTTATATTCGAGGCTGCGCTTAGGGGGCTAGGCCTTTGGGTACTGAAGGTGCTGACCTTCGGCCGTTACAAGGGCACTAATAGCTATTTTATTTTTTACCTACCTTTATCGGGTTTCTATTCGTAGTTTTACTATTATTATTGATACTCATGATAGTAGCGGGATTGAAAGCTATAGCTCCAGCTTAACGCATATATTTGTGTCATTGGCAAACGCAAGGAGGCGACATGAAATCAGACTGGGACGATGCGCCTGCGCATCTACGCAGCAGGAAGAAGCGAGGGCCATGGCGATTCCTAGCGATACTGGGGATCGGATCGGCGGTCATTGGGGCACTGGCATTGACGTTCGGAAAGCCGATAGTCCTGGACATTAACCAGATCAAGCAAGGCATCCATATCGACGGAAAGCCTTGGTTTAACCAAGAGCCAGCGCAGCCCAAGCAGCCGGTTAGCCCGTCCTCAGTTGCAAGCTACGAAACGCCGACGTCAGCCCCCCAGCAGCGGCAGCTGAGCCAGGAAGAAATAGAATGGTTCGAAGCGGCCTCAGCGCGTGCGGTAGAAAGTAAGCAAACATCTTTTAATGATGAGAACTACACGCCCCGCCCCACCGTAAACACCATGCAGCCGCCCCCGGCCCGCTATTACGCCTCCAATTCGTCCAGCAGCCCACAGGAGCGCTCAGTAACCCGTGAGACGCATTTGAGCAACTGGAGCTGGGAGAACGGCCATAACAAGCAGCGCGTGGGCGGCCAGTTCAGATGGACAGTCGTGAACGACAAGATCGACTTCAGTAGCGTTTGCCAAAACTACAAACGCGGCTCCCTGATCTACCGCGACTGCCGTAAAGGTGCCAAGGTCGCTTTCAAGCAGATGTGTAGTCGATACCAACCGGCATGCGCTGCAGCTAACAACTTCATGCCATAAACTCGCATTTTATTAACCACCTAACTATGAGACTAGCGATGCAAGATCGGAAGCTATTCGGATTTCTAAAAATTGAACACGGAGCCACAAAACGAGGCGTGATAATGCTGTGGGGTGCGGCAGTATCGGTAGTGCTTTTTGCAATGTCGATACCTATCAACTCCCCGCAAAGCGACATATTTTTTAGCATGGTTAGCTTTGCCGCAGTCATGTTCGGGGGAGGAGCCGCCTATCATATGATATCTCTGATGGCAGAGTGCCCACAAAACGAAGAAAACTATGAAGGCTGGCTAAAACTAGTTGAGCTTCTAATTAAAATATATATGGGATTTTTCTTTGGTGTTATGTGCCTGGGGCTAGGACTCTATATAAAAGGGGCTATTGGAATCGGCATCGTTGTCGGCGGATACCTATGCGGATTCATCTGGGCTACAAACAGGTTAGTAGAATCACATAAGTATGTAAAAGCTCTGATCGCGAAAGGCTGACGATAGACCACTAACCGACTAAAATCCCGTCGACTACCCAAGTTTAGCAATACCCCGACCTATAGCTAATCCGGGGTTTCGTCGGCTGGATGACAGCATGAATCAATGTTAAGGGCTAGGGCTAGTGCTATCCGGGCTGCGCTCCTGTTTTTGTTCAAGGTATTTCACATACGCCTCGGCAGCCTCCAAAGAGGAATAAACCGGGCCAATAGTCTTTCCTCCGATAAAAACTTGGTAATACTTTGATCCAGGCCGATCACCCTTTCCTTCTTGAATCCGAAACTTTGTCATAGCCATCTCTGGTTAGGTCGGAGAACATAAGATACCGCCTGGACCCAGCAGTTGACAGTGTTACTACGTGTACAAAGCGAGACTCTCGAAAAGCAAAAGCGCTGATGAGCTGTCGAAAAAGTGTCGAAATCACTGTGCCGAATTGCGACGAAACGAGCAGGCGAGTCGAGCGGAAACCGCACAACGACACGCTTTGAGACGGAACGACACACCAAGCAAAAGGGCTCGATTCCCTTCGCCCGCTCCAGCATTCACGGGGCCTCTAGCGAGGCCCCTTTTTATTCCGTGACAGTAACGGTGACAGCTACGACTCTCCGAAGCCGGCACGGCTCCGATAGTAAAGATGACAGATCGAGCTGATCCGCTTGTCCGTTCACTCGTCCAGCACGGGCTGTGCAATGCTGTAATCATTGAACACTAGCTACCCCATGGGAATCTATTTTGAAAACAGTAGAACCGACCGTCTTTATGCAGATCAACGATCTCCTCTGTCAGTTTTTCCTTTCCTTTGATCAGCGGGATTGGTCAGCCATGGTCGAGTGCCTTGCGCCTCAGGTCGCGATTGATTATTCATCCTCGGGACGGGAGCAGCCCACGACGATGAGTGGTCAGGAATTCGTCAGTCGCAGGCAGAACGCGGTTGATAGGCTGGCCAAGCACCATAGTTTTTCCAACCTTCTTATCATGCGTGGCGCAGATGGGAGCGCTGTCAATGCGAGGTGTAACTATCTAATTCTTCGTTTTGACTCTGCCGGCTCAGGCGAGGATTTCTTCCATTCGTGTGGAAGTTACGAATTCCTCTTCAATGACATACAGGGCGATTGGAAAATATCGAGCATCAAGCAGAATGCTCTTCAGAGCTGGGGCAACTCTAGCCTGCACGGTGGATCGTCGCAGGGACAAGCCTGAGTAAGTTCAGGTGCTTTATTCCGGACCAGACGAAACGGGCCCGTTCCAGCTTGTGGCTAGGCGATTGCGACGACGCGAGTATCGAACGCTTTAATAGCGGTGATATCAACGAAAGGAGGCCCACCAGCGAGGTTCGGCTCCCCTCGCCGCCCAGACAATGAAAGCCCTGCACAAGCAGGGCTCTTTTCATTTCACAACACCAATCGCATCAACTACCCGGGCAAGCCGGCAAAAGCGCACGTGTCGGCACGCCTTCGTTGCGAGTGAACTGGCAGCCATAGGCAGGATTGGCTACTACGCGTGGGTTGATCACATCATCACCAGCCGGTTTGATGCCCTGCTGTTCCCATTGCAGCATCGCCGCCATCGCTTCGACCTGTTCCTGATAGCTGAAGTCGCAGTGGCTGGGTGCCCGGATGGCGCGTTGCACCAGCAGATCACCGTTGCCGTTGGCCTCTGCGTTGCGGCGGTAGATCTGCTCGTGGATGAACGGCACGTAGAGATCACCCAAGGTATGGATGCTGACCACCGGCACGTTGAATTGGCCGTTCACCACCGGAATCCAGCGCAGGCCGTCCGGGCGGATGCTGTTGGCTGGCGGATGGCCGATCACCCGGATGATCGAATCATTGAATTCGCGTTCTTCCCGTGACATCGCCTTGCGCGCATCGAACTGGTAGCGGGTGGCGAGGTTGCCAGTGAGGGAGTCGGCGAGGATGCCATCGACCGAGCCATCCCGACCGCCAGTCCCAAGCACCACGCTCTGCAGGCTAGTACGGAACCCTTCGGCGAAAATAGGCCGCTCGCCGCCGCTGAGCTCCCGCACGATGCCTTCCAGCTTTTCGCCCTGCGGCGATGGATCGGTTGGGTAGGTGTTCCATAGCGCACCGATGATCTGCGGCAGCTTTGCCTGGAAATCGGTCGCCGGGAACGAGGTTGGCCCCAGTCCAGCCAAGTGCTGCGCGGCCAGGGTGAAGTTCATCAGATATTCGAATTCGTAGACATCGCCGGTGACGCCGCACATGGGCACCGAGCCGTTGTAGCGCACCGGGTTGTTGGCGGTAGCGTAGGTTTCGGCCTCAACTGCCGCCGCAGCGACATGGCCACCCATGGAATGCCCGGTGATATAGGTCTTGGTCGGCTGCGGCTTGCCGGTCAGGCTGCTGAACGCCAAGGCCAGTGCGTTGGTGTCTTCGATACCTGCACGTACATCGTAGTAATTCTTGCTGTAGCTGGAGGCCGCCCAAGCGTATCCCTGCTGCAGCAACCACGGACGGATCGGCGGTGGGCCGACGGTAAGTTCCGGTCCCGGACCGCGGTAACCGTGAGCGTACATCACCAGCATGCCGTTCCAGTTCGGCGGTACTTCTATTTGATAAGACGAGCCTTGGTAAATGCCGGACCAGCGCTCGCTCGGCAGCCCCGGAAATGCCGCCAATGGCGATACGATCGGAACGAAGATGCGCGAATCCTGTTCACGTGATTCGCTGTGGGATACCGGTGGTTTGATGGGTTTCGACCGAGCCTGAACATCGGCGGCGATTCCAATCGTACCCACCAGCATCACGCCAATAACGGCACGCGCACAGGCTGAAGCCAACTTGCTTGGAAGCATGGGGAGTCTCCTGACTTATTGTTTTTGTTCTATCGATGCGAGCTTTTGCCAGAACTGCCAAGCGGAAGCACTACGCGCACTTCGACTAAACGTGGCAGAAAGCTTGGACCTGTCAAATGCAGGAAATGCCGAGGAGACGACTGGTGAGTCGTTTTGGGAATATCTTGACTGCCGGCGCGCTTATAACGGTGTCGGGATTCGGTATCGAAGTGGGATTCAAGCTGACAGGCGCGAGCGAGTCGGCGGGCAATGACGACATTGCCCGCCTTCTGGGCCTTAGAAAGCCAGGCGCATGCCAACAGTCAGATTGCGACCTGGTAGCAACACGTCGTCCTTGATGAAAGAGGTGTGCTGGCGAGCCTTTTCATCGAGCAGGTTATTGGCTTTGAGGTAGAGCAGATAGTCGGTCTGTTGCAACGAACCGCCGTAGCTGAGACCGGCACCGAGCATGTTGTAGCCGCCGGTTTCGGTCTCGTAATCGGCCAGCTCATCCTGGCGCTGCACACGATAAAACTCCAGCTGGCCGCTCAGGGCCGTTGTGAAGTTCTGATCGACACGCACCCCGAGGCGGTCTGCCGGGATGCGCGGCAGATCGCCACCGCCGTCGCGCAACTTGCCGCGCACATGATCGCCAAACAGGGTCAGGGCAGTGGCGTCGGTGGCCTGGAAGCGCACCTCGCCTTCCGCGCCGGTTAGTACGGCATCATGCTGGCGGTATTCGATCTCGCGATAGCCGCCGCCAATGTCGTTGCCGCTATCGGCGGCGTAAATGAAGTCGTCTACTTCATTGCGGAACAGACTGAAGCTGAAGGTGGTGCGGCCCGCGAACTTGCGCAAGGTGAGCTCGGCGTTGTGCGAGGTTTCTTCTTCGAGATCGACATTGCCCAGCTCGACGGTGCGAGTCGCCGCATGTGGGCCGTTGGCATAGAGCTCTTCTGCGCTAGGCAGACGTTGCGAGCGCGACAGCGAGAAGCCCAGCGAGTAGTCCGGAGCGAAGGTCCAGACCGCGCCAGCCGAAACCGAGGTACCGCTGTGATCGGTGTTCCGCTGACCATCGGCCTCGATATCCTGCCACTCGTGCCGCAACCCCAGCTCGTAGCGCCACGCTCCGGTGGTGTATTCCTCCAGCACGAACAGCCCGTGGTTGCGGGTCAGCGTCGGCGGCACGTAGGCCTCCTCTCCCAAGGCCTCGAAGTCGCGACGCAGCGTTTGTGCACCGACCACGCCGCGCCAGCCGAACAGCGGCTGATGGGTCAGCTCCAGACGCGCGTCCGTGGCGTCATTGTTGAAGCGCGTGCCCACTTCCCCGCCTTCAATTTCCTCGTGCTGATAGTTGCTGTGGCCCACGCGCAGGCGCGCCAGCTCGAAGCCCGGTAGCGGATCACTCAGCTCGCCGCGCAGGTCCCAGCGCTTCTGATGCATGTCGACGTAGGGCACGCTCCCGTGCTCATGATCATGGTCTTCGTCATCGTCATCGTGATCATCGTGACCACCGCAATGCCAGTCTGTGCCGTGAGTGTGGCAGTCAGCGTGTTCATGTGCGAGCAGGCCGTAGCGGTTGTTCTGCTGGCCGTACGCCATACCGATGTAACCGCGCGCTCCAATGAAGCTGGCGCCCAAGGTGATGAACCGCCCCGCATTCTCCGGAGGCTCTTTGGTGTGAGTCATGCCGCTTGGGCA
>NZ_CEXBBO010000070.1:0-6553 GCF_982611455.1 Stutzerimonas sp.
CCTATCCCTTATCGTAAGGGGGAAACGGTGTCCTGTCTTTCAGGGGGCTCGTTCAATACGCTACCCTCGGCACTTCGAGGTGATCTCTTGGGTCGCCTTTTTCAATGCCTCTATTATTGATTGGTAAGTTGGGTGGCAGCCTAAAGCCTCCCTTCCTTGGAGCTGATGATCATGCACCACGTTGCTACCGAGCCGACGGAAACGACCTCAGACATTACTTGCGACGCCTGTTGCCAAAGCACACGCGTTGAGGGCTATGGGCACCAGCTCGGCGTTCTTCAAGCTTGCTGGGGTTACGGTTCAAAGCATGATGGCGAGCGCTATGAGATTCACCTTTGTGAATCGTGCTTTTTCCGAACGCTGGCCATGCTTCGTCGCGAGCGAATGGTCAATACCATGTTCGATGATGAATTTGACGCCAATCAGGATGAGTTTGGTTTGGTGCGAAAGGATGATTTCTGGGCCGAAGGTTGAGTGCGCCGATCAGGCAGCATTCGCAGTCACATGGTCAGTGACTCGACGGCTCCTGCAGGCTTTGCATCCGCTGATACCTGAAACGTTGGATGTGCATGACCCCGGAGGCAGTGTGAACAACCTCTTCGATAAGCTGGATTTGCCGAAAGGCCACTACTACCTGCAGGCTGTACTGGCGGGCCTGCCTAGCTACGTTGATCGCCGACCTGGCTTGGGAGCTTGGGCGATCGCCTGTGCAGATAGCGGAATGGGTCGGGATATCTGCCTGCGGTGAATCGATGTCTGAAAAGGAGGGTGAGATTTACTGTCGCTTTGTCGAGACTCTGGATCTTCTGCTGGATTTATATGACGCCAACCTAGAAGGTGCGCTCCGATGGCTGACCACAACGAATATGCTGCTGGCAAATGCGCGGCCGGTCGATCTGGTGGTAACAGAAGCTGGAGGGCGTGCCGTACAGCAGGCCATTCATGAGATTGAACATGGTTTGCCTGTCTGACCCGCCCACGGTACCGATGTCTGTTTCTCGCCGCAGTGAGCCGGATCATGTGCTACTTGCATCGTCGGGGACGGCAGGCTGCGCATGCCTGAGCAGCTTCAGCTGCGCGAGGGTTTCGGACAAGCGCTCCTGTAAGCCCTGGGCTCTTTGTGCCTGAGCATTGGTGGCTTCGCCAAGCCGGGCGACTTCATCCTGCAAAGCGCGGCAGCGCTGCTCCAGTGCATCATTCGTACGCTCCATTCCGGTCAACGTGCTTTGGGCAATCTCCAAGGCCTGAGTCTTTTGCGCGAGATGCTGTTCTTGAGCACGCTGATCCTTCTGCATCTGCCGAGCCTCGGTGAGTAGACGTGCATTGTCACGGTTAAGCTGGGTCAGCTCGTCCTGCTTAATGATCAGGGTCTGCCGGAGCTGTCGCAGCTCAACCTGCAATTGCTGAACCTGGGCTTCATGACGCCGCTGGTCTTGCTCGCGCTGATCCTTGCTGGCCTGCCGGTAGTGTTCCAGTGCGTCACGGGCATGTTCATGCTTGTCCTCCAGCGACGCAATTTGGCTGTCGCGATCAATCAGGCGCGTCTCCAAATCGGCATTGGCCTGCGCTAACCGCGCATTTTTCAGCTCGGCCTGCTGGCACTTCTGCTGCTCGTGCTGCAGTACCTGCTGAGCAGCGTTGAGCTGCTCTCCGAGCATAGAAGACTGATTTTCAAGCTGTTCTATTCGGCTTTCAGCCTGCCGAATCTGGTCCTGGTAATCGAGTCGCTCCAGTGCCAGCTGTTCGCGTTCCTGTGCTACAGCTGCCTGAGCCTCTTCTCTGAGCTGCTCAGCGAGCAGGCTCACCAAATTGCCTAACTGCTCGCTGAGAGACGGAGCCTTTTGCGGACCACGCTCAGCCTCTTCCATTTCTTTCAGGTAGCGATGAATGGTGGTTTTCGAGCCTGTGTTGCCAAGTTCGACCCGCACCGCATCGATGCTGGGATTCTCGCCCCGCGCCAGGATGGTCCGGCGGGCCTTCTGAACCAATGCCTTGTTAATGCCGCCACGGGCCATGGTTGCTCCTACTATTTCGTAATGGATTACATACTATGTATTTACATACTAGATTGATCTGATGTAAAGCGAGAAAATACAGGTAATTTAAGATACGATAATGGGGCATTATTCAATATGAATGGCGCAAACGGTCGTTCAGTAACCGTTTTTCAGTACATAAAGGCATCTCAGACGATGAAAGACGTCGGGCGCTACCTACAAGCCGGTACGCGGGAAAACACCCGCCGCAGCTATCAGTCGGCCATCGAGCACTTCGAAGTGGCGTGGGGCGGCTTTCTACCCGCGACAGGCGACAGCGTGGTCCGCTACCTGGTGGACTATGCGGATACGCTGAGCGTGAACACGCTGAAGCAACGCTTAGCTGCTCTCGCTCAATGGCATATCACCCAAGGCTTTCCCGACCCAACGAAGACTCCCACGGTGCGTCAGGTACTCAAGGGCATCCGCACCCTACATCCGGCACAGGTCAAGCAAGCTGCCCCTCTGCAGCTGCAACACTTAGATCAGGCAGCTCAATGGCTGGGTCAGGAGTCAGAGCGAGCTCGGATGCGGGGCGATTTAGCGAACCTGTTGCGCTGCCGGCGCGACATGGCATTACTGCTGATCGGTTTTTGGCGAGGCTTTCGCAGTGATGAGCTCTGCCGGCTGCAGGTCGAGCATATTCAAGCCGAAGCAGGCGCAGGCATGCGTCTGTTTCTGCCACAAAGCAAGGGCGACCGAGAAAATCTCGGTACGACGCACTACACGCCGGCGCTAAAGCGGCTATGCCCGGTACAGGCCTATCTCGACTGGATCAGTACTGCCGGTATCGTTCGAGGAGCCGTGTTCCGCCGACTGGATCGCTGGGGGCATCTCAGCGAGGATGCTTTACACCCGGGTAGCCTGATCAGCCTGCTGCGCCAGATTCTTCAACGCGCCGGGATCCCGGCTGAACTTTATACCAGTCACTCCTTGCGCCGCGGCTTCGCTACATGGGCCACAGCCAATGGATGGGACCTAAAAGGCTTGATGACCTATGTGGGCTGGAAAGACATCAAGTCGGCCATGCGGTACATCGATCCCGCTATTTCATTTGGTGGCCTGGCGATCAGGCCCACTATTGAATTCAATACTGGCACTTTGACGCAACTGCCAGCTTCTCACTAACATCGCTGCACGACAGGAGTGACGGTGAAATGAGTACGCAGACCAGCATCGAATGGACGGAAATGACCTGGAACCCCGTCGTGGGTTGCACCAAGGTGTCGCCCGGATGCAAACACTGCTATGCGGAAAATATGGCCTACCGGCTGCAGGCCATGGGAACGCCGGGTTATGAAAACGGCTTTCGCCTGAGCCTGCGGCCGGAGAAGTTGCAGGAGCCGCTACAGCGCAAGAAACCGACCATCTACTTCGTCAACTCAATGTCTGACCTGTTCCACGAGCATGTACCGGACGAATACATCGACCAGGTATTCGAGGTGATCCGAAAGGCTTCCCAGCACACCTTCCAGATCCTCACCAAGCGTGCCGAGCGACTAGCCGAGTATTTCAGCAAGCGGACACCTCCCCTCAATGCCTGGCTGGGGGTGTCGGTTGAAGACCGCGAATACGGCGTGCCGAGGATCGACTGCCTGCGCCGGGTAATGCCACGATCCGCTTCCTCTCTGCTGAGCCGCTGCTAGAAGATCTTGGGGAGCTGGACTTGACCGATATCCACTGGGTCATTGTCGGCGGTGAGTCGGGTCCCAAGGCCCGCCCGATGAAACAGGAATGGGTCGACAACATTCATCGCCAGTGCGACGCCTCTGGCTCAGCGTTCTTCTTCAAGCAATGGGGCGGATGGGGTGCCGATGGTGTGAAACGCTCGAAGAAAGCCAACGGTCGACTGTTGAACGGCCAGATTTGGAATGAAATCCCGCTGCTCAACCTCGCCTGATACCAGCACAAGGAATACGGCATGGCCAAGGATGACGAGAAGTACCGTTGGGATTGGGGCACGCAGACCTTCCCCACCATCGATCCACACAGCAAGATCAAACATCAGATCATTGATGAGTACATCCAGACTTACATCGACGTGCTGATGCGCAATCAACTGATGCCAGAACTAGGCTTGTCGATTGTCGATGGCTTCAGTGGTGGAGGTATCTACCACGACGGCGTGGCTGGGAATCACTTCGGCTCTCCCGTGATTGCACTGGAGGCGATTCAGGCTTCGGAGGTCCGCAACAACCTGGAGCGCATCAAGCCGCGCCCCATCCGGTCCCAGCACTATTTCGTGGATGTGAAGCCCGAGAACATTGCCTGCTTGCATTCAGTATTGGCCGCGCGTGGTCATGCTCCTCGGCTTGGCCGGGGTGTCCACCTGCATAGCGCTGAATTCACATCAGCATTGCCGACCATCGCTCAAAAGCTCAAGCATTTCGGCAAGGGTGAGCGTGTGCTCTTCCTGCTGGATCAGTACGGTTATGGCGACGTGCCGTTCCCCAAGATCAAATGGATTTTCCAGCACCTCAGCAATGCCGAGGTGCTGCTGACCTTCAACGTCGATTTTCTGGTCACCTACCTGGCTGACCGCCAAGCGAATCGGAAGGCCATCGCTAATATCGGCCTGGATCACCATGTGCCTTGGAGCATGCTGAAAGAGCTGAAGGCTCATCAGCCTCGGAATTGGCAGTACCTGATCCAGCGTTTTCTGTCTGAAGGGATCAAGCTGGAAAGCGGTGCCCAGTACATGACGGTGTTCTTCATCCGCCCGGCTGGCAGCAATCCGATGGCCTATTGGTTTATCCATCTGGCGAACAACTACCGCGCCAACGATGTGATGAAAAAGATCCATTGGAAGTATGGCAACAATTTTTCCCATATGCTGTCGCCTTCCAGCTTTTTCGGCTACGACGCCAATCGTGATATCGCCGTGACAGGGCAACACGATCTGCTGCTGGATGAGCATCACTTCGATGATGTCACCGATGATCGTATCCGCGGTGAACTCTCGGAGCTACTGCCCAAGCAGGTCTATGAGGTTGAACGACAGCCATTTCTTGGCCTGATGAGCGGATTGACCAACTACACCATGGCGGATGAGCTTCGCGTAAAGCAGGCGCTCGACATTGCTGTCGCGACCGGTGATTTGCTGGCGATAGGCAAAGATGGCAAAACTAAGCGCCGCAAGGGCACAAGCATCAAATCCACTGACATTTTGATAGCGCCCCCGCAGCGACCCATCTTCTTCATGCCGCCATTGAATAAGTACAACTCAGAAGGCTAGGCTTGGCCAGGTGATCGAGCAGTTGGTCCCTCGCGAGGAGATAGCCGTTTTTATACTCTAGTGTCCCGAGCGGGTAGTTCGTTTATTTAACAACATATCGATATACTGGCGCGACTCCAAAGCCACTGATTAATAACCCACATGGCCAAGCCCGCCGCCTGCCTTGTCTTAACGCCGTCCGATCGCGCCACCCTGCAAAAGTGGTTACGGATGGGCTCGCTGGCGCAGAATCTCGTGCAGCGTGCTCGTATTCTGCTGCTGTTGGCTGACGGAGTGACACCCAAAGAAGTCAGTGAGCAGCTTCTGGTCTCCGCGCCGGTGGTGTTCAAATGGCGCAAACGCTATCTAGAGGCCGGTCTTGAAGGCCTGAACGACCTGCCTCGCAGTGGTCAGCCACGCAAGCTCAGCGCGCAGAAAGTCAACGACATCCTCACACTGACGACCCGCCGCGTGCCCCGTGAGGCAACGCATTGGAGCGTCCGATTGATGGCCAAATATGCTGGCGTCACGACCTGGCAGGTTCGCCAGGTCTGGGCCGCCTCCGACCTCAAACCGCATCGCCTGAAGACGTTCAAAATCAGCAGCGATCCGCATTTTGCGGACAAGGTTGTCGATGTAGTCGGGCTTTACCTAAACCCGCCGGACAACGCCCTGGTGCTATCGGTTGATGAGAAAACCCAGATCCAGGCGCTGGACCGCACTCAGCCGATGTTGCCACTGCGCCCGGGGCAGATTGAGCGGCGGACTCACGACTACAAGCGTCATGGCACTGCCAGCCTGTATGCCGCCTTCGACATCCTGACGGGCAAGGTCATCGGACGAATTACTCAGCGACACCGGGCCGATGTGATTGTCGAGCCTGCAACCGAGGAGGCTTACACGATCTTCGCCCAATCGATGGACCGCACAGGGTACGCCCGTGGCACGCTAGCGGTTGCCGAAGGGCTGAGCGCTCCTGTTCCAGAAACCGATCCTCGACCACTAATCACCATGGACGACATGGGGATGGATCACGGCAGCATGGGCGGTATGGCGGGCATGGACCACGGCGGCGGCATGCAGGGCGACATGGGCGCGATGGACCATAGCAACATGTCCGGCATGAACCACGGTGACATGCAAGGGATGGGCGACATGGGCGACATGGCCGGAATGGATCACAGCAAAATGGCTGGGATGTCCGGGATGGACCACTCTGGAATGGCTGGGATGAGCGCAGGTATGCAGTCGCACCCGCCCTCAGAGTCCAATAACCCACTGGTGGATATGCAGACCATGAGCC
>NZ_CEXBBO010000071.1:0-6379 GCF_982611455.1 Stutzerimonas sp.
ATAGAGAAGCGGCTTTCCCTGGTCTTCAGGGTCATACGGTCCATGACAAGTATCTCGCCTGGTTCCTTCTGCTAGATCAGCTTGAGTACCAGAATGCAGATGAAGGTAGCACTCTCAGTTGGGACGCTACTGGCTGGGTGGGTAATGATATCAATCGGTTATGGTTTCGCTCGGAAGGCGAACGAACCAATGGGGTTACCGAAGACGCGGAGATCCAGGCACTCTTCGGACATGCCATCAGCCCATGGTGGGATGTGGTGGCAGGGGTTCGCCAGGATTTCAAGCCCGAGTCGCCGCAAACGTGGGCAGCCTTCGGCCTCCAGGGGATGGCCCTGTATGAGTTTGAGGCGGAAGCCACCGCCTTTATTGGTGAAGGTGGCCAGACAGCAGCCCGCTTGGAAGGTGACTACGATTTTCTCCTCACCAACCGATTGATCCTCCAACCGACTGCCGAGATCAACTTCTACGGCAAGGACGACCCAGCACGCGGAGTAGGCGCTGGCCTGGCAAACACAGAGGTGGGGTTACGCCTGCGGTACGAAATCGTTCGTGAGTTCGCGCCGTACATTGGGGTCACCTGGAACCGGGCGTACGGCAATACCGCCGATATCGTGAGTGATGAAGACGAAGCGCGATTCGTTGCCGGCATTCGGATGTGGTTCTAAGGATTTTCAATGAAACGAATGATTATTAGCTTCGTTGCCTTCTGCGCACTAGGCCTGTTGATTGTGGCCGGAGTGGTTTTTTCGGGAGTCATAAATGTTGCCGCGGATGAGCCTCATACGGGAGCGGTGTACGCTTTGTTGGAAACGGCTCGCAATCGCTCGATTGAGGTTCGCTCCGACGATATAGCCGTACCATCACTCGACGATGAAGACCAGATCCGTGCCGGGGCGGGGAATTACGATTCAATGTGTGCGGGTTGCCATTTGGCGCCAGGCAAGGCTGAGACCGAGCTAAGCAATGGGCTTTATCCCGCGCCACCCAACCTGGCCGAAACAGGGAACCATGATGACCCAGCGGAGACATTTTGGGTCATCAAGCACGGCATCAAGGCATCGGGGATGCCCGCTTGGGGTAAAAGCATGGCGGATCCGTACATTTGGGAAATGGTGGCTTTTCTGCAAAAACTTCCGGATCTAGATGAAGAGGCGTATCGAGCGCTCGCTGCGTCTAGTGGTGGTCACCAGCATGGTGGTGGGGAGACCCCGGCTGGGCGCGGCGAAGAACATGGGGACATGGCCTCCGAAGACAGTCACCAGGATGACAATGGCAGCTCGGATCACCATGACTCTGGCAGCTCAGGTGGAGCAACCGGCCAATCAGGTTCCGGTCATCATGGTGATAAGGAAAGCGATGACCCTCATGCTTCCGACGAGCCCCAGGGCGATCAGCCCGGCAATGCTGGTGACAGTGCCGAGGCGGACGGTAAGTCCGCTTCGAATGTGCATGCAGACGGGAAGCAACACGACCACTAATAGTCGGCATTTGTGCCAACGTGGTTCTGACCAAGCCTCTTAAGACGAGGCTCAGCATTCGCGGGCTTCGCTACTGCTTCTTTACGCTTGGCGTTAGCCTGCGCGGCTGGTAATTGACGTAGTCAAACGGCTTTCACTCCGGCCGCTCCCCCAATGAAAGCTCCCTGTCGTGGCGACAGGGCGCTATGCCATATGCCATATCGCTCCGAGCCTCCAGAACAGACTAGCGAAGCCGGCCAGACTAACAAGCAGTTTGGATCATTGGCGGATCCGTAGTGCCCTCCCGAATACACCTGGCACCGGGGCGAACCTGACAGCATTGTAACGAAACTGGTCGAAACGGGTTTGACCAGGACTTGTCGTACTTCCGTGCCTGCTGAAACGCTGATGAGGCTATCCGCCTAACAGGCCACAACGACATACAACTATCGAACCCTGGAGAACGCAATGACCCATTCAATGTTCGCTTCCTGCATTCAAGCTTGTTCGAACTGTGCCCTGGCATGCGAAACCTGCGCTTCTGCTTGCCTACGTGAGGATGATGTGAAAATGATGGCTCGATGCATCGAGCTTGACCGTGACTGCGCGGACATCTGTACGCTGGCTGCCACCTTGATGAGCCGCGAGAGTGAGTATGCTAAAGAGCTTTGTGCCCTTTGCGCCAAGGTTTGCCGTGCCTGCGGAGAAGAGTGCGGGAAACATCAAATGACTCACTGCCAAGAGTGCGCCAAGGCGTGCATGAAGTGCGCTGAGGAATGTGAGCGTATGGCGGCATAACAGTCCTCTAATCCACCGCTCTGGAGCAGCCGATTTGATGGCGCCAGAGCGGCTCGAATAAAAATCGCGTCCATGATATTAACGAAACGAGCATCGCTGCCATCTACGGCGCCAACACGCGCAAAAAGCAAGAGGCTGGTAGAAAATCTGCGCCTGCCCGCCTGCTGGTCATCCGGCGCAGCAGGACAATTGCTTTACGTCTTTGCTGAAGGTTTGTGCCGCGAGCTTCAGTCCTTCGACCATAGTCAGGTAGGGAAATAACTGGTCGGCCAGTTCCTGCACCGTCATCCGGTGGCGGACCGCGAGCGCCGCTGTCTGGATCACTTCGCCCGCCTCCGGTGCGACGATCTGCGCACCAATCAGCCGGCCCGTACCGACCTCGACAACTAACTTGATGAAGCCGCGAGTATCGAAGTTGGCGAGCGCTCTCGGCACGTTGTCTAGCGAGAGGGTGCGGCTGTCGGTTTCAATGCCGTCGTGGTGCGCTTCGGCTTCGCTGTAGCCCACGGTAGCCACTTGTGGTTCGGTGAACACTACTGCCGGCATGGCCGCCAGGTCCAGGCCTGCGTCACCGCCGGTCATGTTGATCGCGGCGCGCGTACCGGCAGCTGCCGCCACATAGACGAGCTGCGGCTGGTTGGTGCAGTCGCCGGCAGCAAAGATGTGCGGTGTGCTCGTTCGCATTGCTTGGTCGATCCAGATGGCGCCTTGCGCGTTGAACTGAACGCCGACCGCCGAGAGGTTCAGGCTGCGCGTGTTCGGCGTGCGGCCGGTGGCGATCAGCAGCTTGTCGACACGCAGCTCTCCGTGCTCTGTGGTGAGCTCAAATTGCCCATCCGCATAGCCGATCTGGCTCGCCTGTGTATGTTCCAAGACCTTGATGCCTTCTTCGCGGAAGGCGTCTGTCATGGCTTCACCGATGGCCGGATCCTCGCGGAAGAACAATGTGCTGCGCGCCAGGATACTGACTTGGCTGCCCAGGCGGGCAAAGGCTTGCGCGAGCTCAAGTGCGACTACAGATGAGCCGATGACGGCCAGGCGCTTCGGGATCGTGTCGCTGGCCAACGCCTCGGTGGAGGTCCAATACGGCGTGTCCTTCAACCCGGGAATCGGCGGGATCGCGGAGCTAGCGCCCGTGGAAATCAGGCAACGGTCGAAGCCCACCTCGCTCATACCGCCGTCAGCGGTTGCCACGGTCAGCGTGCATGAGTCCTTGAAGCGGGCCTCTCCGTGCAGCACGGTGATGGCCGGGGTACTCGCCAGGATGTCTTCGTACTTGGCCTGGCGCAGCTCATCGACGCGGCCTTGCTGTTGGGCCAACAGCCGCTCGCGCAGTACGGCGGGCGCTAAGGCAGACAGCCCTTCATCGAACGGACTTTCGCGACGTATATGAGCGATGTGCGCGGCGCGGATCATGATTTTGGAGGGCACGCAGCCAACGTTGACGCAGGTGCCGCCGATGGTGCCGCGCTCGATGAGCGTCACACGCGCGCCAAGCTCAACGGCCTTTAACGCCGCGGCCATTGCCGCGCCGCCGCTGCCGATCACCGCCACATGCAGCGCTGGCTCGTCACTGGCGCGAATTGTTCCGCTATTCGGCCTGCTGAGCGCCTTGCCCAACAGACCGCTGGCGGGCAACCCCTGCGGGCCGGCAACCTTTGCGCTGTAGCCGAGTGCGGTGACGGCTGAGATCAGCGGGTCCGGGCTCATGCCTGCATCCGCCTCAATCTCGGCCCGTTTGCGCGGATAGGACATTGAGGCAGAGCGCACGCCGGGCACGTTTGTTAGGGCTTGCTGGACGCGCTCGGCGCATGACGTGCAGGTCATGCCTTCAACGTCAAGGGAAATTGCCTCAAACATAATCTCGACCTCACTGCGTTACGGTACTGGAGTAGCCAGCGTTCTCGATGGCCTTGGTCAATGCGCCCGCATTGATTTTCGCATCGTCGAAGCTGACAACGGCTTCGCGCTTCTCGTAACTGACTTCGGCCTTCTGTACACCGTTTACCTTTGTGAGGGCTTTCTTGACGATGATTGGGCAGGCCGCACAGGTCATGCCGGGCACGGTTAGCGTGACGGTTTTGGTGGCGCCCCAAGCAGGCGCGCTTAGGGTGGCGGCTAGAGTGATGAGGGCAGCGAGTTTCTTCATGGCAATTCCTTTCAATAGAACAGCGGCAGCACGTACGGAAAACCAAGGGCAACCAGCACCAGGGCGGACACGATCCAGAAGATCAGCTTGTAGGTCGTCCGCACCTGGGGCAAGCCACACACATCGCTCGGCTTGCAGGCATGGGCCGGTCGAAAGATGCTGCGCCAGGCGAAGAACAGCGCGATAAGCGCCGCGCCGATGAAGATTGGCCGGTACGGCTCCAGCACGGCCAGGTTGCCGATCCAGGCGCCCGAAAAGCCAAGCGCGACCAGGACGAGGGGCGCGAGGCAGCAGGCCGAGGCGAGGACGGCCGCAACTCCGCTGGTCGCCAGTGCGCCGCGACCGCTCTGGGGTTCCGACATGACGTACTCCTTTCTGGGCTTCGATTGATGATGTAACGTTACTTCCGTAGTCAAGTACGGAGTCAAGCGCCGTGGAGAACCATCTGAAAAGCCTGACCGTCGGCGCCTTTGCCAAGGCCGCCGGAGTCAATGTGGAGACGATCCGCTTTTATCAGTGCAAGGGCCTGCTGCCCGTACCGGAGCGGCCACATGGGAGCATTCGCCGCTATGGGCAGGAGGACGTGGCGCGGATAAAGTTCGTGAAATCAGCCCAGCGTCTGGGGTTCAGCCTGGGTGAAGTCGGCCAGTTGCTGACGCTCGAGGACGGTACCCATTGCAGCGAGGCGGCCGAGCTTGCCGCTCTGCGCCTGGCCGACGTGCGCCAGCGCCTGGCGCACCTCAAGCGGATGGAAGCGGCACTGGCGAAGCTGGTAGGTGAGTGCAACGCACATCAGGAGAATGTTTCCTGTCCATTGATCGCGGCGTTGTACTGTTGCTGACGGCGCGCGGGAGATCACGCAGTCACACTTTTTTGAATAACATCCCCTCGATTCGATCATGTTCCTCGGGCGTCGGGAGGGCGGTCGTATCTACCTTGCCGGCATTATCCGACTCGCCGTTTTTCGGCGAACCGGCTTCCGGGTGATAACTGCCATCTGCGTCGAACGCAACCCAACCGTACCATTCCTTAATTACTTTGGACGGTCTGCCTTCTTCCATTGCCACGTACCAGTCCGCCAATCGGAATCTCTTACCGGCAAGCTTTGAGGTAGGCCTTTCGGCTCGGACCAACGCCATATACAGCGGGTGCGGCAGCTCCTCTACGGCGCCCGCTTCGTCGAGCAAGAAGGTGAACGAGGCGTGCGGCCTTCGCTCCGTGGCGTGAGCTCGCTCCTCTTCCTCGCCCAAGGTAAACACCGGAGCGAAACCGCCCCCTTCCGTTCGGAAGTTGGTCGTCTGTCCTTGGTAAACCCTGGCAGCGTTCCACTGCACCTTGCCAGCATAAGCGTACGTGCGTAGGTCAAACTTCATTGGACGTATCTGAGGGTCCGCGACAGTTCTACGCTCGCCAGGAGCTAGGAGGGACTGGGCCACGTAGTTTCCGCCAACGATTTCTTCCCACACGCGCTTGGTGAGCTTGTCTCCTCGGTACGCACCGCGACTGCCATACCCGCTGACAGGTTTGAAAAAGAGGCTGCGGCGGTTTTTCCAGAGGTGCTCTGCATTGCGTTGCTCGACAGGGACCGTAAGCGGGACGTACTGGGCCAATGCGGCTCGGGTCTGAGGATCAACGCCAATCGCTTCCAACAAACTTGCGTTGGTTAGGTCGACCAGCCTGCGTTTGTCGGCATATATGACATAGGCCTGAGGGTGTGGCGTTACCGTCACGGCATCAGTTAAATAAGCGCTCCGCAGCGCGCTGCAATTATCGCCCTCCAGATAGAAATCGGTGAGTCGGTTGTAGACGAGATCCACAGGCTTTCCGTCGATCAAGAGGCAATCGTTGTGAAAGGCCAGATCAGCTGGGTCTGCGATTATGCAGTCGATTCCTGCTGACTCGAATAACCGCTGAAAGAGGAGAAACTCCGGGTACAGGTATTGGGCTTGTGGGCTTTCATCCAAGATGACCACAC
>NZ_CEXBBO010000072.1:0-5725 GCF_982611455.1 Stutzerimonas sp.
TCACACTTGGAAGACCGGTGCAAACCCGCCTCCTGGCGTGCGAAAGTTGGTTGTCTGGCCCTGATATATCCTCGCGGCAACCAGCAGACTTTTGCCGGCGTAGGTATACAGGCGAATGTCGACCTTTCTGGTGGTCACCGCATCGTCAATTCGTAGAGTTCGTTCTCCAGCGGGGACGAGATCTTGTGCGATATAGCCGCCATCCAGAATGTTTTCGAAAACACGCCGGGTCATCTTGTCGCCCCGGTAGACACCCTTGCTGCCGTGACCTGCAACCGGCTTAAAAAACAATTGGCGCCGAGCGCTCCACAACGCCGCAGCATCTTCACTCGAAACCAGCCGGGTCTTCGGCACGGCGTCTTCCAGGCAGCCCGCATCCGCTAAGCTCAGTCCCCAGTCGAGTAGAGTCTGCGGGGCTGACAACAAGGTCAGGTTTCGCTTATCGGCCAGAATGGCATGAGCTCGGGGGTTGGGAGTTACAACCACGGCGCCGTCCAGATACGCACGTCTTAATGCCGCATGAGCCGTGGCGTCCAGTGAAAAGTCCACCAGCCTGTTGTAAACCATACAAATGGGCTTACCACGGGCTGTCAGTCGCCCATCGGCATACACAAGCTCTGAGGGATCGAGTATCAACGCCTCAATTCCTTTGGTCTGGAAAAGTTGTTGGGCCAACTGGAATTCGGGAAACATAAACTGGGTCTTCGGGGCATCATCAACTATCGCCAGGCAGTTGGGTACCGAAGTGGCATGCTGTCTTTGCCACTCCTGTTTGAACATCGTCAACACTGCATCCTCGAATCCGTCGAGCTCGCTACGGGTTACTGCGGTCTGTTGAGATGGGTTACAGCAGCGATGCTGGGCTCTCGCCAGCACAACGTTCAGGAAGGCACCTCCGGCATTGGTGTTGATCTCTATCAGCCGGGGGCCGTCGGGACCCAGGTGAAAGTCGTAACCCATGAATGCCCCAATGGGGCCCGGATTGAACTGTGCGATTTTTGGTGCCCAGGACAGAACTCGTTCACGAAACGACGGAAGTTCGGTGGCCGATTCGATCGCTTGGACGATCCTTTCCATCGCAGCTATGTCGGATCTGGGAACAAAAATCGGTGTGTTTGAAAAAAGCTGGTCGAACTCGGCGAACTCTGACGGTCCACTTCCAGCATCGATAAGAATGCTTCTGAGGCTCTTGTTGAGCGCTTTACGGTCGAGAGTGATGCAGTAGCAATGGCGATTGAGCTTGTAGGCTCGACTGTCGGCTAATCGTTGGTTTTTGTGGATAGGTTCGGGCATCAGGAGTCCGTTGGTCGAGAGTTTCACTGATTGTAATCGCATACTTGAAATTCAAAAAAACCTATCTCCCATGTGTGATCTACGTCAAATAGATTCATACTTCAGATCTGTTTTCAGGTCTGTTTCAGTTCCGCGTGTTGAGCTATCGCTAGGTAAGTTGGCTCTCTCTACCCATCTTAGACTCTCCCGATAGGTAGCAGACTGGTACTACACGATGATTCAGGCGGCAGAACTATGAAATATAGATCAAAAAAAGGGTGGTTTACCGGATTCGCGATCACCGCTTTGATAGGTTTATCGACTATTGCAATTGCAGATGGCCGTCGAGCGTTTGTACCCATGGGGACAGCTGATTCTGTTGGCATTATTGATCTGAGAAGTCGTCAGGTAATGCCGTCGATTATGGGGACAATCAACACCCATGGCTCGGCCCTGACTCCGGATGGTCACTATCTGGTTGCTGGCAGTCTGACCGCGCACGACAGCGAAGAGCCGATCAGTCGCCCGGAGGGCGTGACGGAGGACGAGCACGCGGCCCACCACGGTGGTGAAGCTACCGCGGCTCCGGAAGACGCCAATACCGGCCGGATCTACGTTGTGGATACCGCCAAGAGCGCGATTACTCGCACTGTAGAGGTGCCAGGGCCCGTGCACCATGTGCTGGTGACCCCTGACGGTCGATTCGCTGTCTCCACTCATCCTATGGGCGGTGGGATCAGTGTGGTTGACCTGGAGTCCGGACAGCTCGTTGAAACCCTGGCCACGGGCCCGGCGCCAAACTACGTAGTGGCGACCGATGACGGTCAGTCTTTACTGGTCAGCAATACTGGTAACGGGACCGTCAGCGAAGTGGATACTCGGCACTGGTTCGTCAAGCGTAATCTTCGCGTCGGCGGTGGGCCTGAGCACATGGTGCTTTCCCCTGACAACGAGAGGGTGTATGTGAATGACGGGGCCTCGGGGGAAGTCGCTGTCCTTGGGCTTTCCAGAGGTGAGGTGCTGGCAAGATACGATGTTGGGCCGCAACCCCACGGCGTGGGACTAAGCACAGATGGCCAGATACTTTATGCGACCAGCGAGGGCGGCAACCAAGTTGTCCGTATCGAGCTGGCCAGCGGAACCCGCGACAGCATGCCTCTGGCGCCGGCCCCTTACCACCTGGCGGTCTCTCCCGTCGATGGCAGCCTATTAATCACCAGTCGGGCCGAAGCCAGGCTCTGGGTGCTTGATCCGGGCTCTCTGGAAATTATCGATGACGTTTCTTTGGACGGGATAGGTCACCAAATATCGCTTGAGGCTTACTAGCCAGTAAGCCCCACTGATAAGCTTTTCCCAAAGGGATTCTATATGGATAAGCGTTTTAAGATTACGTTGGCAATTTTTGCGGTTATCGCTTTGGTTTTACTCTGGGGCGAACATAAGGTTCACCTTCTGGGTGCTCTGCCGTGGTTAATCCTTCTTGCATGCCCGTTTATTCATATGTTTATGCACGGAGGGCATGGGAGTCACGGTGGCCACAACCACCACGATCAACCAGAAGGCAAAAACGGAGGCCAACGCGATGACTGATGCTTCGTCCGACTACGGCCTTTGGGGGCTGGTGGTTCTAAATTCGGTGATCTTTATTTTCTTCGCTTTCAGTTTTTTTAAGCCACAGACCCAACGAGACTGGCGATCCTTCGGCGCGTTCAGCGCGTTTCTCGTGGCATTATTCACTGAGATGTATGGGTTCCCGTTGACACTCTATTTTCTATCCGGTTGGCTTCAGACTCAATACCCCGATGTAAATTGGCTTGCCCACGATAGCGGGCACCTGCTTGAAATGCTTTTTGGTTGGCAGGGTTCTCCCCATTTCGGCCCCTTCCACTTGTTGAGTACGGTGTTTATTGGTGGAGGTTTTTACTTGATTGCCGCCGGGTGGCGAACCTTGTACGCGGCGCAAAAAGAGCGAAAGCTGGCTACGACAGGTCTCTATTCGTATGTTCGGCATCCACAGTATGTCGGCTTTGTCTTGATAATGTTTGGCTTCCTGCTGCAGTGGCCGACTCTGTTAACCCTGGCGATGTTCCCGGTTTTGCTCTGGATGTATTCACGGTTATCGATCAGTGAGGAACGGGAAGCCGAAGAAACGTTCGGGGAAGCCTGGAGACACTATGCAGACAACACTCCCAGGTTTTTGCCGCGATTGCGCGGATTGGGGCGGCAAGCTTGAACAAAAGCTCTACTCATTTGATGGGTAGATAAAGGAGCCGTTGGTGAACCAATCACTTTCGATACGTGCAGTCGCTGGGATGGTTCTTGTCGCCTTTCTTTGGGCGATCTGCTTTCCTTTTATTGTGGTGGGGTTGCCGGACGCGCCACCTTTGCTTTTTGCCGCTTTACGCGCATTGTTGGCAGGGTTGTGTCTGATTCTGATCGCTTTTACAAAAGATGGTCGGCCCAGTTATTCGCTTCGCCAGCTTCTAATGCTGGCCGTAATTGGCCTCAGTTACACGGGTATGGGGCTTGGAGGGATGTTTCTCGGTGCTGGCAAGCTGGGACCGGGGCTTGCAACGGTTCTGGCCAATGCGCAACCACTGTTTGCGGCGGTTCTTTCGTTTTTTATCGTTCGAGAGGTGGTGACCGGGCGTGTGTTTGTGGGCCTTTTGATTGGTTTTATTGGTGTTGTGGTGCTAGCGATGCCAGAGATGGAGTTTGGTAACGCCAGATTTTCAGGGGCCGTCTATGTTCTTGGTGGAGCCATCGGAACCGCCATTGGAAATGTGCTGCTTAAATACCAGGCCGGCAGCGATGATATCTATTGGTCAATGGGCATCCAGCTTGTCATAGGTTCAGTGTTTCTGGGAATAGCATCCGTGAGCTTGGGCGAGGGCTTCGAGATTGATTGGACTTGGTCATTTACGACGGCCATGTTCGTTCTGGCCATTCCGGCAACGGCAATGATGGTTGTGCTCTGGTATGCCTTGCTCGCCAGCGCGCCCTTGAACAGCCTCAATTCGTTTACTTTTTTAACGCCTGTTTTCGGTCTCGCTATCGGAATGCTTTTGTTCGGCGAAACTTTCACATCACTGGAGATGATCGGGATAGGAATCACAATTGTTGGCTTGGTGATCGTTGTTAAAGCGCCTGGGAAAACAGATGGCGGTTCCGCTGTCGGGGAAGAGGCAAAGGTGATCCGTAGCTCATAGTAGAAAAGGGAGTAGTCAATGAGAGTCTGGATCAGCGTTATCCTTTTGTTCGGCGCATCAGCTCGCTGCGCATCGGCGATGCCATGTGGAATTACTTGCCCAAAGTTGATCGCACCATCAAGATCCCACCGTCGATGATGCTCCAGCCATGGATGGGCTCCAACTTCAGCAACGACGACCTGGTCAAGGAAAGCTCGTTCGTCGAGGACTACACCCACGAATTGGTCGAAACCGACGATTCCGGTGAGGTGCCTGTGTATCGTGTTGTCTGGACGCCCCGACCTGATGCCTCGGTAGTGTGGAGCCGTCTTGAATTCAATGTTCGGGAGGACTCGATCCCGGTTTCGCTTGCCTACTACGGTGATCACGATTGACTCTATTGAATTCGACCTGCCGATCGATGAAGAGGTGTTTTCATTGCGCTGGCTGCGCAACCCACAGTGAGGGGCCGGCATGAGCATCGTCAATGTGGAGAAAGTCTCGCGAATTTACCGTCAGGATTCCATCGCCGTCAAGGCCCTGGATGAGGTGTCGGTCGCGATCGAGGCCGGGGAGTTCACAACCTTGGTGGGCCCGTCTGGATCGGGTAAAACCACGCTATTGAATCAGATTGGAGCCCTGGACGAGCCGGATAGCGGGCGCATTCAGGTGGCGGGTGAGGAAATCACCGGGCTTAGCCGAAAGAAGCGGACCCTTCTGCGGTTGTGGAAGATTGGCTTTGTCTTTCAGGAATACAACCTGATCGGTGTGCTGTCGGCGCAGGAGAATGTCGAGTACGTGTTGATGCTACGGGGAGTGCCGTTCCGGGAGCGCCGCGCCGAGGCCCAGCGTATTTTGGTGGAGGTCGGTCTGCAAGGGCTGGAGGCCAGCAACAGCGTGTCGCGGTGGCGCGGGCGATTGTCAGCAAGCCTGCCATTGTCCTGGCCGACGAGCCCACGGCCAATCTCGATTCCAAGACCGGCGGGGCGCTGCTGGACTTGATGCGTGGGCTCAATGCCGAGCATGGCATTACCTTTGTCTTCTCCACCCACGATCCGATGGTGATGGAACGCGCGCGGCGGGTAATCCATCTCCGGGATGGCCGCGTCGAGCGTGAGGAAATACGGCCGTGATGGCGTGGCTACGGCTGGCTTTTGGCAATCTCCGGGTTAATCGCCGGCGCACCGCCATCACACTGTTGTCGGTGGCCGTCGGTGTCGGCGGACTGGTGTTTCTCTGGGCATTCATCGATGGCATCAACGCCC
>NZ_CEXBBO010000073.1:0-4192 GCF_982611455.1 Stutzerimonas sp.
AGGCCGGGTGCGAACGCATCTACCAAGACATCGCCAGCGGCGCGAAAAGCGCCCGTCCGGAACTGGACAAACTGCTGGCCAACGTGCGTCCGGGTGATGCCGTGGTGATCTGGAAACTGGATCGCCTCGGGCGCTCGCTCAAGCACCTGGTCGAGCTGGTCGGCGAGCTGGCAGAGCGTAAGGTCGGCTTGCAGAGCCTGAATGACCCCATCGACACCACCCATGCCCAAGGCCGCCTGGTGTTCAACCTGTTCGCCTCGCTGGCCGAGTTCGAGCGCGAGCTGATCCGCGAGCGGACTCAGGCGGGCCTGTCGGCCGCACGGTCGCGGGGCCGGATCGGTGGCCGTCCCAAGGGTCTGCCCGCCAAGGCCGAGGCCACCGCCATGGCGGCGCAAACGCTGTACCGCGAGGGTCGCCTGAGCGTCAGCGCCATCGGCGAGAAGCTACACATCTCCAAGAGCACACTGTACAGCTACCTGCGCCACCGGGGTGTCGAGATCGGCGCATACCAGAAGAGCGCCCGGTCACGCGATCAGCAGATCACGGCCTCGTCGTCATCGCCGGCAGAGCCGCCCGCTGTCGAGCGGGTGGCCACCGTCACCCTGCGCCTGGCGGTGGTGAATAACAGCAAGTTCGTGCGCGGCCGGAAACGGGCCAAGGAGAACATCGAGCGCTACTGCCTGGAACCCTACGGCATGAAACGGCTGGAGTCGGGCCACTACGAGTTGGCCATTTCGTATCGAAGCGACGACGAGCTGGACAAGACCGTGCACGACCTGCTGACCGAGATCAGCCAGGAAGCCGACATGCGCAACTGCTTCATCGAGGCGGATGCCTGGGAAGAAGGCACCGAGCGCAGGTGGTAGGGCTTACGTTGGTTTTTGGTTCCATTGCTCCCCAAACCCCTGACCCGTGCGTTCAAAAAAGTGGTTGGCATCACGCCCGGCAGCTTCCGAAACAACCGCGCCTGATCCTATACACAATCCCAAGCTATGACGACGCGCAGATTCTGTTGCGGGGGATGAGTCAGTTTTAGGGGTAGTTCAACTCTGGTATGAGTCTCCGCGACTATTGTCGTTGCCATTCCCTGATCGCTGCATTGAAGCGCTCGATGACCTCGCCGGGAATGTTCGCCGAGAAGATATAGTGCAGTGGGTCTGCGACCTGTTCGTTGATAACGAGCCGTAGTATCGGATGGGAGGAGGTCTGCGCAAGCATCTGGGCAACACCATCCTCAACGATAAAACCGTCCAGACGGTTAGGCCCTCGAACACACATCGAACATGACTTCTCTTCGCCAGACCTGATCTCCCCTCCTCATCAAGTGCACATGAAGTTTGAGGGCATGTCTGAAGGTTATCCGCCAGCCTGATCAGTCTCTGGAGGTTAGACAGCTGCCAGTGGCCGCTCCCGTTGCTGAGTCGCCCCAGAATTCGTAGGCGCTGGATGGCCGCTTTTGGCCGATTTCTGCCGGCTGCTTCTGGCTGGAGTCGGCCAATATCGGCCGTTTGAGATCGGCGGCACCGAGCTTAATCGGACAACCACCCGCTCGGCCTCAAGCCAATTGTGCGTCGCCAAAAATTTCGCAATTGAGTCAACTTTCGAAGCAGACTTCAATGGTATGACCGTAATTAATGCCTGCTTCATTCAGAGTTGCGTTAAATCACCACTCCACCCGCTCATGCTTTTCCTACATATGCCCACCCGAAAATGCTTCAAATACATCTGGCCCTGAGTAAGCATTATCAATCATCGGCAGAACATGTTTTGGAATCTCAGGATTGTCCCTATCAAACAATCCGCATTTACGCAGAGCTGCAAACAAGGACATCTGAGGTGCCAATCGTTCAAGGTAGGTTCGCACACAGCAAGGTACATGATCGCGGTTGGCAGAAACTCCAATCTTTACACCGTATAGCCGGGTCCAGCGGTGCGAGTAGTCGGGGTAAAGTACCGTCTGGGTTATCTCGATCCCTGCACTGTACTCATAGTCATTTAGAAAGATTCGATCCCCTGTCATAAGGGCTGTGCCCTGATATCTGTAGTGCCGTTTGCATGTGCGATCGAATGGTCCCATACGCTCGAGCCGCCGATAGTAGAAGTGATTTCCATCCGACGTAACAGCAACAAGGGCACGAACGATCTGCCCACGCGAAGACATCGAGAAGTAGTACTCGAAGAAGAATCCCACGAGATTGGCAAGCCGCAGATCGTTTCGGCTAAAGATTCGATCGACATGCTGACGAAGCGTTTGTACGAACGAGTCGGAAGCCAAACCTCGCCGCTTTATGATCTGCGCGAACTCCTCCTCAGGCATAAGGATTTCGTGGGTTTCGACTCCAAAGTAATCACAGATGCGCCGCATCATCGCGCCGCGCGGGAACGATGTAGCCGCAAGGTATCGGTTGAACTGGCTGCGATTGATATTCAGATCCTGCGCAACTCGCGTAATAGACGGACGGTAACTGCATAGCAGACGGAGATTCGACCCGAAATTTTCCATGGTGCTAAGTGGCTCTCTAAAAGCATCACAATGCATCAAAATTCATTTGTTTGCCAAATACTGAGCACTCCGAGCTCTGAGTAACCTTGTCCGGGAATCCACCCATTTCTCGGAGCACCTCATGCGGTCGGAAGTCATGCTTAGTACCCACTCCCGCGCGACTATCGGAATTATCACAGGGTCAGGCCCGGAAGCAGGCTTGGATCTGTGGGCAAAGATCCTCAAACGTAACAAAAAATCGATTGGTAAAAGCTTTCAGGGCGACCTCGATGCGCCACGAATGGTAGTGGTCTCGGAACCATTGTTGGGGTTGTCCATGGACCTTGCTGCGAACGAAGAAGCAGTGTGGTCAGCCATGCGCCAGTCTTTGAACATACTTGCACCTCAGGTTGATGCCTATGCCATAGCCTGCAACACATTGAATTGGTTCGCGCCGCGTATCGCCGAGCTGAACTTGAGTGCAGAGCTCATCTCTTTTCAGTCGGTGCTTGAGCGTTGGATCAATGATTCCGGGGTGACTCGCCTGGCGCTTCTTGGCGCAGCTCCTGTCACAGAAATGGGCGAGTGGTCAGCTTATCGCGACCTGAGCAAATTGACAGAAGTGGAGCTTCCTGAAAGCCCAAAGGATCTGCATGTCCTCATCGAAGACGTGAAACGTCTGGGCAGCGACGATCCCTCACTTCGTCCGAGGTTCAAGCAGATCATTGATGCTCTCACTTCGGATGTCCTGATTCTGGCGTGCACGGAGCTGCCGCTGATTGCAGATATACAAACTGAAAAGACCCTCGTTGATGTAACCAACTTGGTTGCTGACGCATTAGTCGCCTGCTCATGTTCAGGCGAAATTGTTACCACACCAAAGGTCGGGCGTGATGTGGAGCTGCAGGTATGAACAAGATGCAGTTCCCTAGCACCTCAACAGGAACGGCCGCGAATATCACCTTGAGTCACGGGGTAAACATGCTACAGGCTTCGAGGTCGCCGACACTGGATCAGGCCCCCGATACAGAAACTGTAAAAAAGCTGGTTGTACTGCATACCGGCGGAACTATCGGCATGGTGCCTGGGCTGGATGGGTTGACGCCTGCGCAAGGTGTACTTGAACAAGCGATCGAAAGTCTCTCGCCAGACGATGTCAATGTCACGGTACTGGCATTTGATCCGCTCGTGGATAGCGCAGAAGTCAGCTTCACGCACTGGAACCGGATGATCGATCTCATCACCGGCTCTGAGTGCGATGGGTTCGTCATCACCCACGGCACAGACACGATGGCCTTCACTGGGGCAGCACTGTCTCTAGCTCTGAGCGGAATTGACGTTCCAGTTGTTCTCTGCGGCTCCATGCTCCCACTGAATACCGGTGGCGACGCCGAAGGAAACCTTTTACTGGCGCTCAAGGCGGCGAGCGAGAATCGAGCCGGAGTCTGGCTTGCCTTCGCCAGCAAGCTCCTACCAGCCGGTGGGCTGATCAAACACAACTCTCATGATGCCGACGCTTTTCGCTCTGTGCCACAGCTCCCTGAAGCCGAGCTGCCACGTCGATGCTGCTTTAAGGCTAAACATCTGGCAATCCTGACTCTGTCCCCTGGCTTACCTGCCTCGGCTGTGGGCGCTGCTCTGAAAAAGCTCGACGGTGAACCGCCCCGGCTTCCCCGGAGGCTCCAACTCTTGAGAGGATGGAGCCATGAA
>NZ_CEXBBO010000074.1:0-3731 GCF_982611455.1 Stutzerimonas sp.
TGACTGGCTATGTGACCGGCGACCTGAAGGTACATCAGCGCGGCTTTCACGACGACCGGGAGATGAACATTGCCCTGGCCGAGCGCTGGAATCTCGCAGAGGATGTGTCGGCCGTAACCGGTGTGGCGGCGACCACTCCCCGGGTAACGGGCCATGCCCTGGCCAGCCGTGCGGACCAGTCGCGGGCATTGCAGGTGATGGGCGTCGACAGCGCGACGGAACCCCATGTAACCCGGCTTGACCGGTCGATTGTTCGCGGCCGCTATCTGACCGGCGGCAATGAGATCCTTGTGGGCGTCGACGCAGCCAGTGCCCTGGATGTCTCTCCGGGCGACGAGCTGGTACTGGTGGTACAGGCGGCGGACGGCTCCATTGGCGCCGACCGGTTCGAGCTGGTGGGCGTGTTCGAGACTGGCATCAAGCGTATCGATGGCTTCGTGGCCCAGATGCCCCTGGCTTCGGCCCAGGCGCTGTATGCCTTTCAGGGGCGGTTTACCGAGATCGCGGCCCGCGTGCAGGATGCCGACCGGCTCGACGAGGTGGTCGGCACCGTGCGGGATCGGCTGCGCGACCAAAATGTGGAAGTTCTGGGCTCCTGTTTGGTTGATGGTTTCATTAGATCATTAGTTCCTGAAACCTGACTGAAAAAAAAGTTTATTAACGATTTGATAACTTTTGTTAGTGATAAAAATAGTTGAACCAGATCAATATAAAATTTGTGCGTACTTAATTTCAGCTTCGTTTCAGCTTTGAGATGTAATAATAAGCGCTCTTATATGCTTTCCACGGAGATCTCAAGTTGTCCATCCGCACCTTTTTTACTAAGCAGACTATTTTGGGTGTGTTGCTGTTTAGCAGCATTTCTGCGTGGGCTCAGCCCAGACTGGAGCTCCAGAGTGTCATCGAAGCAGCAACTGAACGCGATCCCTGGCTCGGCCAGAGCTCTTACAAACAAGATGCGCTGATGGAAGAGTCTGTTGCTGAGGGCGCGCTTCCCGATCCCCGGGTAACGATCGGCGCGGCAAATCTGCCTCTGGATACTTTTGATACCGGGCAAGAGCCCATGACCCAGGGCATGATTGGCATTACACAGCGAATTCCTCGTGGAGACAGCCGCCGCTTGGCTAGCGCAAAGAAAGAAGAACTGGCCGGTGTACAGCCTTACCTCCGACAGAATCGTCGTGCGCAGGTCACCGAAACGGCGACCCACCTATGGCTCGATCTTTGGAAAGCCCAGGAAAGCATCCGCCTCATTGAACAGAACCGGGGGCTGTTCGAGCAATTGGCGGATGTTGCGGAAGCTGGATATACCTCCGCGACAATGGGCTCCAGACAACAAGATGTTATTCGTGCTTCGCTGGAATTGACTCGGCTTGAAGATCGGCTGACCGCTTTGCATACTCAGTTGGCTTCCAGCAGAGAAGCTCTAGGGGAATGGATCGGTTCCAGGCGGGCCCAGCTCTCGGTCGCCGAAAACATTCCTCCTCTGTTATTGGCAGATGTTTCCAGCAGCTGGCCGGAGACCAGTGTGGAGTCTGTCATCCGTCACCCGTCGGTTCGCGCCACAGATCAACTGATTGATGTACAGGGCATTGACGTAGACCTTGCCAGGGAAGCCTACAAACCAGAGTGGTCGGTCTTCGCACAATATGGTTACCGTGACCGAGCTCCGAACGGCCAGGACAGGGCAGACCTGTTTTCTATTGGTATCGGTTTTGACCTGCCCATATTCACAGGAAGCCGGCAAGACCGACGGCTCAACGCGTCTGCAGCCAGACTGGAAGCCGAAAAAACGGATCGGGTTCTGAGAATCCGATCGCTCAAGGCGAAGGCGCGCTCGGCGTTGGCCCGCATTGAGCGATTGGATGATCGGATTGACTTGTATCAGCAAACTCTTCTTCCGCAGATGGAAGAGCAGGCCGATGCCTCGCTGACCGCCTATAACAATGACGACGGTGATTTTGCTGAGGCGGTACGCGCAAGGATCTCCGAACTCAATGCCGAGGTCGAATTGATCCAGATGATGGCCGAGCGGGCCAAAACTCTGGCAAGTTTCCGTTATTTGACCACGGAAGCCTCAAACATTCCCTCCTTTTCAATGACCGATTTGCAGGATTGATCATCATGGCTAATTTCATTCGTCCATTGGGCTTTATAGTGCTCGGCGGGATCGCTGGCGTCGGTGCCGCCGATTTGGGGGGCCCCGGGAATGGTTTCAGATCCAACCGTAGATGGGGTCGGTAACGAGGAAAAGGAGCCGCTCTACTGGGTGGCGCCCATGGACCCTAATTTTAAAAGCGACAAACCCGGGAAATCACCTATGGGGATGGACCTGATTCCAGTGTTTGAGGATGCCGGGTCAGCTGACGACCCGGCCGGTACCGTTCGTATTTCGCCTGCCGTGGTCAACAACCTGGGAGTTCGCACCGAGCCCGTCATCCAGGGACGCTTGCCGAACACCATCACTACTGTGGGCTACGTCCAATATAACGAAGATGAGATGGCCCACGTGCATCCCAGAGTAGAGGGCTGGATCGAAGCGCTCTACGTGAAAGCTGAGGGGGAACCAGTCGAAAAAGGCAAGCCTCTGTATACCCTCTATTCACCCACATTGGTCAATGCTCAGGAGGAGTTGCTCCTGGCACTGAACCGGGGGAATCAGCGACTGATCAATGCCGCTGAGGAACGGTTGGCTGCTCTGAATGTGCCGGCTAGCCTGATACGGCAGCTGCGCCAGACAAGAAACATACAGAGAACGATGACCGTATACGCCCCAAGCTCGGGCGTTGTCGACAATCTGAACGTTCGCGAGGGCATGTTCATAAAGCCCGGAGACCGGGTTTTGTCGATTGCTGCACTGGATGAAGTCTGGGTGATTGGCGAGGTATTTGAAAGCCAGCTCTCGGCCGTGGAGGGCGATAGCCGGGTGATGATGACCCTGGATTACATGCCCGGGCGCCAGTGGCGCGGAAAAGTGGACTATGTGTATCCCGAGGTTAATCCGGAAACCCGGACGGCCCGGGTCCGGATGCGGTTTGACAATTCCGACGGAGCTTTGCTGCCCGGCATGTTTGCTCGCCTGGAGGTCCAGGGGGATCGTGGGCAAAGACGCCTGTTGGTGCCGCGTGAATCGATCATCCGCACTGGACAAAGCGACCGTCTGGTGGTGGCGCTGGAACAGGGTGCCTTCAAGTCCGTCAACGTCACGGTAGGGCGGATTGGCGACAAGTACGCAGAAATACTGGAAGGCATTAAGCCTGGCGATACCGTGGTGACCTCTGCGCAGTTCCTGATCGACTCCGAGTCCAGCAAGACTTCGGATTTCCAGCGAATGTCGGCATCAGGCAGCAACGCCATGGATTCACAGATGGATCATTCGGGGCACGTCATGGATCCGGAGAAAGCGGAGCCCAAAAGCGAACCTGAGGCGATGGACCATAGTTCCATGAATCATGGCGGAGGCGAATCATGATCGCAGCCATCATTCACTGGTCTGTTCGTAATCGATTTCTGGTATTGCTGGCCACCTTGCTTATTACAGGGCTTGGCCTCTACTCGCTGAGCAAGACGCCGGTAGATGCGCTGCCGGATCTTTCGGATGTGCAGGTCATTATCAAAACCAGCTTTCCGGGCCAGGCACCACAAGTGGTGGAAGACCAGGTGACCTATCCACTGACCACCGCCATGCTGTCGGTGCCGGGTGCCAAGACGGTCCGGGGTTACTCCTTCTT
>NZ_CEXBBO010000075.1:0-3702 GCF_982611455.1 Stutzerimonas sp.
CAAAGTACCATTCCGCTTTTAGCGAATCAGGGTGCTTAATGGGACGTCGGAATATTTCCGTCGCCATAAGAGAGAGGATCAGCCATGTGGACTAAACCCGCTTTTACCGACCTGCGTATTGGTTTCGAAGTCACCATGTACTTTGCCAATCGCTGATTGATCTGCCCCGGCCCTACGGCCGGGGTTTCGTTTTTACGGAGCTGCCCATGTTCATCCAGATTCTCGGTTCGGCTGCTGGCGGCGGCTTCCCTCAGTGGAACTGTAATTGCGCCAACTGCGCCGGGCTACGTGCCGGCACGCTGCGCGCCCAACCACGCACCCAGTCGTCCATCGCCATCAGCGACAACGGCGAGGATTGGATTCTGTGCAACGCATCGCCGGACATCCGTGCCCAGCTGGAATCCGTTCCGAAGCTACAGCCGGCTCGCGGACCGCGCGACACCGCGATTGGCGCCATCATCTTGCTGGACAGCCAGATCGACCACACCACCGGGTTGCTGACCCTGCGTGAAGGTTGCCCGCATGAGGTCTGGTGTACGGAGATGGTTCATCAGGATCTCAGTACTGGCTTCCCGCTGTTCAACATGCTCAAGCACTGGAACGGTGGCCTGCGCTGGAACCCCATTGCGCTGGAAGGCAGTTTCACGATCCCGACGTGTCCCAACCTGAACATCACGCCGATCCCGTTGCGCAGCTCGGCACCCCCTTATTCACCACACCGCAACGATCCGCATCCGGGCGATAACATTGGCCTGCTGATCGAGGATCGCAGTACCGGAGGCAAGCTGTTCTACGCGCCAGGGCTGGGCAAGGTTAGCCCTGAACTGCTGGAACTGATGCGCGGCGCCGACTGCCTGTTGGTCGATGGAACGCTCTGGCGTGATGACGAAATGCGCGTGCGGGAGGTCGGGACCAAGCTCGGTTCAGAGATGGGCCATCTTTCGCAAAGCGGACCTGGCGGCATGATCGAGGTGCTCGACGGCCTCCCTGAGGCACGCAAGATCCTCATCCACATCAATAACACCAATCCGATCCTCGACGAGGATTCTGCCGAGCGCGGCATTCTCGATGCGCGTGGCATTGAGGTGGCGTTCGATGGCATGAGCATCGAGTTGTAAGCCTGCGTGCTTTGCGAGATGCGCGCAGCGTATCGAAACAATCGGCGACCAGGCCGCTCGATGAGCCGCATACAGACAATCGCACCACACCGTAAGGAAGCCCCATGTCACTGTCAGCCATGTGCCCCGCCGAGTTCGAGCAGGCGCTGCGCGCCAAGGGCGACTGCTACCATATCCATCATCCGTTCCATCGGGCGATGTACGAAGGGCGGGCTACCCGCGAGCAAATCCAGGGCTGGGTGGCGAACCGTTTCTACTACCAGGTCTGCATTCCGCTGAAAGATGCCGCGATCATGGCCAACTGCCCGGACCGCGAGGCGCGTCGCGAGTGGGTACAGCGCATCATCGATCATGACGGTACGCCGGGCGAGGAGGGCGGTATAGAGGCCTGGCTGCGACTGGCCGAAGCGGTGGGGCTGGATCGTGAGCAGGTGCTTTCGCAGGAATTGGTACTGCCCGGCGTGCGCTTCGCCGTCGACGCCTACGTTAACTTCGCCCGTCGTGCCGTCTGGCAAGAGGCGGCCAGCAGCTCGCTGACCGAGTTGTTTGCGCCAACCATTCACCAGTCACGACTTGAGGCGTGGCCGCAGCATTACAGCTGGATCGATGTGTCCGGCTACGACTATTTCCGCAAGCGCCTGAAAGAAGCGCGCCGCGATGTGGAACATGGCCTGCGCATCACCCTCGATCACTACACTACGCGCGAAGCCCAGGAACGCATGCTCAACATTCTCCAGTTCAAACTGGACGTGCTCTGGAGCATGCTGGATGCCATGAGCATGGCCTACGAACTGGATCGCCCGCCGTACCACACGGTTACCCGTGAACGCGTTTGGCACAAAGGCATCACCTTCTAAGGTGGACTAAAACGGATTTGGTAGGGTCGGGCGGCGCTCCGCTTCAGCCCACCAGCCCTCTACAAACGAAAAGCAGTAGGGTGGGCTTCAGCCCACCAACTCACCAAACTACCGATGATGTTTCACTGGCGAGAAAGGACCATGACCGACCGACTGCTCCAGATCCCGGCATTGCGCCGCGGCTTTCGCTTCCAGTGGGAGCCGGCGCAGAACTGCCACGTTCTGCTCTACCCCGAAGGCATGATCAAGCTCAACGAAAGTGCCGCGGCGGTACTGGCTGAAGTTGATGGGGCTCGCACCGTCGGCGCCATCGTCGCCGATCTGCAGGCGCGCTTCCCGGATGCGGAAGGGATCGAGGAAGACATCGTCGCGTTTCTGGAGGTGGCCGTTGAACGGTTCTGGATCGAGCTTCGCTAAGCCTGGCTTCGAGCCCGGTCCGCCGCTCTGGCTACTGGCCGAGCTGACCTACCGTTGCCCGCTGCAATGCCCGTACTGCTCCAATCCGCTGGATTTCGCCCGCAGTCACGATGAGCTGAGCACTGGCGAATGGATCGAAGTGTTCCGTCAGGCACGCGAGATGGGCGCGGCGCAGTTGGGCTTTTCCGGTGGCGAGCCGCTGGTCCGGCAGGATCTCGCTGAACTGATCAAGGCGGCGCGGGATCTGGGCTACTACACCAACCTGATCACTTCCGGCATTGGGCTTACTGAAGAGAAGATCGCCTCGTTCGCCGACGCCGGGCTCGATCACATCCAGATCAGCTTCCAGGCGGCTGATGAAGAGGTAAACAATCTACTCGCCGGTTCAAAAAAAGCCTTCGCGCAGAAGCTCGCCATGGCCCGCGCGGTGAAAGCCCACGGTTATCCGATGGTGCTCAACTTCGTCACCCACCGGCACAACATCGACAATATCGAGCGCATCATCCAACTTTGCCTGGAGCTGGAAGCCGACTTCGTCGAACTCGCCACGTGCCAGTTCTACGGCTGGGCGGAGCTCAACCGTGCCGGCTTGCTGCCGAGCAAAGAGCAATTGGTGCGTGCCGAGCGCATCACCAATGAATGGCGCGACAAGCTCGCCGCCGAGAACCATCCCTGCAAGCTGATCTTCGTCACGCCCGACTATTACGAAGAGCGCCCCAAGGGCTGCATGAACGGGTGGGGCAACCTGTTTCTCGATATCACGCCCGACGGCACGGCATTGCCTTGCCACAGCGCGCGGCAACTGCCAATCAGCTTTCCCAACGTGCGCGAGCAGAGCATCGAGCAAATCTGGAAGCACTCGTTCGGCTTCAACAAATTTCGCGGTTTCGACTGGATGCCCGAGCCTTGCCAGTCCTGTGACGAGAAGGAAAAGGACTTCGGCGGCTGCCGCTGCCAGGCCTTCATGCTCACTGGCGACGCGGCCAATGCCGATCCGGTGTGCAGCAAGTCCGCACACCACGGCAAGATTCTGGCCGCCCGCACCGAGGCCGAACAAGCGCCACGCGGGCTTGATGAGCTGACCTTCCGTAACGAGAAGGCATCGAAGCTGATCCTCAGGGTGTAAGGTCGGCTCAAACCTGACTGACCGGAGTCGATCGGATGACCAAGACCGCAACCCCCTATGGCTTCTGGCCCAGCGACTGGACTGCCGAACATGACGCCTCTGCAAGTTGTGACTTTGCCGAGCTTCGCGCTGGCCATGGGGGCGTGTTCTGGGTTCAGTACGATCCGGCCGATGCGCGTTCCAC
>NZ_CEXBBO010000076.1:0-3512 GCF_982611455.1 Stutzerimonas sp.
GACACCATCGCCCTTAATGCTGGAGTTCGGAAGGTGAGTTGGCTGGACGCTTACGATCCAACGGCTGTCCGTGCTGGTCCTTGTAATGGGCGATGCGTTCGAGAGGCGATTGCTCGGGTGTAGGGGGAGCGGCGCGAGTGGACTCGACGAGCTCTGCCGCCCATTGCTCCAATCGGCGACGTGCCTTCCGTGCCTGCCAGTGCTGCAGACCGATCGCGCCGGCGTGCTCATAGAGAGCTGCAAGATCTTGAGTCCATTGTTGAACATCTCTTTCAGCGATTGGAGCACCGGCCCAGTCGCATACGGTGCGGCATAGAATTTCGCGAGCAATCTCGTAGAGGACGATTGACTCACCGGGACGCCAAGTTCGCGCATACTCCCTCCAACGAACCTCGCTCAACTCTGCTAGTTCCTGCACGTTCGCGGGTGTGAGCACTCCCATGAAGAGGGCCTTTCGGTGACGATGCGCATCACCGTCCAAACCTTGGACACCGTCTTGTCCGAATAAGGTTTTTTGCAGTCGCTTGGGCGCAGCGTTCTGGCGAACGAATCGGTCAGGGTCGCAAATCAAGCGAGCAGCTTCGGCACCTGTTAGGCACAGAGTTTTCTGTAATATCAAGCGAGTTTGAAACACAGGCGATTGATGAAACTTACTGCGCGTGGAGATAAATCGGTAGGGATCTCGCAAAAAGGCCCAAGTACTGTCCAATCCGGTGTCACGCGGTATGTTTGGCATTGCTGACTCCACCCGTTCTAGCTACGTGTTGCGGATTTCATCCTGCTCTGAAGAATTGTGACCGGCCGGGTAAGCAGATGTTGGATGAACAGGATCAATAAATTGCCCGAAATAATTTCTGGGGTAGTCCTTTTCATGCAATCCAACCTCAGCCTCGCCCAGCTTCCCGGCGCTGTCGTAGAAGGTTCCAAACATCTGATCCCACACAGTTGAAAACTCACCGAAGTTGACCTGAGCGTCTTCGAAGTCGCGCTTATGGTGCCAACGATGGACCTCAGCAACCCCTAGCACATGCCGCAGCCAACCCACGCTGTAGTCCAGGTTCGAATGCTGAAAGGCCAGATGGACGGTTAGGATCCCAAACCACGTTGCGACTACGGCAGACGGAGCTCCAGATATGAGCAAAACCACCAGCCCCGGCCCGGCCATCAACGCCGCATGCAGAGGATGTCGACGTTCTCCGTTCATCCAGTAGAGCCGCTCAGCGCTGTGATGGATCATGTGAAAGCGCCACAGCCAATGCACCCGGTGGCTGATGCGGTGCATCACATACAGGCTCAAGTCGAGCACGGCGGCGACTAGTAGCAATTGCAGCCACAATGGGCTCTCGATCGGAAAGAGCCGAACCGAAGCCGGTACCGCATCGCCTAACTTAGCCAGAAATTCTGCAGTAAATTGAATGACAGACAGGTTCACCAGCATGTGCAGCAGATCCGTCAGGGTGTCCTGATGATCTTCCAGCCAGGCTCGCCGAAAAGGCTGGATGCGCTCCAAGCCAGCAATGAGTAGCAGCCCCGCCGCGGCGACTATGGGTGTGGTGGGCCAATACGGTATACCTGCATACAGCGCCCAAATCATGAAGGAGGCACAGCCGCCAAACACAAGTGGATAGCTCAGCCACCGTATGGCGAATCGCAAGGGAATAGACATCGCTCAGCTCCTGAGTAGGGAGCCATGACTGTATGTGGGAAGGTCCGCTTTCGGCTTGAACGAAAGAGCTACGACCCCTGAAGATCGACTTCAGCCAGGGCGGAGGAAGGATCGATGCCCAGCAGTGCCCGGAATGTCCGGGAGAAATGTGCCGAGTCAGAAAAGCCCGCCTCATGGGCCGCTTCAGTGAGTAGACCCCCTTTGGCTAGGTGCTGTAGGGCTTGTGTGAGACGTAACCATTTCGCATAGCTGCGCAGCGGCAAGCCTGTCTGTTCCACGAACCAATGGGAAAACCGTGTAGGGGATAAATGCACCAACGCGGCCATTTCTTCGCGCCTCATTTGGCCTCTATGCAGCGCTTCAATCACCTTTGTCAAGCGAGGATCTGGAATCGGTGGATCGGGTAGCCGCAGTGCCTGGCGCACCCCCGTCCTAACCTGGAGAGCGGTATGTCCTGTCTCGCGCAGCATATCGATAATCGCTACTACGTCCGCCGGGGCGATCACGACTACCCTTGCTTCTTCGGTACCCCGCATAGTTGGGGCTTCATCGGATAGTGCATCCAGATAGATCGACAGCACTCGACCAGCACTGATCCGGTGTTTCAGGCCCGCGGCGATGAAGATGGCAGCCCCTGTTTGAATGCCCAACGGGGTTTCAACCGATACAGGTGAATCGAGGCCCACTGAAATCTGATGCGCCTGATGGTGGTGCCACTCCTGGTGGCCGGCACGGCCATGAAAGATGCCGATGCCGGGCCCTATCCAGGCCTGGCCTGCCCAGCGTACGGTATCCGTTGAGAGCGAGCCTTTCATTCGTTGACTCGGCCGGCTTCCGCATTTGGGCTTAGCAAACTGCTCAGGATCAACATGGCGGCGCCACCGACGATAGCAATATCCGCCAGGTTAAACGCAGGCCAATGCCAGGACAGCCAGTAAAAATCCAGGTAGTCGATTACATGGCCTCGAAATGCGCGATCAATCAGATTCCCAACTGCCCCGCCCAAGATAAGGCTATAGCCTAGGGCTTCGCTTTTGGCTCTGCGTTTACGCAATATCAGAGCCAGCACGATCGAAACGACCAAAGCTATGACAATGAAGAAGTAACGCTGCCAACCACCCGCGTCAGCCAGGAAGCTGAACGCTGCACCGGTATTCCAGAAGTGAACCAGGTTGAAGAACGGGGTGAGAGGAATCACGGTGCCGACCGGGAGCGAACCCGTAATTGCGCTTTTCAACGCTAGGTCGGCCGAGGCAATGGCTAGCGATAGCATCCACCAGAACCCAGGAGCAACAAGAGGTGATCTAGGAGACGACCTCATTGCATTTCTCCTTGAAGAAGTCGCTGCAGCTCCGGTGAAATAGGCATCGGCGCAAAAGCACTGACCCTGGCGCGCCCGCTGTTTCCGAGCGGCACCCAGATCTTCGAGAACAGCAGGGCCGCCATGATTCGCGGTACTTGGCTGAGCACCTTTCGTAAGTCGCGCAACTGCCAGCCGGCCCTCAGCATCAGCCAATGGCTCTGAGCATGAAGAATAGGCATTCGCTGGCTCAATATGTGGGCTCGCTCCAGCCAGGAGAAAGCCTCGGTTGGCGCCTCTTCATTAAGTGCTTTCCTAGCCTGGAAGAAGGCCTCATCAATGGCAATGCTGAGAGCGGTATTCATCTGGATCTCACTTACGCAGTAGATGCCCGAGTGAACACCCTATAGCTGCTATAGGGTCAAGCGCTATGGGCGATTCAAGACAACGCAAAAATGACTTTATGCCGGATTACGAAAGAGGTTTGTCGCCCTGTTGCCGCTGACCGAAAACTGACCCAGTAGAGGCTGTTCTGCCGACTGAAAA
>NZ_CEXBBO010000077.1:0-3259 GCF_982611455.1 Stutzerimonas sp.
AGCAATGGGCTGAAGCACGCAAGATAAGAAAGTGTTTTTACACACTCTGGGCCAAAAGCAGCCTGTCGTAACAAGCCTGAACCAGCAGCTTTCTTACAGACTGCTCGCCGGCTGGACTCTAAAGCCAGCTGCCACTGAATACGGGGAGACGGCGGGAGCCCTGTTTCTTCGGCCAAACCGTCTCGCTAGTATGTGGACACCTGCCACTGGTGCCTTGGGTGCCGAAATGTTTGAAGGGATTCAGAATGATCCGAAGGTTCCGGCTTGAGCAAAAAGGCCGCTACGAGAAGCTGGTAATAGCTCAACGTTTGTCGGACATGGTGGACAACTACCTGGATGGGCGCCCTGCACCGTTGCTGATCGGTGCCGAACAAGGTGGTATCGGCGAATGGGATGACGTGGTCATCTACCATGCGGATGAGCATTATGAGCACTTCCAGATCAAGCGGCAGACGACCCCCTTCAGCGATAAGCACATCGATAAAGCCGACTACATAAAGTCCTATAAACCCAAGGCCGGCAACAAGGCAGCAGCAAGTGCAACGCCAGTTGTCCCGTCCGATAGCGCCATCGACTCTGAGCTCGATAAGGCCATGAAGAGCTTGTCTGCCTGGAGTCTCACACCCCAGTCCAAGCAGCCGCCAGTCCGCGCTTTTTCACTCATCCTGCTCGGCCTGGAAGTTGTCATCAAGGGCAAGCCAAGTGACTCCATCACCGCCAATCACCTGCACGAGTTTTGTCGACTCTGCAAGCAGGACGGTCTTGATCTGGCTGCCCTATCTAGCCGCCCCGATACCCCAACGCAAAACGTCTATAAATGGTTGACGACCTGGTGTGGCTTTACCGACTGGGATCATGTTCGACAAACCATGCGGACACTTACGATCCATGCCGTAGGGAGCGAAGAGAACCTTGAAGAGCGTGCGTGCGAGTCGTTAGGACGGCACTTTAATGATTCGCGGGCAACCCTTGAGAAGCTAGTGGGGTACATTTCTACAAGTACCACGGATGTTAACGCCATCAGCTGTCATGCGATGGCTAACCATCTCAAAGACGCACGCCGGTCAGATGCTGTGACTTGGACGCAATACCTCATGAGGCCGCAGGCTGGATCCAGTTGGATGGTCGCCGGTACCCACAGCTTGAATGGTACGACGAGCTTGCCAGCGGCCCATGCTGCCACGGAAGTTGTCGGTCACCACTGGACAGCGGGCGGTAACAACAGAAGGCTGCGGTTGCACGCTACCTATTGCCCGCCTACGCCAAATACCGTGGCCCTCCACTCGGCCATCCTTCGGCTGGCCCTGCACTTGAAGAGCGGGAGCCATTGCCTGCTTCTGGGTGAGCCGCTTTGGCGCCAAGGCGCTGGGAACGAGTTGGGTAGAACGCTTGGGATCAGCGAGAGTGATCTTGATGAGCTTCCTTGGATAGACAATTCAGAGGCGCTGTCCTGCGCGTCGGGTCGCGAAATCTCGTCGATCCTGGAGGCGCGAGATGAATCTTCAGCACTTCACCGGGCAATGAACAATCTTGTGTGGGAGCAGCTACAAGCCCGCATCACGGCCAGGTTGAACTCGGTATCCGACATGCCATTACTGGCAGCATTGGAACCGAAGTGGCGCTCTTGGGCCGCTGAGCTAACAGCCGACGCCGCTGCGCGTGAGTCACTGTTAGAACAACTCATGTACCCCAAAACAGAAGGCTTAGACGGGAAACACGCGCTGCGCGTCGGGCCTCGTACTGCAGACCTGCTGGAAACCGCCATTCTGATGCTGCTTCTGGTTTGCGTCGCAATCGGTAACGACGATGGCAATTGGCGCGAAATCCCTGACGTTGGGGATGTTCTCAGCATTGCATTGCAGAACTGGTCAGGCGCTTCAGGCGATCACAGTGGCGCCAGGCCTGTTGCCGATGACCTGATGGCCATTTTGGGGCCTTCGCCAGCGTCGGTAGTCATTCTCGCGGGAGTCGAAGGGTCTCCCACGAGCCTACTCGAGTCCGGTATGGCTGATGATTTTGAGACCAGTAACAGCATGGCGGCTGAGCGCCAGCCCAGATTGCTGGTGACACGATTTGGGGTGCTCAAGCACTTGCGTAACGGGACACTCGCCCAGCTAAAGCAGCAATTCCAACGTCATTGGGATGCTTGGCGCGACGCGCGTGAAGCAGCAATCGAAGCTTATAGGGAAGGACACTAATCATGCTGACACTGCAGGAAGTGGCTGGCGCAATCATTCAGCGTGTAGAGGGTCGGTATGACGTGTGTCCCCGGGACGTAACGGAGCTAATGCTGCCTGAGGTCGACTACGACTCGCATGTTCTTCGACTCAAGCGCTCCCACATCGAACGGGCGGGCTGGCGGACGGTTCTGCTCATCGAGCTTCCACTGACGGCCCTTCAGGCAGCCAACCAGTGGGCAGCCGATGTCCGGGATGTGCTGCCCGAACCTGAGACTGCAGACCTCTATATGTTTCTGATGATCAGCGGTATCGCCAAGGATGACGCTGCACGGATTGAGACGGATGACAGATTTTGCCGCAAGGTTGTTGTGCGCGAATCTGAAGCAGCTGGTGATTTTCTTAACCGGACATTCTTGGCGGCCTTGGATCCCGCTGGCGATGTCGAGACGCTGAGCGATCCATTGGTGTCGGCGCTGAACACGCTGTCCAATGCATACCCTTGGTCTGCTCCACACATCGCTGCTTGGAAAACGCAGTTTCTGACCAACCAAAACGGAGCGGATGTGGTGCGTGTTCTTACCGACTCGCTGGGTGAAAGCGAGGTTCAGTCGTGAGCAAGTTGAATTCAATCACCCTGTCGAACCTGCGCAAATTCGGGTCGGAAGTCACCATCGAGCTGAGTCCCGGAGCGACTATTTTGCTCGCGCCCAATGGTACTGGCAAAACAACGGTATTTGAGGCGATCGAGTTTGGCCTAACCGGGAAAATCGCGCGTCTCCGTGACGACCTTGCCCACATCATTCGTGATGATCAGGCGGCAGCGACAGTCAGTCTGAGTTTTTCTGAGTTAACTGCGACATCACGCGTGACTGCAGCGGGCGAGGTCAGCCGGGACGGAGACTTGAGCAGCGTCTTCCCTAATGTGTCTGCAAATGACATCCCATTCTTGCTGCGTCTAACTCACCTCTTGGATCAGAGGGAGAACGGGTGGATCGTTAATGCAGAAGAAAAGGAAGCCGGAACCCTGAACCGCCCCGGGAATTCCGAAGGCTCTTTGGTGTGAGTCACGCCGCTTGGGC
>NZ_CEXBBO010000078.1:0-2773 GCF_982611455.1 Stutzerimonas sp.
GCCCAAGCGGCATGACTCACACCAAAGAGCCTCCGGAGAATGCGGGGCGGTTCACCCCCTCTCCCCAACGGGGAGAGGGCCGGGGTGAGGGGGAGGCGGTACGCACGGTCGACCTAACCCTCGCCATCGATTGGCTTATGGACACACTTGCTCTACCAGACGCCGCTGCCCGCCAGATCGTCGAATACCTAGCGCGCGCCCGCTCGGCCCTGGGCGCGCTTCCAACTCAAAGCCGCCTGATCATGGAGCGCTTCTTCGACGAATCCGGTGGCACTCAGCTGGTCATCCATACGCCTTACGGCAGTCGAATCAATCGCGCCTGGGGCCTGGCCCTGCGCAAGCGCTTCTGTCGTACCTTCAACTTCGAGCTGCAGGCTGCCGCGACGGAGGACGCGATCATCTTTTCGCTTTCCACCAGCCACAGCTTTCCCCTCGAAGAGGTGTGGCGCTATCTGCACTCCAACAGCGCCGAGGCGGTGCTGATCCAGGCCCTGCTCGATGCGCCGCTGTTCGGCGTGCGCTGGCGCTGGAACGCGACGACTGCCCTGGCGCTGCCGCGTATGGCCGGTGGGCGCAAGGTGGCGCCGCAGCTGCAAAGGATGAAGAGCGAAGACCTGCTGGCCACGGTCTTCCCTGATCAGGTCGCTTGCCTGGAAAACATCGTCGGCGAGCGGGAAATTCCCGAGCATCCGCTGGTGGCGCAGACGCTTGACGACTGCCTGCACGAGGCGATGGACAGCGAAGGCTGGCTGGCGCTGCTACGGCGCATCGAGAGCGGCCAGATCGAGCTGCTGGCCCGCGACCTGCCTGCGCCGTCGCCGCTGGCGATGGAAGTGCTTGGCGCGCGTCCGTATGCCTTCCTTGATGATGCGCCGCTGGAAGAGCGGCGCACTCAGGCTGTGCTGAACCGTCGCTGGACCGACCCCGAATCCAGTGACGATCTCGGTGCTCTGGACGCCGCGGCGATCGAGGCGGTGGGTGAAGAAGCCTGGCCTCAGGCACGCAATGCGGACGAACTGCACGAGGCGCTGGTTGGGCTCGGATGCATCGCCGAAGGCGAAGCTCTGACTCAGGCGCAATGGCCGGTCTGGCTCGTTGAGCTGGCACGTGGCGGTCGAGCGACGCATATGCAGGTGGCTCAGGATCGTGCGCTCTGGTTGCCGTTGGAGCGGCTCAATATCTTGCAAGCGATTTACCCGAGCGCCATCTGCACGCCGCCATTGCAGGCACTGCCAGGCTTCGACGAGGTGTTGACGGAGGACGAGGCGCTGACGGAATTGATCCGCGCACGGCTGACGGCGTTCGGTCCCTTGCCTGTTTCATTGATAGCACGGCCTTTAGCCTTGCCAGCCTCTGCCGTCGCGCTGGCATTGACGCGCCTGGAGGCCGAGGGCTATGTGTTGCGCGGGCGCTTCACACCGGGCGCGGCGGAGGAAGAGTGGTGCGAGCGGCATCTGCTGGCGCGCATCCATCGCTACACGGTCAAGCGCCTGCGCCGCGAGATCGAGCCGGTCGAGCGCGCGGACTTCATGCGCTTTCTGTTCGACTGGCAGCACCTGTCCGAGACGACGCGGATGCAGGGCCGCGATGCGCTCGGCACGGTGGTCGAGCAACTTGAGGGGTTCCAGGCCGCAGCCGGAGCCTGGGAAAGCGATCTGCTGCCCGCCCGGCTGAAGGATTACGGCGGCACCTGGCTGGACGAACTCTGCCGGTCTGGGCGCATCGTCTGGACGCGTTTGGCGGGGCGGATCAAGGCCAGTGGCGGCCCGGTTCGCGGCACCCCCATCGTGCTATTGCCGCGCCGGCATCTCGCGGCCTGGTACGCACTGGCTGGCGACGCCGCGCAGCCGGAGCTTTCGTCACGGGCGCAGCGGGTCTTCGAGACGCTGCAAGGGCAGGGCGCGCTGTTCTTCGATGAGCTGCAACATGAAGCGCACCTGTTACGCAGCGAACTGGAGGATGCGCTGGGTGAATTGGTCGCGGTCGGGCTGGTCAATGCTGATAGCTTCGCTGGTCTGCGCGCGTTGTTGGCGCCCGCGGCGAAACGGTCACGTAGCACTCGGCAAAGCCGCGGCGGCGCTTTCATTGGTGGTATGGCGGATGCAGGTCGCTGGGCCTTGGTGCGCAAAGGCGCATCGGCGCCCGTCGAAGCGCCCACGCGCCGGCCGACACTTGACCCTGAGGCGTTGGAACACATTGCCATGACGCTGCTGCGCCGATACGGCGTGGTGTTCTGGCGGTTGCTGGACCGTGAAGCGGACTGGCTGCCGCCCTGGCGCGACTTGCTGCGTGTTTATCATCGGCTCGAAGCGCGTGGCGAAATTCGCGGTGGACGCTTCGTGGCCGGCGTGCCGGGCGAGCAATTTGCCTTGCCGGAGGCGGTCGGCCTGCTGCGTGAGGTACGCAAGCGGCCTCTGTCTGGCGAAATGATCGCGGTCTCGGCGGTCGATCCACTGAATCAGATCGGAACCCTTTTGCCCGGTGATCGTGTACCCGCAGTGACGGGCAATCGCATCCTCTATCGCGACGGTGCGCCGCTGGCATTGCTGATCTCCGGCAAGCCCGAACTACTGATGGAACTGGACGAGGACGATCAGCGCAAGGCGCGGCAGTTGTTGGCGGTGGCGCGGCGTTAGAGCCTCAGCCTGCAGGCTTTTGGCGAGAAGCGGCAGTCCTGCGGCCTGCGTTCGCCGCGGGTCGCGCCTCCCACAGTGAGGTGATGAGCACCGACTGCTTTCGTGGGAGGCCCGCCTCGGGGCGAAGCGGGGTTGGG
>NZ_CEXBBO010000079.1:0-2712 GCF_982611455.1 Stutzerimonas sp.
CAAGGAATGAAAAATACCGTTGTGGAGATCCGCGGCTTGCTATCGGCACTGAGTGCCCGGGGCGTAGAGAAACAGCTATTGAGATTGCCCGGCGTCAAGAAGGCCGAGGTCAACTATGTGGCCGGCAGCGCGACCGTCACCTATGATGAGGCGACGGTGGACCTTGAGGCTATCAAGGCCCGGATACACGAGTGCGGCTATCACTGTTCCGGAGAACAGTTGCCCAGGCACGTTTGCGACCCGGGGGACCCGCCGACCGAAGCCGGGGCTGTGTCCACGCCCGTCCACGATGGCCATGCCTCCCACACCGGCCACGACGATACGGCGCATCCTGCTGAACACGGCGAACATACTGGCGCAAAGGACGAGATGGCTCACGAGATGGGCCACGGCGGCAGCATGGACATGCAGGCAATGGTGCGCGACATGCGCAACCGTTTCTGGGTCTGCCTGATCTTCAGCCTCCCGATTTTCATTTATTCGCCCATGGGTGGGATGTTCGAACCACCGGTGCCACCCTTCGGACTGCGGCTAGACCTGTGGTTGCTATTACTGGCAAGCATCGCCGTGCTCTGGCCAAGCTGGCCGTTCTTTGTTGCCGCCTGGCGCGCGCTGAAAAACGGCGTGCTCAACATGGCTGTGCTGGTCGTTCTCTCGGTGGGTACTGGCTACCTGTTCAGCGTCGGTTCCACGCTCTTTTTCCCGGGTGTGCAGTTTTTCGAGGCGGTGGCGGTGCTGCTGGTGTTCATCCTGCTCGGCCATTGGCTGGAGATGCGCGCCCGTGCCGGTGCCTCGGACGCCATCCGCTCGCTGATGGATCTCGCGCCGCCCAAGGCCACTGTGTTGCGTGATGGCCAGGAACGGGAGGTACCCACCGCTGAGGTTCTGAAGGACGACATCGTCGTGATCCGCCCCGGCAATAAGATTCCGGTGGACGGTGAGGTCTTGGAGGGCGAGTCCCTGGTGGATGAGTCCATGCTCACTGGCGAGTCCATGCCGGTGGAAAAAAAGCCCGGCGATAAGGTGATCGGGGCCACCATTAACAAGAGCGGCAGTTTCAGGTATCGCGCCACCAAGGTAGGTTCCGACACCGCGTTAGCGCAGATCGTCAAGCTGGTGCAGGAGGCGCAGAACTCCAAGGCCCCGGCGCAGCTGCTGGCGGACAAAGCGTCACAGTGGCTGGTGGTGATTGCCATCGTAATCGGCCTGCTCACCTTCGCCGTCTGGTTCTGGTGGATCGGCCAAAGCCTGCTGCTTGCCGTGACCCTGACTATCACCGTGTTCGTGATCGCCTGTCCGGATGCCCTCGGCCTTGCAACGCCCATGGCGGTGATGGTGGGCACCGGCCTCGGTGCCAGGAACGGCATCTTGTTCAAGAATGCCTCTGCACTTGAGGATGCCACCCGGCTGGATATTGTGGTCTTCGACAAGACCGGCACCCTGACCATGGGCGAGCCGCAGGTGGTCGAGGTGGTCGTGGTGGCGGGCAGCACCGAGGAGGCGGTCCTCGCACTGGCGGGGACGGTGGAGCAGGGCTCGGACCATCCTCTGGCCCAGGCGATACAAAGTAAGGCCGAAGGCTTGCAGCTTGATCCGCTGACCGGCTTCACCAACATCGAGGGCAAGGGCGCGCGGGCGGAGATTGGCAGCAAGACCGTGCTGCTCGGCAACCGCCGGCTGATGGACGAAGAGAAGGTCGACATGGCGAGCCTGAAGGACGAGGCCGCGCGTCTGCAGAGTGCGGGCCAGACCGTGGTGCACGTCGCCCAGGACGGGAAGCTGGTCGGCCTTATCGCCATTGCCGATGCGCCGCGCCCCACCGCTACTGCCATGGTCAAAAAGATGCGTGAACGCGGGGTGGAGGTGGCGATGCTCACCGGCGACAACCAGGCCACCGCCGAGCGCATCGCCCGGGAACTCGGCATTGAGATGGTGATCGCCGATGTCCTTCCGGGGCAGAAAGCAGACAAGATCAAGGAGCTCCAGGCTCAGGGCAAGAAGGTTGGCATGGTGGGCGACGGTGTCAATGACGCCCCGGCACTGACCCAGGCGGAGGTGGGTTTCGCCATCGGTGCCGGCACTGATGTGGCCATTGAGAGCGCTGACGTGGTGCTGATGAAGAGCGACCCCTACGATGTGCTGGGAGCCATCGAGCTGTCGCGCGCTACCCTGCGCAAGATGCACCAGAACCTGTTCTGGGCGGTGGGCTATAACGTCATCGCCTTTCCCGCGGCGGCAGGCGTGTTCTATCCGTTGGTGATAAGCCCAGAAGTAGCGGCGCTCGCAATGTCTGGAAGCTCCGCTCTTGTTGCGGTAAATGCACTCCTGCTAAAGCGAACCCGACTGGACGGCTTAGGGTAGACGAACACTTCCAATTGGAAAAATTGATGTTCATCAAGCCCACGCTATTGAGCGACTCTTTTTGCATCTTTTGTTGGGGTTTTTCAGTGTGAATTCAGGCTTATGAGTTTAAGTGGTAGGTAATTGCTGTTTGCTGACATGATTAATGACAACAAGGGGGAACGGGTAAATGGACATCAAAACCTTTGGAGAACTTATTAGCTGGACACGGGATTTGCATGCTCACCTTGCAAGGTGTATGTCACATTGCGCTACGAAGAATGAAGAGGAGCGAGCACGGGCGCTGCTGGACTATCTGGCGACCCATGAATCGGAAATGGAACGTATTGTGAACGAGTTCAAGTCGCAGGG
>NZ_CEXBBO010000080.1:0-2458 GCF_982611455.1 Stutzerimonas sp.
GCCTGAAGCCTGAAGCCTGAAGCCTGAAGCCTGAAGCCTGAAGCCTGAAGCCTGCGCTACTCCGCAAAATCTGCTAACAATGGCTGTCAGTTGCGCTGTCACTACTGTGCGCATAATGCGCCGTCGATATTTTTGGGAGTTTCCATGAGCAGCACTGCGCCCGCCAGCGAAGGCGAAAAAATCCTGATCGTCGATGACGACGCGCGACTGCGTCGTTTGCTCGAGCGCTTTCTCGATGAGCAGGGCTATCGCGTGCGAACCGTGGAAAGCGCTGAGCAGATGGATCGCGTGCTCAGTCGTGAGCTTTTCCATCTGGTCGTGCTGGATTTGATGATGCCAGGTGAGGACGGCCTGTCGGCCTGCTCCCGCCTGCGTGAAAGCGGCAATCAGATCCCGATCATCATGCTCACCGCCAAAGGCGATGAGGCCAGCCGCATTCACGGGCTGGAGCAGGGCGCCGACGACTACCTGGCCAAGCCGTTCAATCCGCGCGAACTGCTGGCGCGGATTCGTGCGGTGCTGCGTCGGCAGGCGCCGCAAGTGCCGGGTGCGCCGGGAAGCGATGACGAGACGGTGACCTTTGGCGACTACGAGCTGTTTCTTGGCACCCGCGAGCTGAAGAAGGGCGACGAGGTGCACATGCTCACCACCGGAGAATTCGCCGTACTCAAGGCGCTGGTGCAGCATGCCCGCGAGCCGCTCACCCGCGACAAATTGATGAACCTGGCCCGTGGCCGCGAATGGGACGCTCTGGAGCGGTCCATCGACGTGCAGATTTCCCGTCTGCGCCGGTTGATCGAGCCCGACCCGTCCAAACCGCGTTACATCCAGACGGTCTGGGGCGTGGGTTACGTGTTCGTGCCTGATGGCAATAAGTAAAGCGGCGGCAGGCTCCAGGCGACAGGCTTCAGGTGGGTCCGTGATCCTCCGGCGGCTTTTCGCTTCTGCCTGCCGCTTGCAGCCTGCCGCCTGAGGCTGCTTTATGAAAACCCCGCTCTGGTTCCCGCAAAGTTTCTTCGCCCGCACCTTATGGATGGTGCTGATCGTCGTGCTGTTCTCCAAGGTACTGATGCTGGTGTACCTGATGATGAACGAAGACGTCATGGTCGATCGCCAGTACAGCCACGGCGCGGCGCTGACCCTGCGTGCGTATTGGGCGGCCGACGAAGAGAACCGCGAGCGTATCGCCGATGCTGCCGGGCTGCAGCGGGTCACGACCGAAGAAGTACCGCCCAGCGAATACCATTGGCCTTACACGGAAATTTTCCAGCGCCAGATGCAGGCCGAGCTTGGTGTCGAAACCGATGTGCGAGTGCGTATCCAGCCGCAGACGGCGATCTGGGTGCGCGCGCCGAGTTTGGGGCCGGACTGGCTCCAGGTTCCGCTCTACGCCTATCCGCTGCGGGGGCAGCGAATCTGGAGCGTACTCGGCTGGTTCCTCGGGATCGGCCTGCTATCCACGGCGGCAGCGTGGATTTTCGTCAGCCAGCTCAACCTGCCCCTAAAGCGCCTGGTCTACGCGGCCAGGCAGATCGGCAAGGGCCGCAGCGTGCGATTGCCGATCAGCGACACACCAAGTGAGATGACGGAGGTCTACCGCGCTTTCAACCAGATGGCCGAGGACGTCGAACAAGCCGGGCGCGAGCGCGAACTGATGCTCGCCGGGGTTTCCCACGATTTGCGAACGCCTCTGACCCGCCTGCGTCTGTCGCTGGAGCTGATGACCAGTGAGGCCGAACTCACCGAAGACATGGTGCGCGATATCGAGGATATGAACGCGATTCTCGACCAGTTCCTCGCCTTTATCCGCGACGGCAGCGACGAGCCGGTGGAAAGCGTCGATCTCGGCGAGTTGGTTCGCGAAGCCGTAGTGCCCTACAACCAGTATGGAGAGACCGTTCGCCTATGCGTCGAGCCGATGCCGCAGCTCGCCCTGCGCCGCGTATCGATCAAGCGCCTGCTGGTCAATCTGATCGAAAACGCCTTGCGTTACGGTGGCCATGGCGTCGAAGTCGCCGCGCATGTGTCCGGCGACAGCAACGCTCCGTACGTGGTGCTCAGTGTGCTCGATCGTGGGACCGGTATCGATCCGAACGAACTGGGAGAAATCTTCAATCCGTTCATCCGTGGCGATCGCGCGCGCGGTGGGCAGGGCGCTGGGCTGGGGTTGGCGATCGTCAAACGCATCGCTTCCCAGCATGGCGGCGTCATCGAACTGCGTAACCGCGAGGGTGGCGGGCTAGAGGCGCGTGTGAGTCTGCCGCTGGGGCTGGTGCTGCCGAGGGATGCCATAAGAACATAAAGCCGAAAGGCGGCGGCAGGCTTCAGGCTGCAGGTAAAAGCGGCAAGAGCGAAAAAAGCGGACAAAAGCCTTGATATGGCTCCGCAGGGCCATCACGCTAATTAGCCTGAAGCCTGAAGCCTGAAGCCTGAAGCCTGAAGCCTGAAGCCTGAAGCC